>NZ_BAAASJ010000113.1:0-304391 GCF_039532825.1 Streptomyces vastus
TTCCTGGCGGGCGGCGACCAGGGTGCGGGCCGTGACGTAGCCGCTGTCGACGAGTTGCTCGGCGGGCAGCAGCTCCCGCGCGGCGAGACGGGTGTGGATCCCGGGCAGGGCCTGGCTGTCGTCCCCTTTCGGCAGCGCTGGTGGTGGCGACGTCCGTGATCAGCCGGGGCGCGGCGTCGTCGCAGGTCTCGGTCAGGTGCAGGCAGTAACCCGTCCAGCCGGTGGTCTTCTTGGTGCCGTAGCGTGCCTCGGTGTCCTAGAGGCTGGCCAGCCGTTGGTGCCCCGGTGGCAGGTCCTCGCTCTCGCGGGCCCGAACGCCGTCCTGGCCGCGGTGGTACTGCTGCAGCCACGCCCGGCGCAGGGTCTCCAGGGCGGGGATGCGGCGCAGCCAGTCGGGGGCATCGGGCCGCCAGGCGGCCGTGAGCAGGTGGAATCCATCCTCGCCGACCTGGCGCAGCCAGCTGTCGCGGTCCTGGTCGTCGGGCAGCCCGTGCCAGGCATCCACGCGTTCCCCGTACCGGCCCAGCCAGTTGGTCTCCCGCTCCGCCAGGGCCTGCTCCAGCCAGTTTGGCGCGGCAGCGGCGAGCGCCTCCAGCGCGGCCCGCAGGGTCTCGGCGACGAACTCCATCCGGTTCAGCAGGCGCATCCGCGGAGCTCGGTCCCGCCACGGTCCGAATCGGCCCCAGACGTTGGGCGACGCTCCCCACCACGTTTCCGTCACCGCCGGCGGGCGGGCCTCAGGCCCGCCCGCCGGCGGCGTGGGGTGCTCACCGCGCCCGAGGGAACCTGTTCGCCGGATTCCGGCCATCGCGATGCGGGCCGAACTCCCCTGTCCCGGGCTGCAGTTCGTGAACGAGCCTGCTATGCATGGACGTGTCCGCGCCGGTGTCCGTGTCCGCGGCTGGTGAACAGCCGGTACAGCGCGAGGAGGATGACGGACCCGACGACGGCCGCGATCCAGGTGGACAGGTCGAAGAAGCCGTCGATCGAGTCGACTCCGAAGATCACCTTGCCGAGGAAGCCTCCAAGCAGGCCTCCGGCGATACCGATGAGCATGGTGACGATGATTCCGCCCGGGTCCTTGCCCGGCATGAGCGCTTTGGCAATGGCCCCCGCGAGCAGACCGATGACTATCCAAGCGATGATGCCCATGGAAGATTTTCTCCTTTGCGTCCGGTTCGTCGGCCTTGTATCCGGTTCGCTGGCCTTGTGTCCGGTTCGCCGGACGGGTTACCCATGAGCACGTCACCAAACAGCAGTTGACGCCAAGGCCCTCGAACGCACGGCCCGACATGGGCCGGAGAACATTCCGGACGGCGGCACCGGTGGGCTTCGGAGTCGGAGGGCGTGCTGCGGGACGAGTACCTGGAACGGGAGCAGGCCGACGCCGAGGAGGTCCTGGCCTGGCTGGCGGAGCAGCCCTGGTGCGACGGCGGCACGGGGATGACTCGGCGAATGTGCGCCTCGCCCCGGTGCAGCACGAGACAGCCCAGCAGCGACTCGGCGGGGCTCCCGGAGTTCCCTCCGAACGGCCGGACGTACCTCAGTGGTTGGGTGGCCGGAAAGGCGAAGACCCGTGACCCGACCTGCCTCCGGTCGGGACCACGGGCCCTGTGCCTGGCCGTCAGTCGGCGAGTTCCTTCTTCTCCTCGGCGTGGCCGATCTCGATCCTGCGGGTCTTCGCCGTCTCGGCCACGGGGATCTTGACCGTCAGCACCCCGGCGTCGTACTCGGCCTCGATGTGCTCGACGTCCAGGTTCTCGCCGAGGAACAGCTGCCGCCGGAAGACTCCGTACGGCCGCTCGGCCGCGACCATCTCCGATAGGGCGCCCTTCGGTTCGGGGCGTTCGGCGCGCACGGTCAGCATGTTCTGCTCGACGCTCAGATCGATGCCGTCCGGCTCGACGCCGGGAACGTCGAGGTGGACCCACAGCGTGCCGTCACGCTCGTAGGCGTCCAACGGCATGGTCACCGGCCGCGCCGCCGTACCCAGCAACTGCTCGGTCAGACGGTCCAGTTCACGGAAGGGATCGGTACGCAGCAGCATCACAGTCACACTCCTCTCGGACAGTGACAGGACCAGCATTCGACGGCCGCTTCTACGAACCACCCTCACCACTCATATAACTCAAAAGGGATGTATTGACAATAAGTGGGCGAGGTTATATGGAGGCTTGTAGGAACTTCGTGGTTTGCGGAGGCCAAGCGGCCGAGGGTGGTGAGAACGATGCCCGGGCAGCGACCGCAGCGCGACCACTACGCGGTACTCGGCGTCCCGCGTTCCGCCTCCGCCGAGGAGATCACTTCCGCATATCGCAGGCTGGTGCGCTCGCTGCATCCGGACACCCGGCCCGAGGATTCGGCTTCGGCGGAGGACCTCGCGGACGTCCTCGCCGCCTATGACACGCTGCGCGATCCGGGGCGGCGCGCGGCATACGACATAGGCCGGGGCGGCCCGGCGTCGAGTGCGGCTGCAGGTCGGCCGGTGCCCGTACGCGTCCGAACGCGGACCTCCCGAGCAGCGCAGGCGCCCCCGCCCCGGCGACGGAGCAATGCGTCCAGCCTGCTGCGTGGCCCGGAAGAGGTGATCTCCCTCGCGCCTTCGCGCATCGGCCCCCGGTTCGCGGTTCTTCCGCCGGGATGGGATGACGGCGACTCCGTCACCCGGATTGTGCTGCAGTGGCTGCGGCAGGCGGATTCCTGGCTGCGATGACGACCGGGTTTCCGCGGGTCGCTCACTCCTCCCGCCGACCGAGAGGGCCAGGGGAGCCACCGGCCCTCTCGTATTCGTCGGTGTCTGTCAGCCGAGCCGGGAGCGCAGGAGCTGTTTGCCGAGATCGGCGCCCTTGCGGCTGTCGGCCTGGGCCTTGCGGAAAAGTTCCACGATCTCGTTGTCGTTTTCGCGTTCGGCGTCCTGGACGTAGGTCTCCAGTCGCAGGGCGTTGTTCAGGCAGGCTTCGATGAACCAGATCAGGTTGTAGTCCTTGTCCTTGGTTCCGGTGATGCCGCCTGTTTCTCTGGTGCTGGTCATGGTGGATCTCCCTTTCTTTCTCGGTCAAGCGCGGTCATGGTCGTCGGGAAGCAGGTGCCGACTTGGCTGTGGTGAGGGGTGAAGCGCGTTTGCACACCTGCCGCGCCGGAGCGGGCTCCGCGGCCGTCAGCCAGGCGGTGATCTGGTCCGGGCTCATGGCGTCGTATTCCGCCGGGGCCGACTCCCGCGTAGCTCTTCGATGGCCTGCAGTACGGTGGCCCGGTTGGCGTGGGCGCGTTCAAAGCCCTCTATGACGGTCAGCTGGCTCTGGGAGAGATCGCGCAGCCGCTGGACGATGTCGGTGGCGGCCAACCGGCCGTAGCCGGGGATCGGGAGGTCTTCCTCCCGGGTGACGGCGCCTTGCACCTGCTCGGCCATCCGCGTCACGCTCGGCGTCTCCTCGGGCGCCCCGGCGGCCGTACGGCGGGTCTGCTGCCCTCCGCCCCGGACGACCTCCCGGATCCGGGCGACGGTGGTGCGTACCACCTGGCCGGCCGCCGCGGTGGGGCCACCGTTGCCTTTGACCGTTCGGCCGGCCTTTGCGGCTGCGGCGGCCAGGGCCTGGGCCTCTTCGTCGACGCTGCTCTCCAGTGCCTGAAGCAGTTGCTCATCCTGGCGGCGCAGCGCGGCAAGCAGGTCCACGGCCTCCTCATCATCGGCGACGGCGGCGATGCTCTCCCCCGCCCGGCAGGACACCAGGGCCCGGGCAACGGCCGCGTACTCGCCTTCCGCGTTCTTCAGGCGTCCCCGCTCGGTGGCCTGGCGTCCCCCGCGCAGAAGACCGCTCGCGATCACCGCCTGCAGAGGGACCCTGACGGTGCGGACCGCGCCGTCGGAAACGCTGCGTACCAACTCGGACGTGTCCCGCATCAGCGTCCGTGGGCGGATCTCGCGGACGTGGTCGTCGACACGGGCCAGGCGGTCCGCGGTGCCGACGACGTGGCGCCGGAGTGCCTGATGGCGCGGCCCGACGGCGGTGACGGCCATATCGGCACGGAATCGGTCGATGACTGCGGCGTGGGCCTCGCGAACGTCTTCCAACGCCGGGATGAGCGCGTCCGTCATCACTGTCATGGCCGTACTCCCTGGGGCTTTGGGTTGGCAGAGGTGAGGTGTGCCATGTCCGCCGGGCGGCTGCCCGGCGTGGGCGCGTTACTGGACGAGAGTGTGGGACCGGGCACGCAGGCGGTGGCGTGTGCGGGGGAAGAAGCCGTCACCAGCGATCGGCGCACGGCCCGATGCTCTGAGTGAGGGTTGGCATGTCGTCCGGACCGGACCCGCCTCGTGTGCCGCTTCCAGTCCCGGTCGGCCGATGCCTGCCAGGGACCGGAGCGGCATGTAGCAGGTAGGTGGTCACTCCCCGCTGGTGATCTCGATGTGGCGGGGCTTGGCCGCCTCGGCCTTGGGCACGTTCACGGTCAGCACGCCGTCCGCCAGGCTGGCGTTGACGCCTTCGGCGTTGATCTCGCCGGGCAGCACGGCCTGGTACTCGAACCTGCCGGTGCGGCGGGTGCCGCGGCGCAGGACACCAGCGCGTTCCCGCTCCTTGAACTCGCCTCTGATGGTCAGTTCGCGTTCGCCCATCTCGATGTCGATGTCGTCCCGCTTGACGCCGGGCAGGTCGATCTCGATGAGGTAGGCGTCGTCGGTTTCGGAGACATCCGCTGCCGGGGCCCACGCCCCGGCCGTGGGTGCCAGGCCACCGCCGACCGTGGTCTCCAGCAGGTTGCCGAAACGGCTGAAGAGGTCGTCGAACTCGGCGAGCGGATCCCCGGCCCAGCCCGGGAATCGCCGTTGGGCCAGCCGACTCCCCGTGGCGCGTCGCGCGGGCAGAGTCATCGTCCTTCACCTCCAGGGCAATTGGTACCGATTCATCCCGATTTGGGTACCCGGTGTCGGTGGTGTTGAACACGCGCTCGCGCTCCGCTCTTGGTGCTCAGGCATTGAAGAGCGAAGCGGAGGCTGCCGCGCCCCCGATTCACCTCCTGGCGCCAGCTGCGCACGACAGGCGATTGGCGCGTCCGAGATTCGTGGGTCCGAACGCTCGTGGGCGACTGCCTCCCACTCATCACCAATGCCACCAAGGAGGTAGAAACTGGTAATTACTGACAAGGAAGGTGCGGACCCTATCCAGGCTCTTGACGACGTTTGCTTCAAATCCGCAGGTGGCAGTGCACCGGCGCTGTCGTCTGCCGGCAGATGAAGGAGAGGACCATGACACGGGCAGTGGGAATCGACCTCGGCACGACGAACTCGGTGGTGTGCGTGCTGGAGGGTGGAGACCCCACGGTCATCACCAACACGGAAGGGGCGCGGACGACCCCGTCGGTGGTCGCCTTCGCCAAGAACGGCGAGGTGCTCGTCGGTGAAGTGGCCAAGCGCCAGGCGGTCACCAACGTGGAGCGCACCGTCCGCTCGGTCAAACGCCACATGGGCGACGCGCAGTGGCGTTTCCCGGAGAGCGGGAGCATCGACGGCAAGCGGTACGCCCCCCAGGAGATCTCCGCACGGATACTGCAGAAGCTCAAGCGGGACGCGGAGGCGTACCTCGGTGAGGACGTCACCGAGGCGGTCATCACCGTTCCGGCGTACTTCAACGACTCTCAGCGCACCGCGACCAAGGAGGCCGGGGAGATCGCCGGCCTGAAGGTGCTGCGGATCATCAACGAGCCCACCGCGGCCGCCCTGGCCTACGGGCTGGACAAGGAGAACGACCAGACCGTCCTCGTCTTCGACCTGGGCGGCGGCACGTTCGACGTGTCGCTGCTGGAGATCGGCGAGGGTGTGGTCGAGGTCAAGGCCACCAACGGCGACACACACCTGGGCGGCGACGACTGGGACCAGCGGCTCGTCGACCACCTGGCCAAGCAGTTCAAGAACGCGTACGGCGTGGACCTGTCCAAGGACAAGATGGCCGTGCAGCGGCTGCGGGAGGCCGCCGAGCGGGCGAAGATCGAGCTGTCCTCGTCGTCGGAGTCCACGGTCAACCTGCCGTACATCACCGCGTCCGCCGAGGGTCCGCTGCACCTGGACGAGAAGCTCACGCGCGCCCAGTTCCAGCAGATGACCTCGGATCTGCTGGATCGGTGCAAGGGCCCGTTCCACAACGCGATCAAGGATGCCGGGATCAAGGTGTCCGACATCGACCACGTCATCCTGGTCGGCGGCTCGACGAGGATGCCGGCGGTGACCGACCTCGTACCGGCGCTGACCGGCAAGGACCCGCACAAGGGCGTCAACCCCGATGAGGTCGTGGCCGTGGGCGCCGCCCTGCAGGCCGGTGTCCTCAAGGGCGAGGTCAAGGACGTCCTGCTGCTGGACGTCACGCCGCTGTCCCTCGGCATCGAGACCAAGGGCGGCATCATGACCAAGCTCATCGAGCGCAACACCACGATCCCGACGAAGCGTTCGGAGATCTTCACCACGGCCGAGGACAGCCAGCCGTCGGTGACCATCCAGGTCTACCAGGGCGAGCGTGAGATCGCCGCGTACAACAAGAAGCTCGGGATGTTCGAGCTGACCGGTCTGCCGCCTGCACCCCGTGGTGTGCCGCAGATCGAGGTCACCTTCGACATCGACGCGAACGGAATCATGCACGTGTCCGCCAAGGACCTGGGCACCGGCAAGGAACAGAAGATGACCGTGACCGGCGGCTCGGCCCTCCCGAAGGACGACATCGACCGCATGGTTCGCGAAGCCGAGCAGCACGCCGAGGAAGACCGGCGCAGGCGCGAGGCCGCTGAGACCCGCAACCGCGCCGAGCAGGTCGCCTACCAGACCGAACGGCTGCTCGCCGACAACGCCGACAAGATCCCCGCCGATGTCAAGGGCGAGGTCGACACCGCTCTGGCGGAGCTCAAGGAAGCCCTCAAGGCGGAGCCGGCCGGCAGCGACAACCCCGCCGCCCTGCGGCAGGCCACTGACAAGGTCACCGCCGCAGCCCAGAAGGTGGGTAGCGCCATGTACGCCCGGGCGCAGGCCGGCCAGCAGGCAGCCGACGGCATGGGCGGTGGCGAGGCCGGCCCGGCCGGGCAGGACGAGGACGTCGTCGACGCCGAGATCGTCGACGACGAAAGGCGGCAGGAGGGTGCCGGATGACCCGCCCTGGCGACAACCACCGCCGCAGCAAGCACCCTCTGTCGATCGTCGAGGACAACCGGCGGCGGGATCCGGGAACCAGCCTGGAGCCCCGCCGCCGCGGCGACATCGAGCCTGCCCCGAAGGCCGACGCGGCCGTGGGCGAGACGGATGTCCTGCGTGCACAGGTGCGTGAGCGGACAGCGGACCTGCAGCGAGTGAAGTCCGAGTACGACAGCTACCGCAAACGGGTGAGCCGCGACCGCCGCGCAGTCGGCGAGATAGCCGTGACCAACGTGCTCGCCGGTCTCCTCCCCGTACTCGACGCCATCGACGAGGCCCGCAAGCAAGGAGAAGTCACCGGCGGCTTCCAACGCGTCACCGAGGCACTGGAAACCGAACTCGCGGCCCTCGGGCTGACGTCCTTCGGCACGGCGGGCGATCCCTTCGACCCCACCCTGTACGAGGCCGTCTCCTGTACACGCTCCGACCATGTCGAATGGCCGACCTGCACCACGATCCTGCGCCCCGGCTACCGTGTCGGCAACCAGCTCCTGCGGCCCGCTCAGGCGGAAGTCGCCGAACCACCGGCCAGACGGTAAGGCACCTCGCCTTCCGCTCACGCCGCCGCGGAACACGCCGATCCAACGTCCGACAAGCGAGGGCGGTCCCACAGGGACCGCCTCTTGTCAGGAGTAAGCCGCGTGACCGGGGCGCCACAGGTGCGTAGCGTCGGACAGCACCTCACCTGCCACGGATGTGATGCACACCATTGCCGATATGGGCACAAATATGCTCACGTTACGGAGCCACCACACTTCGAAGAGAGCGGTGACCAGTGGGTCAGCACGTTCACGTCCGCCTCAGCGACGCCATGGCCGTGTCGGAAGACGGTGAGCTGGTGGAACACTCCCGCTGCCGCTGCGGCGCAACCTGGACACGAACCTATCGAGCCGACGAGGGCGACGCCGAGGAGTAAGGGTCGTATCGCCGTCCTGCGACCCGTACGGGAACGGACCCTCGAACGTCCCCCGCGGGCTGGGGGCCGAGGATCGCATTCCCGCCGCCGGCGGAAACCGGCACTGTCTCGCCATCGCCCTCCCTTCCCGTGCCGGCGGCTGAGGCATCAGCCTTCGAGCAGGTCGCGGAAGAGAGCCGTCCGAGCCTGTCGCCGTCAGCCGCCCCCTGTCGACGCATGCCGTGGCCGCGGACCCCGGTTGCCGAGCGGGCCATGCCCCGTAAGATCGCCATCAACGGCAGCGACCCACCCAAGCAGATCAGCGGCTGAAGCCCGCATCCACCGGTAGGTGCCTGGGGCACGGGGCTCCCGCCAGGCGGCGCGCCCTTTCGCAGCCGTGACCGCCCGATCGGGAGGACACCATGCGCACGGACTGGGACGCCTTCCTGTCCGCCGTCCAAGAGCGCGGCGAATACCCCACACAGGCGGAGGCGGAGCGCGCTTCCCGAGTGGTCCTCGCTCTGCTCGGCGCGCATCTGCTGGGCGAAGTGCGCCGGGAGCTGGCAGCCCTGCTCCCTGAGACGCTGGCGGGCATCCTGCTCAACCCTCTCCAGGCGCATGAACCGCTCCCGCCCGAACGGTTCATCCGGGCGACCGCGGCCTGGATCGAAGGCGCCACCGAGAAGACCGCGACCTGGGACGTCAGCGCCGTGCTCAGCGTCGTGGCCGACACCGCGGGCGAAGACCTGACCCAGCGGATTCTGCTCCAGCTCCCGCCCGGCTACGACCTGCTCTTCGGCCACCCACAGTCGATCTGAGGCCGGGAACGCCGGCCACCCACGAAATGCGTTTGCTCAGGACAGGAGCCGGTGATCGCGCGGTCCGGGACGGCGCGTGGGCTGCTGGCGGTGGCGGGTCCCGATGGGGACGGACGGGCTGGCGCCGGCGCGGAGCGCAGCGTAGGAGTCGGGGGTGTGGTGCTGGAGCCAGCCGGTGATGCGCCGCCAGGCGTCGGTGACCTCCCGTACGGTGACGGCTTCGGCGGCAGGGTCGGTCGTCGACCATCACGGTGAGGATGCCGGGCCGATTCGATGGCTGGCCCATGTCCGGGTCGCCGGCCGGCCGGCCGGCCAGAACCTTCAGGGCGTAGGGACGCCGGCCCCGAGCTGGGTGGCGATGTCTCGGATGTGCCGGGGATCTCGACATCCACGGCCTGGAGCTCCTCGCTCATCCGATGGAGGGTGGTGGCCCTCACTGAGCAGGACACCCGCGCCCGGACCTGGTATCTATCCGTTGATGTCAAGCGCCGTCCCGTACAGCCGGTCAACCTTCAACCGGATGACAATCCGGCGTTCGACGACCAACTGCTCCAGGAAAACATCTTCGTCCTCCGGCTTCGCAGCCTCCGGGATCATTCCGAGCAGTTCCCGCCCGACCGCGTCGCCAGGGACTGCCGTGACCTCGGATACCTCGGCCTCGCCCTCGGCGACGGCGAACGACCACACGTCGCCACCCTGCACATGCAGCGCCGCACGCGGATCGTGCCGCAGGTGCTTGACTTTGATGCGGTCGGCCGTCGTCGAGAACCGCACGATGCGGGCCTCGGAGTCCCAGCTGTAGAGCATGGTGGTCAGGTGGGGGCGACCATTGCGCTTGACGGTGGCGAGAGTGCCGAACTGCTGCTTCAAGAGCAGGTTGGAGAGGGCTTCGTCGGACAATGGGCGAGGTGCCGGGCCTTGAGTCATGCCCAGATCAACATTTGTGGCTGTCCAGAAATTTCATGGCCGCCGTAAGCCCAGCGACTCAATTTCACAACGAGCCCTATTCCAAGGGGGGCTTACTGCCTCGCCGCCGCGACCGGTCGACCGCGGCGCTTCGCGCTCAGCGCTGGGCCTCACGGTCATCGAGAAGCCGGCGTTCAGGAGCTCCGCCGCGGACGCCGCGACGTCCTCCACCGTGGCCGTCGTCACAGGCCAGCACCTGCCCACACGGCCGTCTGTGTCCGTTCGCGCTGCGGACGGGCAGTACGCCGGTTCCGGAGCGATCAGCTTTCGGACCTGAACTTGCCCGGTGTCGTCCCCAGTCTTTGCTGGAAGGCGCGTGTCATGTGGCTCTGGTCGGAGAACCCGCACAGAGCGGCGATTTCCCGCAGCGGGTTGCTTGTCCGCTGGAGCATGAGTTGGGCCCGGGAGACACGCTGCCTGGTGACGAATTCGTGTGGAGTGGTCCCCATGGTCTGCCGGAATCGCCTGGCGAAGTGGTAACGGCTCAGGCCGACACAGCCGGCGAGGTCGTCGAGGGAGATGCTCTCGCGCATGTGTGATCGGATGAACTCCTGGATGGTGCCGATCTGCCGTGTGGTGAGCGTGTCGGCCGGGGTGTGCTCCCGGAACTGCACCTGGGCGTGACGTCGCAAAATGTGCACGGACAGTTGGCAGGACAGTGACTCGATCAGCAGTGGACTGCCCACGTCGCTGTGTGCGGCTTCGGCCGCGATGTGCATGGCGGTGCGGTGGATCGCCGGGTCGTTGGCTTTGAGGACGTCGTTGAGTTCGATGTCGGCGATGTCGCGTTCGTACATCTGGCGGCATGTCGCGGCGAGTTCGTCCTGGGTGAGGTAGACGTGGACGACCTCGATCCCCTCGGGCCAGACCCAGTGGGATTCGGCAGCGCGGGTGAGCAGTGAGACGTCGCCGGGGCCGAGGTGTTCGGTCGACCAATGACCGTCGAAGCGTCGTCGCATGGCCGTGGTTCCGCGGCGGTAGGCGACGATCATGTAATCCCGCATGGGCGGGACTCCGACATCGGAGCCGCTGTAGCAGTATCCGCGTACCGACATACCGTCCCAGCCCTGCTCGGGACTGTGCACCGTGAGACGTCCGGGCACCCAGACCGGAAGCTCGTCCGGCCCGATCAAGTGTTGCGCCATCGGCCTGTCCTCCACGTCGACATTGACGCTCGGCAACGGGCTGTTCGGCGAGTGCTCGGCAGCCTGCTGCGTTTCGACGCTAATGCCTGCGGGCGGTATGCGACAGGTCACGGCGATTGGCGCACCCGTATTTTCAAGCCGCACGGCGGATTGTTCAACGCATTCGCTCTCCCCAAAACGCAGTGACCTGTGCCGTTGCCTGTTTCTTGGCCAAGTGCGCGAGACCGTTCAACGGCTCGGCGTATCCGTTCAAGCCTTCTCGGTGCGTTTCGGTGCAAGGTCCTGGCCATCAGATGGGCGCCCGTAGCTCGTTACGGCGCCGCGGCTTGCGTGTGATCGGAGAGGCACCGTGACGGCTCAACATCAAATCCCCGGCGCAGGCGAGAGCAACTGGGTCGCCCTGGATGCGGGCGGCACGATGACCGACGCGGTCATCGTCAGCGATGACGGCCAGTTCCTGGTCGGCAAGTACTTGACCAACAAGCAGGACGAATCGGTCAGCTTCATCGGGTCGATCGCGGATGCCGCGAAGACCGACGGCAAGCAGCTGTCCGAGGTGATGCCGCACAGTGAAGTCATCGTCTACGCCGGCACGATCATGCTGAACACGCTGCTCAGCAAGACCGGTTCGACGGTGGGGCTGCTGCTGACCCAGGGCTTCGAGGACTACCTGCTGATGGAGAAGGCCGAGGGCGGCTGGCTGGGCTATCCCTATGCCGACCGGCTGCACACCGTGACCCATCACCACGACGATCCGGTGATCCCGCGGGACCGGGTGCATGGCGCCCAGGAACGCATCGACCTGTTCGGTCAGGTCACCGTCCCGCTGCGGGAGGAGGACGTACGGGTCGCCGCACGCGAGTTGGTGGCCGCCGGGGCCGAGTCGATCGGCGTGATGTTCCTGTTCTCGCACATGAACCCCGCACACGAGCAGCGTGCTGCGGAGATCATCGCCGAGGAGGCACCCGGCGTCTCGGTCGTGCTGTCCTCGGCGATCGCACCGACGCACAAGGAGTACACCCGGCTGGCCAGTGTCGTCGCGCAGTCCTATGCGGGGGAGCGGGCCCGCAAGCACTTCAAGGCCGTGGAGGAGAAGGCGCGTTCGGACGGTTTCCGGCGGGAGGTCTCCACGCTGCTGGCGCACGGCGGCACCGTACCGGTGGACACCCCCCGGCTGTACGAGTCCTATGTGTCCGGTCCCGTCGGTGGGGTGCTGGGCGGACACTTCGTCGGGGAGATCCTCGGTTCGGACAACGTGGTCTGCTGCGACATCGGGGGAACCAGCTTCGATGTCGGCATCGTTCGCGACGGCACCATCCCGATCACCCGGGAGCCCACCCTGCTGAGCTTCCGCACCAACATCCCGATGATCCATACCGAGTCGATCGGTGCCGGGATGGGGTCGGAACTGGGGATCCACCCGCTGACCGGGAAGCTCACCATCGGGCCGCGGAGCGCGGGGTCGGATGTCGGTGTCTGTCTGAACTGGCCGAACCCGACGATCACCGACTGCCATCTACTGCTGGGCTATCTGGATCCGAACAACTTCCTCGGCGGTGACGTGCCGCTGGACAAGGACGCGGCGCAGGCGGCGCTGGAGCCGATGGCCAAGCATTTCAAGGTCGGCGTCATGGAGTTCTGCGAGCGGGCACATCAGCTGGTCACCGAGTCGATGCGGGAGTTCCTGTCGAACATGCTCCGTGGCCGCGGGTACACCACCGAGGAGTACTCGATGCTGATGTACGGCGGTGGCGGCCCGCTGGGCCTGTCCGGGGTGCTCGACGGGCTGAATTTCAAGGAGGTCATCACTTTCCCGTTCGCCGCCGTCTTCTCGGCATTCGGCGTGCTCTGCGCGCCGCGGCGCTATCGCTACCACCAGGCGACCATCGCTGCGTGTCCGGCCGGGGACGACGGTCCGGCCCGCGCGGTCAAGGGCGCCGCGATCGAGGCGATCAACACGGCCTGGGCATCGCTGGAGGAGCGCGCACGTCAGGACTTCGCCATCCACGGCTGGGATTTCGGCGCGGCCAAGCTGAATCGCTCGGCCTATGTGCGTTTCACCAACCAGCTGTCGGACTTCGAGGTCCCCTGGGACGGTGAGCGGCTCAAGTCGATCGACGACCTCCACGAGCTGATGCGCGGCTACGAGCGCGTCTACACCAGCATCTATCCGAAGCAGGCCCTCTACTCCGAAGTCGGTTACCAGATCCTGGAGCTCGCGCTCTCCGCCGATCTGGAGACCCCCAAGCCGGCCATCCCGGTGCTGGACCTGCACGGCCGGACCCCGCCCTCGTCGGCGATCAAGGGAACCCGGCCCGGGCACTGGAAGGGCGAGGACATCACCTTCCGGATCTACGAGATGGACGAGCTGCAGGCAGGCAACGTCGTGGGCGGCCCGGCGGTGATCGAGCACCCGGCGACCACGCTGCTCATCCCGCCCACCCATCACGTCGAGTTCGACAGCCGACGCCTCATCCACTACCGCGCCGGTCAGGCCTGACCCCCGATTCGCCTGAACCCCGTTCGTCCCACGGTGACGTGAAAGGCAGGACCCCACATGACCAGCGAGAAGCCGACGCTGCTCGAGCAACTGACCCGCTGCGAGGAGCTGTTCGAAGAGACCGGTCACTACCAGGGCTTGACCGAGCTGCCCAACCTCGAAGCCGACCCGCTGCAGTTCGAGTCGTTCCACTCCCGGCTGCTGTCGACCATCATCTCGACGCGCGAGACGATGAAGTACATCGCCTCCTCCCCCGCGGTCCGGGACTTCGAGGAGTTCGTGATCGGGCTCTACACCCCGGAAGGCGACGCCATCGCCCTGTCCAGCGGGATCATGGTGCACGTCCACACCCTGTCCGAGTTCATCAAGTTCATGATCAAGAACGGGTACGAGGACAACCCGAAGATCCGGCCCGGGGACATCTTCGAGAACAACGAGGTGTGGGCCGGCGGCGTGCACACGCCGGACGTCATGACGGTCATCCCGGTCTTCCACGGCGACGAGCTCATCGCCTGGGTCGGCGCGGTCACCCACGAACTGGAGGCGGGCACCTACGAGGGGCCAGGCATGTCGGTCCTCACCCCGGACCGGTACGGCGAGGGTCTGCACATCAGCGCGGAGAAGGTCGGCGAGCACGACCACTTCCGCCACGACTACATGCTGCGGCTGCGCATGGGCCTCAGGAACGCCAACTGGTGGATCCTCGACGACAAGGCCAAGCTGTCGGGTTGCCTGATGGTCCGTGACGCGCTCACCGCGATCGTCGACGAGTTCGGCCTGGACTACTACCAGCAGGCCACGAAGGAGCTGATCGAGGAAGGCCGCCGGGAATTCCTCAAGCGGGTCCGTACGACCATGGTGCCGGGCACCTACCGCGGGCTGACCATGCCGGTGCACAAGCGCAGCCATGTGCCCTTCGTGCACCCGCTGGCCAAGAACGACTTCATCGACCTGGTGCGCCAGGAGATGACGGTCACCGGTGAAGGCCGCATCGAGCTCGACTACGAGGGTTCGACCGGCTGGAGCTTCCACCCGTTCAACTGCGCCCCGGGGCCGATGAACGGCGGCTTCTGGATCACCCTGACCCAACTGCTCAACTACGACGGCCGGGTCAACGACGGCGCGTATCTGGCGGTCAAGCAGTACCTGCCCGAGGGATCGATCGTCAACGCCAACTACCAGGGCGTGGCGACCTCGTTGGCCTGGTGGACCCTCATCCCGATCTTCGCCAATGTCTGGCGGCTGATGGGAATCAGCTGGTACGCCAGAGGATTCACCGAGGAGATCCTGATGTCGACCCCGACCTCGTCGAGATCCGCGAATTCCTCTGCCCGGTCAGCGGCACGCTCCTCGACGTCGACTGCGTCCCGCCGACCTTTCCGGTGGAGGTCGACTTCACACCCGACCTGGCGACGTTCTACACCGAGTGGCTCGGCCGCGACCTGCCGGTCGCCCTCTGAAACCTGCCGGTCCCGGCGGTCCCGGCGGCGCCGCGTATCGCCGGGACCGGCGAGGGTGCCGCCCTCGCCGTCGTCGAACTCGACGAGAACGCCGCCAGGAGCTGGCCGGCGCCCTGACGAAGTCCGGGGCACAGGCCACGTTCGCGGCCTGTGATGTGGCCCAGGAGGACCAGGTCGCATGGCGGTAACGGATGGCGCGGCTGATGCGGTTGCTGTCCACCGGGAAGATCGACCCGACACCGATGACGACGCATCGGTTCGGCATCGCCGACGCCGAGGACGCGTTCGAGTTGATGACCAGCAAGCGTGACGGCACTTTCCGGTTCGGGCGCCCGGCAGTGGCGCGGTGGCGATCGTGTCGTCGCTGGCCAGGTCGTAGAGCCGGATGCGGGCGCGACCGGGGTCGAGGGCGACCGCGTATCCGGTCGAACCGTCCAGGGCGGCCCGGAACACCAACACGCCCATGGAGGAGGCGGATTGGGGCGTGACGCGGGCCGCGTACGTGCCCTTGGCCGCGAGTTGCTGCTCGGACAGGGCGAGGGCGGGCTCGCGACTGCCGCCGGTCGCCTTTTGACCGCCGTCGGAGGTGCGGGTCCAGGTGCCGGTGACGGGGATGGGGTCGGGGATCGGGATGGGGGCGGGGGTTGCTCCGGCGGCACTCGGGGCGGCGGCCTGTGCCGCGGGCATGATGCCTCCGAGAGGCAGCAGGGTGGCGATGGTGCCTCCTGCAAGCAGGAGGGTACGGCGGGACACGCTCATGGCGGCTCCTGAGGGAGAGCGGGGAAGAGGGTGGGCCACGGCCCGGTGGGACGTCCACACCCCGGGCCGTGGTCGTGTGTAAGACCGTCACGGCCACAGCGGCCGGGGTCCGTCGGTGAAGGCCGACGCCATCTGCCAGGCGTGGAACCGCTCCAGGGTCACGTCGCCGTCGGCACCGATGCCGACGCCGACGGCCTCGTCGGGGCGGGTGGGGTAGATGCGGGCGGCCAGCGGATGCCCGTTCGCGAAGATCTCCAGTGTGGAGTGGTCGACGAGGACTCGCAGGTCCACACGTCCGTCGGCGTCCAACGGCAGCTCTCCGTACCGGGGTTCGGTGTCGACCGTCGGATCGAGGCTGCTGGCCCCGCGGTGCAGGCGGAGGGTGCCGCGCGCTCCGACGTACGCCCTGCTCACCTCCACGACCGTGCGCTCCGCACCGTCCGGTGTCTCGCGGACCACGAGCCGGGCGGTCGCTCCGGGGGCGAGACGCAGGGTCGTCTCGATGTCCAGCTGGTCCCCGCACACGGCGTGCAGCGGGGTGTACGGGTCGGTCAGCGGGCCCGGCGCCACCTCCACGCACTCCCGCCGCAGCACGGCCAGTTCCGGCACCGGGGCCTGGTGCAGACGGCCGTCCGCGCCAAGCGTGACGACCCTCGGCGCGGACATCGCACCGCACCAGCCGGCCTGCGCGTTCGCCTCGTCCGTCCGGCCCTCCTGGAGCCAGCCGAACATGATGCGGCGGCCGTGCTCGTCGCGGGTGGACTGGGGGGCGTAGAAGTAGCGACCGCCGTAGTCGAGGCGGTGGAGGGCGGTCGGGGTGAAGGTGTCGCCCTGGTAGCGGCCGGTCCAGTACAGGGGGTGGTGGGTGGTGCCCTCGTCCCAGGCGGAGAAGACAAGTACGTCCGTGCTGTCGCCGTCGCCGATGCCGAACAGGTCGACGCACTCCCACAGCGTGCCGGTCCAGTCCGGCTCGCTCCGGTTCTGCGAGGCGTCGCCGGTCAGCAGGGGGCCGACGTACCGCCAGTTGCGCAGGTCGCCCGACTCGTACAGGAAGGCCGTTCCGCCGACGCCCCGGACGCCCGAGCCGACCAGCTGGCGCCAGACCCCGTCTTCCCGCCATACGCAGTGGTCGCGGAAGGCGGTGGTGTCGAGACCCTCGGGCGGGGCGGTGATGACCGGGTTGGCCCGGTCCTTGGTCCAGTACCTCAGGTCTGCCGATCCCCTTGCCACGCAAGGGAGTTCGCGGTCTCCGTGCCTGCCCGAGTAGACGAGCGTGGGGACTCCGCCGTCGTCGACGAGGACTCCGGACCAGCAGCCGTCGCGGTCGGGGCCGTCGGTGCCGGGGACGAGGGCGATCGGTTCGTCGGTCCAGTGGACGAGGTCGGTGCTGGTGGCGTGGCCCCAGTGGATGCGGTGGTGGGCGGCGGCGAGCGGGTTGTACTGGTAGAAGAGGTGGTAGACGCCGTTCCAGTGGGTCAGGCCGTTGGGGTCGTTGAGCCAGCCGCCGGGTGAGGTGAAGTGGAAGCGGGGGCGGTGGGGGTCGCGACGGGCGCGCTCGGCCAGCCCCTCGGCGGTGGGAGTGCCGGAGGGGAGGGTGAGGTCGTGGGTCATGCGGCGGTGGTCTCCGCTTTCTCAGTGGCGTCGGTGTCGTCGGTGGCCTCGCCGTCCGGCCGGTCGGTGGCCTTGAGGACGCGGCGGGCGATGTCGGAGGCGGGCGCGCGCAGATGGCAGCGCACCCAGTGGGGCTGTCCCTCGTCCTCGCCGACGATGTGGCGGACGGGCTCGGTGCGGCTGCATGTGCCGTCTTCGCCGTAGGGGCAGGACGTGGGGTTGAGGATGGCCTCGCGCAGCTTGGCGCGCTCGACGGGGTCGTAGCTTCCGGCCCGCTCGGGGTCGGGTACGGCGGACAGCAACAGCCGTGTGTATGGGTGCGCCGGGGCGTCCATCACCGCCAACGCGTCGCCGCCCTCGACGAGTTCGCCGGCGAACATGACCATGGTGGTGTCCGCGAGGTAGCGCGCGGAGCCCAGGTCGTGGGTGATGTAGAGCATGGCGATGTCCCGCTCGTCGCGCAGGCGCCGCATCAGGTTGAGCACGCCGACGCGCACGGAGACGTCCAGCATCGAGGTCGGTTCGTCGGCGAGGATCAGGCGCGGCTCCACTGCCAGCGCGCGGGCGATGGCGACGCGCTGGCGCTGACCGCCGGAGAGTTCGTGCGGGTAGGACTGCAGCATGTCCTCGGTCAGGCCGACCGTCGTCATCAGTTCGCACAGCGCCTCGCGGGTGGCGGGGTGGCCGTGCAGGACGAGGGCGCGGGTGAGGAAGTGCTCGATGCGGTGGACGGGGTTGAGCGAGCCGAAGGGGTCCTGGAAGACCATTTGGACTTTGTGGCGGTACGTCCGTGACGCCCTGCGCCGCTCGGTGCGCAGGACATTCTCGCCGTCCAGCAACACCTCACCGGAGGTGGGCTGTTCGAGGCGGGCGAGGCAGCGGGCGATGGTGGACTTGCCGCTGCCGGACTCGCCGACCAGGGCGGTGATCCGGCCGGCCGGGAGATCGAAGGACACGTCGTTGACGGCACGGACGCGGCGCCGGGAGAAGACGGTGCCGACCTGGAAGTCCTTGGTCAGGCCGCGTACGGAGAGCAGGGGTTCGGTCGATGCGGTCGGTGCGGTCATCGGGAGGCTCCTTCCGGACTGCGGGCCACACTGCGGGCCACCCAGCGGCCGGGCGCGACCTCGCGCAGGTCGGGGATGTTCATGGAGCAGTCCGAGCGGTCTTCGGGACAGCGGACGTGGAAGCCGCAACTGACGGCGGTGCGCGGGGCGTCGAAGAGGCCGGTGAGCTGGCGGCGCGGGCCGGTCAGCGGCGGGAAGGCGTTCATCAGCGCCTCGGTGTACGGGTGGAGGGGCCCCGCGAACAGGTCCTTGGCGTCGGCGAGTTCGACGATCCGTCCGCCGTACATCACGCCCATGCGGTCCGACAGCTCGACCATCAGGGACATGTCGTGGGTGATGAAGAGGATGGAGAAGCCCAGTTCCCGCTGGAGGTCACGGATCTGCGCCATGATCTCCTGCTGCACGACCACGTCGAGCGCGGTGGTCGGCTCGTCCATGATCAGCAGCCGGGGGCGGAGCGCGACGGCCATGGCGATGACCACGCGCTGGCGCATACCGCCGGACAGCTGGTGCGGGTACGCCTTCAGCCGCCCGGGATCCATGCCCACCAGCTCCAGCAGCTCGCCCGCCTTCTCCCGCGCGGCCCGCTTCTTCAGCTTCTCGTGGGTGGTGAAGATGTCGACGATCTGCTCGCCGATGGTGAGGACGGGATTGAGGGAGTTCATCGCCGACTGGAAGACCATGGCCATCTCCCGCCACCGGAAGGCGCGCAGCTCCCGCCCGTCCAGGGCGAGGACGTCCCGGCCCTGGAAGCGGATGCTGCTGCCCGCGGTGATCTCCGCCGGGGGCTTCAGCAGCCGCATCACCGCGTTGGCGATGGTCGACTTGCCGCAGCCGGACTCCCCGGCGAGGCCGAAGATCTCTCCGGCGCCGATGGAGAAGGAGACGTCGTCGGCGCCCACGACGGTGCGTCCGTCGCTGCGGTATTCGACGCGGAGGCCGTTCACCTCAAGTACGGGTTCCATGGCTCAGCCCCTCCTCTCACGGCGGGCACGGCGGTTGCGCAGCCTCGGGTTGGTGATCTCGTCGACCGCGTAGTTGACCAGCGCGAGCGCGAAGGCGACGAGGGCGATGCACAGTCCGGAGGGGACGAAGGCCCACCATGTGCCGGTCATCAGCGCCCCGTCGTTGCTGGCCCAGTACAGGTTGGTGCCCCAGCTGACGACGCTGCTGTCGCCGAGGCCGAGGAACTCCAGGCCGGCCTGGGCGCCGATGCCGAAGATCACGCAGCCGAGCAGCGTGGTCATCACCACGGACGCCATGTTGGGCAGGATCTCGCGGAACATGATCCGCAGCGGGCGCTCTCCGGTGACGGCCGCGGCGGCCACGAAGTCCTTGCCTCGGATCGACTTGGCCTGTGCGCGCAGTACCCGGGCGGAGCCCGCCCAGCCGGTGACGACGAGCACCAGGATGACGGTGGAGGTCCCGGGCGGCAGGAACGCGGCCAGGATGATCAGCAGCGGCAGTCCGGGCAGCAGCAGGAAGACGTTGGTGACCAGGGTCAGCGCGTCGTCCACGATGCGGCCGAAGTAGGCGGACGCGAGGCCGACGACGATGGCGACCCCGGTCGCCGCGAGCCCCACGGTGAACCCGACGAAGAGGGAACTGCGCGCGCCCCACAGGGTGAGGGCGAGCACGTCCTGTCCCTTGGCTGTCGTACCGAGCCAGTGTGCTGCCGAAGGGGCCTGGCTGCCCTCGGAGTTGATGAGGGACGGGTCACCCGGCGCCAGGACGGGCGCGAGCAGGGCGAGTAGCACGAAGAGAACGAGCACTACCAGCCCTGCCAACGCCTTCTTACTGTCGATGAGTTGGCGCAGCAGTCCGCGTCGGCGCGAAGGGCGCGCGGGGGCTGTCGGCGTGGTGGCCGTCGCGATTTCGATGGCGGTCATGTCGGCAGCCTCCTCAGCGGACGCGGACGCGCGGGTCGAGGCGGACGTAGACGAGGTCGACGAGGAAGTTCGCGAGCAGCACCGCCGCCGTGATCGTCAGGAAGATGCCCTGCATCAGCGGGTAGTCCAGGCCCTGGACGGCCATCAGCAGCTGGTAGCCGATGCCGGGGTAGGCGAACACGACCTCGGTGAGCAGGGCGCCGCCGACGACGAAGCCGAGCGCCATGCCGAAGTTGGTGACGGAGGGGAGCAGCGCGTTGCGGGCGGCGTAGCGCAACATGATCCGCGACGGGCGGAGCCCCTTCGCCTCGGCCATCGTGATGTAGTCCTCGGCCGTCGTGGCGATCATGGTGTTGCGCATGCCGAGCATCCAGCCGCCGATGGAGACCAGCACGATGGTCAGCGCGGGCAGCACCAGGTGGGTGGCGACGTTGGAGAGGAACTCGCCGTTGAAACCGGGAGTCAGGCCGACGTCGTAGGCGTGCCGCAGCGGGAACCAGCCCAGGCTCACCCCGAACAGGTACAGCGCGCCCATCGCCAGCCAGAAGTACGGGAACGAGCCGACGAAGATCAGCAAGGGCGGGAAGGCGGAGTCGAGGGCGCCGCCGCGCCGCCAGGCGGCGACGATGCCGAGCAGGTTGCCGACGACGGCCGCGATGACGAGCGCGGTGCCGCCGAGCAGCAGGGTCCAGCCGATCTGCGAGCCGATCACGTCGGAGACCGGCGTCGGGAAGCGGGTGATGGAGATGCCGAGATCGCCGGTGAAGACGCTCTTGACGTAGGAGACGTACTGCTCCCAGAGGGGGCGGTCGTCGAGGCCGAAGAGTTTTCGCAACTGGGCTATCTGGTCGGGCTGCATCGTGCCCTGGGCCTGCGCGAACATCCGGGAGACCGGGTCGCCCGGCATGAAGCGCGGGAGAACGAAGTTCAGGGTGATGGAGGCCCAGAAGGCGAGCAGATAGAACCCCAGGTTGCGCAGGATCAGACGCACGGGTCGTGCTCCCTGTCAGTGGGGGGGCGGACGGTGAAGCGGGGCGCGGGGGCGGCCGTCCGGGGAGGAGGGCGGCCGCCGGTCCGCGCGTGCGGCGTCAGCTCTTGACGGGCTTCAGCGAGGTGAGCACGAGGATCGTGCTGCCGTTGCGGTTGCCGAGGGTGGCGTACGGGTTGTCCTCCGACGGCCAGCCGGTGAAGCGGGCGTCCGTGTACGCGCCCCACTCGGGGCCGGTGAACAGCGGGACGACGGGAGCGTCCTCGTTGTACAGCTCCTGCAGGCCGTTCATCTGCTCGCGCTGCGCACTCTCGTCCGTGGCGGCGGCGAAGGCGTCGATGAGTTCGTCGGCCTTCTTGTCGCCGAAGCGGTGGTAGTTCTCGGTGGCCTGCTTGCCGACCGGCTGCAACATCTTGGTCGACATCACGCCGCGGTAGTACTCGTACGGTGTGGCGCCGTTGTTGCTCCACACGATGCCGCTGTCGAAGGTGCCGGTGTTGTACGACGACTGGACGGCCGACCAGTCGGGCGTCTTCACGGTGGCGGTGATGCCGACCTTCGCGAGGTCCTGCTTGATGATGTTGGCGACCGAGATCCAGTCGGTGGAGGCGGAGCCGACGGAGATGTCGAGCGTGAAGTTCTTGCCGTTCTTGAGCTTCCGCTTGCCGCCGCTCTCCTTGTAGCCGGCCGTGTCGAGGGCCTTGGCCGCCGCGTCGGTGTCGTGCTTGGTCCAGGTGCAGGAAGCGGCGAGGGAGGTGTCGCGCCAGTCGTCGTACGTGCGGGCCAGGCCCGTGCAGTCGGCGGGTTCGGCGTAGCCGTTCATCGCGACCTTGGTGATCTGGTCGCGGTCGACGGCCATGCTGAGCGCCTTGCGTACGGCCGGGTCGTCGAAGGGCGCCTTCGTGGTGTTCAGCTGCCAGTTGATCACGGCGCCGGTGGCCGGGAACCAGTAGTGGTTGTGCTTCTTGTTCTTCGCGACGAAGGACTTCTCGATGTCCGGTATGAACGACTGCGTCCAGTCCACCTCGCCGTTGGTGAAGGCGACGTTGGCGCTGTCGTTGCCGGAGAAGGCGAGCATCTGGATTCCGGCGATCTGCTGCTTGGCGGGCTGCCAGTAGTCGGGGTTCTTACGCAGCTCGTACGACTGGCTCTGGAAATTCTCGACCTTGGTGTACGGGCCGGTGCCGATGGGATTCGGGTTGGTGAACTTCGCCGGATCCTTCACCTTGGACCAGATGTGCTTCGGCAGGATGTAGTGGCTGCCGATCTCGAAGAAGGCGGGCGAGAAGGGCTTGCTGAAGGAGAACTTCACCGTCTGGGCGTCGACCGCGGTGACCTTGCCAAGGTAGTCGTAGCCACCCAGCACCTTCTTCTGGAGCTCGAAGGTGTACACGACGTCGTCGGCGGTCAGCGGCTTGCCGTCCGACCACTTCACGCCCTCGCGCAGCGTGAACGTGAGGGACTTGCCGTCCTTGGCCTGCTCCCACTTGGTGGCCAGCCACGGTGTGTCCTTGGAGTCCGCCATGCTGTGGACCACCAGCGGCTCGTAGACGGCCTCCTTGGTCATGGGGGCGGCCTGCGGGGAGAGCGGGTTGAAGTTGCGCGTGAACGTCGCCAGGTCCTCGCGCGGGATGGTGAGCAGCTGATTGCCGGAGGTGTCACCGGCGCCGGAGGTGCCCGGGCCACCCGTGCAGGCGGACAGGACGAGGGCTGCGGCGGCGGTCGCGGTGACCGCTCTCAGGACGGCCCGTGGCCGCCGTGAAGGTATGCGGGAGGGTGCCATAATGGAGACTCTTTTCCTCTCTTCAACACACAGGGCGAAGGCGGGGATGGGATTACTCGGCGGGCTGATTAGCGGTCAGACCGACGAGCGTTCGAGCAGCGGGCAGTCGATCGTCACCCGGTGGGTGTCGAGCGGCTGCCCCGCTGCGAGAGCGGCGAGCATGTCGACGCCCTTGGTGCCCATGGACTCGAAGGGCAGGGCGAGCGTCGTCAGTTTCGGCCGCAGGTAGGCGGCGATGAGTTCCTGGTTGTCGAACCCCACCACGGCCACGTCGTGCGGGATGCGCAGTCCACGTTCCTTGATCGCGTCGTACGCGCCCATCGCCATCCGGTCGTTTCCGCAGAACAGCGCGGTCGGCCGGTCGGCGGCCGGACGGTCCAGCAGTTCGCAGGCGGCGGTGTAGGCGCCGTCGGCGGTGGCCCAGCCGGGGATGACGAGGGAGGGGTCGGGAATGATCCCGGCCTCGCGCAGGGCACGTTCGTACCCCTCGCGTCTGCCGATGGCGGCCGGGATCGCCGGGTCGAGGTTGATGAACCCGATCCGGGTGTGACCGGCGTCGAGAAGCCGGCGGGTGGCGCGGTGTCCGCCCGACTCCTCGTCGGGCAGGATGCACGGCAACTCCCCTTCCGCGTCATAGCAGTTGACGAGCACGGTCGGCACCTCACGGGCGACCTTCGGCAGCGTGACGGCCCGGTGCCAGGTCGTGGCGTACAGCAGCCCTTCCACGCGGTGCTCCAGCATCTGGTCGAGCGCGGCGGCCTCCTGGGCGGGGTCGCCCTCGCTCGCGGCGATCAGCAGGAACCTCCGATCGCCCCAGGCGCGGCTCTGCGCGCCCGTGATCACCTCCGCCGCGAAGGGACCGGTCACGATCTCGGTGATCAGTCCGAACCACCCGCTGCGGTTCGCGGCCAGCGCCCGCGCCCCGGCGTTGGGCCGGTAGCCCAGCTCGTCGATCGCCTCCAGGATCCGCCGACGGGTCTCGTCGGGGATGGCGGCACCAGGCTTGTCGTTGAGGACGAAGGAGACCGTGGTCCGCGAGACGCCCGCGCGGCGTGCCACGTCGCTCATGGTCACGCGACGCGTCTTGTTCGTGGCCACTTTCAGGTCCCTTCGGCCGCACGGAGGCGAGACATCACCTCCGGTTTCGCGCTTTAATAACGCGCGTTACTTCCGTGTGGCAGGGAAGTTACGTCCGTCTTGAGTGGCATGTCAATACCTCTGCATGGGCTGCATCAGGCCACCGGCCCGGCGCCCTTCGCCGGCACGCAGGCGAGGCGACCCATACCGGCCAGACCCATGCGGGGGCGTGGCAGCCGGATCCATCGGGTGCGCCGCAGCCCACAGAGTTTGCTCGGCGACCACCGGGCGGACGGCGCACTTCCCGGGCCGCCCGGCAACGTCAGGTGTCTGGTCGACGGCGGGAAACTGACCGCCGAACGCGACAAGCCGGGCCACCGGATCACCCCCGGGGGCCCGCTCTCGCGGCCTACGCCCGCGAGACGCACCGGACGGAGCGGCCCGTGTTCCTCCCGCTCGTCGCCCTGCCGGTCACGCCCCACGCCGAATCGCCGCGTCTGACCCCTGCTGCAGTCGTGACCTCGGATCTGCCCGGAGACCCTTCGAAACATTCGAAGACCAGGCCCTCAGGATTTCTCCCAAGCATCCTCTGTTCGGCGACCAAAAACCCTCTATTAAACGCTTGAAGTCTTCGAAACATTTCGTAACTGATACCGAAACTATTGACACTTGACGAGAGCAGGCCAACACTGCGACCCACCTCCCGGCCCCAGAAGAGAGAAGGAGCCCTCGCATGAACCTCGTACCCGCACACCCGACGACCCGCAGGGCCGCCTGCGCCATGCTGTTGGGCGCCGCGTCGGCGTTGGCCCTACCCGGTACCGCCCGGGCCGCCACGGTCATCAACACGAACCAGACCGGCACCCACAACGGCTTCTACTATTCGTTCTGGACCGACGCGCAGGGCACGGTCTCCATGACCCTGGACTCCGGCGGCAACTACAGCACGAGCTGGAGAAACACCGGGAACTTCGTCGCCGGCAAGGGCTGGAGCAACGGCTCACGCAGGACCGTGAGGTACTCGGGCACCTTCAATCCCTCCGGCAACGGCTACCTGTGCCTCTACGGGTGGACGTCGAACCCGCTCGTCGAGTACTACGTCGTGGACAACTGGGGCACCTACCGGCCAACGGGCACGTACAAGGGCGCTGTCAGCAGCGACGGCGGCACGTACGACATCTACCAGACGACGCGGTACAACGCGCCGTCCGTCGAAGGCATCAGGACCTTCAACCAGTACTGGAGCGTGCGGCAGTCGAGGCGGACGGGCGGCACCATCACCACCGGCAACCACTTCGACGCCTGGGCCCGCGCAGGAATGCGCCTCGGCGACTTCAGGTATTACATGATCCTTGCGACCGAGGGTTACCAGAGCAGCGGGAGCTCCAACATCACGGTGGCGGCATGAGCACCGCCCGACTGCGTCCGACCGCACGCCCCATGGCGACGATCCTGGCCACGCTGGCGCTGGCCGCCACCAGTACGGAATCCACAGCCCAAGCCCTCACCGCCGTCCGACGCCTACGGCACCATCGGCGTCATGCAGCCCCTTCCAACACACAGAACCTCCGCTCGGTACTCGGGACGCCGTGCGTCCGGCACTCGGGGCAGCGCCTCCGCCGGATGTGTCAGGCCGGCTGCGCGGCGGAGTGCAGCACCTGGGTGATGGCCTGCGCCGGGGCCTCGGGAGTGTGAGGGTAGGCGGCTGAGAGCCCTGAGAGGGGCACCAGTCGGCTCGGGGTGCCGGGGCACCCACGGCGGAGCAAGTCCATGACACCGCCGAAAACGACGCCCTGACCCCCGTGGCCGGCCGTCAGCCGTTCGCCGCGGCCTTCTTGATCGCTTCGCGGATCCGGGAGTAAGTACCACAGCGGCAGACGTTCTCGATGTCGTCGATTTCGGCGTCCGTCGGTTGGGGCGTCTTCTTCAGCAGGGCCGCCGCGGCCATGATCTGGCCCGGCTGGCAGAAGCCGCACTGCGCGACATCGCGGTCGAGCCATGCCTGCTGCACGGGGTGCAGCTTGTCGCCGTCGGCCAGGCCTTCGATCGTGGTGACCTCGCGGTCCGCACAGTTCGCGACCCGCACGACACAGGGCTGGAACTCCTCGCCGTCGAGGTGGCTCGTACAGGCACGGCAGACGCCCACGCCGCAGCCGTACTTGGGTCCCGTGACGTTCAGCATGTCCCGCAGGACCCACAGCACTGGCATGTCGGACGGGGCCTCGACAGTGACCGGCTTCCCGTTGAGGACGAAGGAGTAGGAGGGCATCAGCACCTTCTCGGAAGTCGGGTCAGAAGTTGAGAGGGAAGCGGCGGGGCTTGGACCCGGTCGCCCGGGCATAGGCGTTGGCGACTGCGCCGGCCGCGGCCGGGACGCCGAGTTCGCCCGCCCCGCCCGGTTCCCGCCAGGAGGGCATGATGTGTGCCTCGAAGCGCAACGGGGCGTGCCGCTGGCGGGCGTAGTGGAAGTCGGCGTAGCTGCTCTCGCGGACGGCGCCCCGGTCGATGTGCAGACCGGCCTGGAGGACGGTGGAGATGCCGTCGATCGCGGTGCCCATGAGCTGGGCCTCAAGACCGCGCGGGTTGACGGCCGTTCCGACGTCGGCCGCCATCACCACCTTGGTCACGCGGGGGTTCTTCGGGTCGGTGGCGTCGATTTCGACCAGGCATGCCACGCAGGAGCCGTACTCCTCATGGACGGCGACGCCCTGTGCCTGGCCCTCCGGCAGGGTCCGGCCCCAGTCACCGGCGTCCGCGACCTTGTCGAGTACGGCTTTGACGGCCTTGTTCCTGAGTGTGGTGCGCCGGAAGGCGATCGGGTCCTTTCCCAGGCCCCTCGCGACCTCGTCGACGACGATCTCCTCCGCGGTCCGCATCGTCCCGGAGTCCACCGACCGCCAGGCGCTGAGGGGCATCGCCAGTTCGACCGATCCCGAGATCCCGGACACACGGCCGAAGTTGTACAGGCCGCTGTCGCTGGGCAGCGGGCCGGAAGCAGACGCGACGGCCGGCGTCACCCCGTCCCGAGCGGACCCCTGAGCGGAAAGGCCCTGACCCTCGTACGACTCGCTCACCGAGGCCATCGCGTGGGTGAACGCCACCACCCTGCCCCGTGCGTGGCTGGCCCGGATCCGGTGGTGGCTGGCCGGGCGCATCCGGCCGTGCCGGATGTCGTCGGCGCGGCTCCACATCAGCTTGACCGGCCGGCGAGCCGCCTTCGAGATGAGCGCCGCCTCGATCGCGGCGTCGTAGTTCAGCCGCCGACCGAAGGAACCGCCGCCTCGCATGACGTGAACTTTCACCTTCGCCTTGGGCAGCCCGACTGCCGAGGCGATGCTCTCCCGCGCGTCCATCGGCGTCTGGGAGGAGAACCAGATCTCGGCGTGGCCCGCACGAACGTCCGCCACCGCGGTCAGCACCTCCATGGGGGCGTGGCTGACGAAGGCGAACTCGAACTCGCCCTCCGTCTGCGCCGATCCGCGCGGCGGGTTGCCGAGCTGTGGGACGGCGGCCTGCAGCCGCGAGCGGATCGCGGCATCGGAAAGCGAGACGAGAGGCCCCGGTGCCCAGGTGATCCGCAGGGCGTCCCTCGCCTTGAAGGCGTGGTGGAAAGACTCCGCCACCACGGCGACCCCACCGGCGACCTTGACGACGGCGTGGACGCCCGGCATCGCGCGTGCGACCCGGGAGTCGACCGAGACGAGCTTCCCGCCGAGCGTCGGCGGCCGGGCCATCACGGTCGGCTTGGCTCCGGCCACCGCCAAGTCCCCGGCGTACTCGGCCTTGCCGGTGACGATGTCCAGGGCATCGATCCGGGTTAGTGCTCCGTTCGGCGGCCAGGGCCGGCGAACGGAGCCCGGGTCAGTCGCCGATGGTGCAGGCGTGTCCGTTGAGGGTGAATCTCTCAGGGGCCGAGGTGTCGCCCGTGTGGTTGGCCAGGTAGCCGATCTCGACGCTGTCGCCCGGCGCGATCGTGCCGTTGTACGCGGCGTTGGCCGCGGTGACCATGTCGCCGTTCTGGACGAGGTCGGTGTTCCAGTCCGAGATGATCGTCTGGCCCAGGGCGAGGGGGAAGACGAGCTTCCAGCCGGAGACGGGTGTGGTGCCGGTGTTGGTGAGGGTGAGGTTCGCGGTCAGGCCGCCGCCCCAGGCGTACGCGGTCTGGGTGATCCGGCAGGTCGGCGCGACCCTCTCGAACGACACCCGGTGCAGTCCACCGGGCAGGTCGTTGACGACGTAGAGCTCCCCCTCCGGCGTGGCGCCGAACGCCGTGACCTGGGTCGGCGTCTGCCCGATCTCGGCCTGGAGGTAGCCGCCCGCGCCGTCGTCGCGCAGCGCCCAGACGGTGGACGAGCAGTAGTCGGTGGCGATGTACGTGCCCCCGACCAGGTCCGCGAACGGCTTGCCGCGGTACACCTGCCCGCCGATGACCGCGCAGCTGCCGGTGCGCGGTGAGTAGGTGAAGACCGGATCGGTGAGCTCGGCGCCGCCCCCGCACTGGGCCTCGTCGAACACCACCAGCCCTTCGCGGCAGGACCAGCCGAGGTTTGCCCCGGGCTGCTCCGCGGGGCGCAGCCGGTCGATCTCCTCCCACCTGCCCTGACCGACGTCGCCGATCCACAGCGAGCCGTCCGCGGGGTCGAAGGAGAACCGCCAGGGGTTGCGCAGCCCGTAGGTCCAGATCTCCGGGCGGGCTCCCGCGACGCCGGCGAACGGATTGTCCTCGGGCACGCAGTACGCGAGGTCCCCGCAGCTCCGGCTCACGTCGATGCGCAGGATCTTGCCCAGCAGGGTGTCCACCCGCTGCCCGGAGTCGAAGGGGTCTCCGGAACCGCCGCCGTCGCCGATGCTCCAGTACAGGTGGCCGTCGGGGCCGAAGGCGAGCTGGCCGCCGTTGTGGTTGCTGTACGTGGCGTGTTCCTGGGACAGCAGCACCTCCAGGCTCGCGTCGTCAAGGTCGTACCGGGCCAGGGTCACCGCTCCATCCGGCAGCGCGGTGTACGCCAGATACAGTTCCCGGCTGTCCGGGAAGTCGGGCGCCGTCGTGATGCCGAGCAGCCCGCGCTCGTTGCCCGACTCGTCCACCGCGGCCGTGATGTCGATGAGCGGGGTCTGCGCGAGGCCGGTGTCCGGGTGGTACACCCGCACCCTGCCGCGCTTCTCGGTGATGAACAGCCGACCCGAGCCGTCGTCCGGCGCGGCGATGGCGGTGGGACGCTTCAGGCCGGAGGCGACCTGGGTGGTGTGCGCGGCGATCTCCGGCAGCGGTACGGACGACTCCGCGCCGGCGTCGGCGGGCCTCGGGGGCTCCAGCGGGGAGGCGGAGACTGCCGGCAAGGTCGAGAGGGACAGCAATGAGGCGATCAGCAGGGGAATTGCCCAGCGTCGTTTCAGCATGTCGGCTCCACGGGCGAGGGAGAGCCGCCCCACGGGCGGGAAGGAGTCGGCTCCACGGTCGAGTGAGTGCGGGCTTCATCCGGCGGGTGCGCGAGCGCACCCGCCGACCGTCGCTGTGGCGCGGCCTCGAGGCGGCGACGTTCGCCGCCTCGAGGCCGCGCCTGGTGTCAGGGCCTGTCCGGCGGATCATGCCGCGGTAAGCGACGGCCCCTTGCGGGACCGCACCGGCGGGTACTGCACCCGGTGCTGCGACACGATCCACCGGACAGGCCCGAAGGGGATGGGGATCACGGTCGGGCGTCGGCCTGCCGGCGGCGCCGTCCGCGGTGGAACGCCGCACCCGCGACGCAGGCCACCAGGACCGCGGCTCCCGCCAGCGAGCCGGCCAGCGCGGTGAGCGGCGAGCCGCTCGTTGCCTCGCCGGCGGCGTTCACCGCGTCCACGTCCGGCGCCGCGGCGGCATGCGCCCCGTGCCCGGTGTGAGCCGCCGCTGCCTGGATGCCGTTGGACCCCGCCGCCTTCGCGGCGATCGCGTCGGCCGTCGTCCGGCCACCGCCCAGACCCGTGACCTCGCCCTGACCGCCGTCGAAGACGACGTCGGAGCAGGAGAAGAAGTTCTCCTGGCTGTCCGAACGGATCCACTGGATGAAGAGCATGTGCGGACCGGACCGCGCCGGCAGCTGCAGGTCCCAGTAGTAGTGGCCGCCCACGCTACCCGGGCCACTCGTCTGCGGCGGGTCGGTGACGGTCTGCAGATGCGTCAGGTCACCCCATGCCAGGGGAGTGGTGGGCGACCAGCCGTTGTTGGTGATGTACGCCTCGAACCTGCCCGGGTGGTGTGCCCAGTTGCTGTAGTTGATCTGGATGCTCGAGCCCGAGGTGAGGTGCGTCGTCGGCCAGTCTGTGCGGGCCGCGTTGTAGGGGGAGAAGTTGTACGGGCTCCTGTCGCCGGCGCTGCAGAGCTTCCCGTCAGGGACGTAGCCCACACTCCTGCCACCGGCGTTGGAGTCCAGCACGGCGAACCAGTTGTACAGCGGCGTGGTGCCGGCCTGCTGGACGGCGGCGCGACAGGCCGGGTTGGAGGGCATCTGGGTCGATTCGTTCTGGAGCAGGTCCAGGTAGCAGAGATACGTGCGCGAGCCGGGCCCCATGGCGACGCCGTGCGCCGCCGCCGGGGACGGCAGCGAGGCCACGGCGAGGGCCAGTAACACGGCTCCCAGCAGGGCGGATAAGCGGTGGAAGCGGAGCCGCTTCCGGCTCCGGCCGACGTGTCCGATGATCATGTGGGGGATCTCCTCCGCGGTGATGCGGCACGGCGGGCAGCCGACCGGCATCGGCGCGCAGACGTCAGGTCGGCCGAGCGGCGACTCGCCCGCCGAACCGCCCGACTGTAGAAGTGCCGCGCACCCACCAAGGCGCCCGGCCGGTCCGGGACCGGATCGCCGTAAGGCGAATGGGAGCGCTCCCATACCATAGTGGCCAGCGGGACATCCGTGAATGCCCCCGTCGCATCCTCTTCTCCCCTGCCGAAGGCGGCCGGCTCGTACGCTTCCTGCCTCCTGGGAGCGCACAGTACGAGTGGGTCCAGACCAGGGCGAGGAAGCCGCCGTAGACGGCCGAGGCGAGGGTGGCGGGTATGAAGGTCCCGTACACGGTGGCTTGCGGGCCCTTGCCGCTGGCCGCCGACCGCGATCAGGACGAGTACGGCGGTGTAGATCCACACCACGGCGGGAGTCGGTGTCGGGTGCAAAGGATCAGCCGCACCACCCCGGCCACCAGCGTGGCGGCGACCACGACGTGCCAGGTCAGCCGACCAACCCGAGCAGGTGCCAACAACGATGACCAAACGGCGCCAACTATCGAGACCAGAGTGGAGCATCGAGCCTGCTCGGCGGACCCCTGTAGGGTTCCAGAAGTGACGTACAGCATCTGACCAGGCACTTTGCGACTCCGGGCGATCACGACAAGCTCGGACCCCATGGCACTGCGCATGCTCTACCTGGCCTTCCTCCGACTCCTCGGGCTGCTCCTGCTGCTCTCCCGCTCGCAGCAGACCAAGGACGCCGAGCTGCTCGCGCTGCACCACGAGAACGCGGTGCTGCGCCGCCAGCTCGGCGTCCGGCCACACCTCACCTGGCCGGACCGCGCAGTGCTCGCCGCCCTCGCCCGGCACCTACCCTCCCGGCTGCGCCGACACCGCCTGTTCACACCCGGCACCCTGCTCACCTGGCGCCGGCGACTACTGCGCTGGAAGTGGAAGCAGAAACCCGCACGGACCGGCCGCCCGCCGATCTGAGAGGAACTCACCGCCCTGATCCTGCGCCTGGCCCGCGAGAACCCGACCTGGGGCTCAACCCGTATCCAGGGCGAGCTGCGGCGCCTGGGCCACCGCGTCGGCGCCTCCACCATCCGACGCATCCTGCGCAGCGCCGGCCTCGGCCCCGCACCCAGACGAAGCCGCGGCGCCCCGACCTGGCGCGAGTTCGTACAGGCCGCCCGATCACCCGGTGCCGGGACGCGGGCTTGGGTTTGCTCGACACGGCCGGCCGGCGGATCCGGGCGGCGCTCGCGGTCAGTGAACCGAAGGTGGCCGAACGCCCGTCCGGTGCGATCACCTTCGTGTTCCGGGTGCGCAGGGACCGCGCGGGAAGGTTCCAGCGCCTGGCCGCCGCGGTCACCAGCTTGGCACGCGCCAAGGCGGCCAGCGCACGGGCCGGACCGTACAGGGAACTCACCGAGCTCGAACCGCCCGTGAACTGGTTGCCCTCGGCACGGGCGTCGGCGAGCGGGATGTCGACGTCGGCGAGCCGGGCATCCAGCTCCTCGGCGATCATCATGGCGACCGCGGTGGTGACGCCCTGGCCAACCTCGACGCGCGGCAGTCGTACGACGACCTTGTTGGCTTCGGTGACTTCGAGGATCAGCATCTCCCCGTCGGTGCCGGTCACCAGGACGTCGGACGGTCGGCGCGTCGTGGCCGCGGTGGGCTCGGCGCGTTCCGCCGTCGCCGCGTCACAGCCGAGCGGCGCGGCTACGGTCAGCGTGGATGCCGCGAGCGAGTAGACCACGAACTTCCGGCGAGACCACTGACGGGCCAACGGACGCTCCTCTCCGAGCACCACGGTCGACTGGTATGAGGGGTCAGTACTCTTCGGGGTTGCCTGCGGGAGCCAAGCCGCCTGGGTGTGTTCCGCCCTGCGGTCGCTGGAGCTTCACCGCCGCCTTCCCTGGCCGTCTGCTCCAAGGCCGTACGCGGGCCCGGCCGTTCTTCACCACGGAGGTGGTGTCGAGACGGTCGAGGTTGACAGTAACCGTGCCCGTGTTGCCATTGCGCCCGAGCAGCAGCTTCGCCTGGAAGTCGCGCAGGTTGGCGCGCAGACCATCGGCTCCGGCGTGCGAACCACCTACGCCGGTTCGGTGAACTGGTCGAACACCATCACGGCGGCGCGGGTGGCGAGGGACCAGCGGTCCTCTCCTTCCGGGTCCTCCAGGTTGAGGTGTCCGGCGATCCAGCGCATGTGGAAGCCGTCGAGCAGGGCGGCAATGGTGGTGGCGAGGTGTTCGACCTTGTAGGGCGCGCGCATGCGTAGCCCGTAGGCGTCGAGCAACGCCTGGTACGCCTCGCAGGCGACCTCGGTGAACGACTCGCCGTAGTGCCCCAGGGCGTCGCGGACGCGTGGGTTGGCGGCGCTGGCGTAGAAGCCGAGCAGCACGCGGTAGATCGGGTCCACGCGGTGGTTCTCGTGGTTGTCCGTCAGGACGTCGTTGAGAGCCTCCTGCCAGGTCGTGCCGCTGTCGACCGCCTCCTTGAAACGGCGGATGCTCTCCGGCAGCCCCGGGACGAGTTCGGCCTGTCGGCTGGTGAGGTGGAAGAGGAGATCTGCCTGGAAGTCGGCCTGCGCGGGCCAGATCTGGTAGATGGATCCGGTCGTGATCGCCGGTGCCGTGTCGTCGCCCAGTCTCTCCCGCATGATGCGGGTGGCTTCCTCGGTGACCCGCTTGACGCGGATATGCGCAAGGGCTGCGGAGACGGCCGCCTCGCTCGTGTCGGAGGCGCCGGCGCAGACGAGTTTGGTGGCCGCTTCCAGCATGAGGGCCCGGGTCTCTTCGGGTGAGCGCCGAGGGAGCCTGCGTCTCACGGCGTCCGCCGTCATGTCCTTCCCCTCCCATTGCATGATCGTTAATTCGGTGTGAACCGGGGCGTTGACAGAGCGCAATCGTACACCTAGATTCCCGATCCGTAAGAAAGTTACGAAACGCGAAAGCGCCGATCACCTGGCCTTTCGAAGTTCCTCGGGCTGGTCCGAGGCACCGGTCACCCCGGTGCGCCCTCCTGCCTTCCTTCTACCTTCCGTGCTCTCCCCGCATGCCGTGCCGGGCATCGCCCTGCCGTTTTCCGATCCTGGAGGATCCCGCATGCCCGCAACCTCACGCCCCCTAAGACTCGGCCTCGTCTCCGCCGCCATGGCGCCCCTGCTGGGCGTCGCCGCATGCAGCGGATCGGGCACCAACGCACCCTCATCGACCGGCGCCTCCGGGGGTGCCTCCTCCGCGAGTGCCGACTCCCGCCCGGTGAGTGACGTCGTGACCGACTACCTCAGCTACGTCGGCGGAAAGGCGGGCAAGGCCGACGCCGGCCTCGAACCTGTCACCCTGGGTTGGGTGAACGTCGAGGGCGGCCCCGGCGGCAGCCCCGAAGCCACCCTGGGTGCCCGTGCCGCCGTGAGGTACGTCAACGACAGCTTGGGCGGTATCGGCGGGCACCCGCTGAAACTGAACGTCTGCACGGTGGTGTCCGCCGAGGAGGAGGGACAAAAATGCGGCCAGCAACTGCTCGGCGACAAGACGGTCTCCGCCATCGGTGTCGGCAACCTCTACCTCGGCGACGCCTCCTTCAACTCCGTGATCGCGGGGAAGAAGCCCGTGCTGGTCGGAGTGGCGACGGGCCCGACCATGCCCACCGCGAAGAACACCTTCAGCACCTTCGGCGACCTGCCGCACATCTTCGGTACCTGGGGCACGTACGCCCGTGACGTGCTGAAGGCGAAGACCGCGGCGGTGATCCACACGAGCACGCCCGGCGACAAAATCGCCTCCGGGGCAGCGGTGAAGGGCCTCAAAGCCGCCGGCCTGAAGGTGAAGTCCGTCGGATTCGACGCGCAGTCCACCGATCTGATCGGCCCGGTCACCGCCGCAGGGGCGAACACCGCCGATGTCGTGGTGCCCATCTCCCTCGGTGGCGGATGCGTCGGGATTGCCAAGGCACTGAAGCAGCTCAATGTCACCAAACCCGTGGTCTCCACGCCGCTGTGCATGTCCCCCGATGTCGCCCAGGGGCTCGGAGGGGACCTGCCCACCTGGACGTACGGCGTCGCCCAGACGCTGCCGATCGACTCCTCGGCCGCCGACTCCAAGGCGTTCCTGAAGGCCTCGGCGCAGGCGCGGCTGGACGAGGACGACCAGTCCAAGGTCTTCGCGCCGCTGGGCTGGAGCACAGTCCTGACGTACGCGAAGGTGCTCAACACCGTCGGCCCGGACAAGATCACCCCCGCGTCGGTGAGTCAGCAACTCAAGAAGTTCACCGGGCCGGTCGTCATGGGCGCCGCCGAGGTCAAGTGCCGCAAGTACCCGGACGCCCCCGCCGTCTGCAACGACCAGGCGAGGTTCTACCAGTACGAAGGCAAGGGCCAGTTCAAGCCCCTGACCGACTGGATCCGCCCGCCCCAGTGAGCCCCGCCCGCCCCCGCCGCCGCTGAGGCTGCACGCCCTCGCGGGCCGCAGCCTCAGCGATGCGGACTCGCGTACTCGCGGACTCGCGGACTCGCGGACTCATGACAGGAGTCATGAATTGGAACAGATCCTGCTCTTCGCCGTGCTCGGCCTCGGCCAGGGGGCACTGATCGCCGGCATCGCGCTCGGCGTCGTGGTCACCTACCGGGGCTCGGGCATCATCAACCTGTCCACCGGCGCCGTCGCCATGGCCTCGGCCTATGCCTTCTGGGCCCTGACCACCGGTTTCTTCGGGTTCACGCTGCCCGTCGGGCCCGCTCTCGCCGGGGCCCTCGCGGTCGCGCTCGCCGTCGGAGTGCTCACGGAGGTGGCGGTCTTCAAGCCGCTGCGCACCGTCTCGCCCCTGGCCAAACTCGCGGCCTCCCTCGGCATCCTGCTCACCCTGCAGGCCACCGTGCTCCTGGTCTTCGGGGTTCAGCCGCAGCAGGCACCGAGCATCCTCCCGGCCGACACCGTCACCATGCTGGGCGTCACCACACCCTCCGACCGCTTCGTCCTGGCCGGACTGGTCGTCGTGATCGCCCTGGCCCTCGGGGCCCTGTACCGGTGGAGCCGCTTCGGCCTGGCCACCCGCGCGGCCTCGGAGAACGAACAGGCCGCTCTTCTGGCAGGCCTGTCACCCAACAGCGTCTCGATGGCCAACACACTCCTGGCCGCCCTGGTCGCCGGGCTGCTCGGTGTCCTGGCCGCGCCCATCGTCCAGGTCGACTCCATGACGCTCCCCCTGCAGGTGGTCCCGGCCCTGGCCGCCGCCCTCTTCGCCGGGTTCACCTCGCTGTGGATCGCCTGCACCACGGGCATCCTCATCGGAGTGCTCCAGTCGATCGTGTACTACCTGTCCACGCAGAGCTGGTTCCCGACCGACAACGGCAACGCCATGCCCGGCCTCCAGCAGCTCCTCGTCTTCGCCCTGATGGTCGTCGCCCTGTACGTGCGCGGCGCCGGTCTGCCGCGCCGCGGTGAACTCGTCGAACAGCGGCTGCCCGCGGTGCCCCTGCCCGAGCGGCTGCTGCGTCCCGCCCTGATGGCCACCGCGGTCGCCGCCGCCGCACTGATAGTGCTCCCGTTCGACTTCCGCCAGGCACTCACGAACTCGTTGATCGGCATGGTCATCGTCCTGTCCTACGTCGTCATCACCGGCTACGTGGGACAGATCTCCGTGATGCAGCTCGCGCTCTCCGGAACCGCGGGCTTCGTCCTCTCCCACCTCTCGGTCCGGTTGGGGATCCCGTTCCCGTTCTCCGCCCTCGGCTCGATGGTGCTGGCCACACTGCTCGGAGTGGCCGCGGGCGTCTCCGCCCTGCGGGTGCGGGGCGTGAGCCTGGCCGTCGTCACCCTGGCCGCGGCCCTGGCCATGGAACAGGCACTGTTCAACAACACCTCGTTCGGCGGAACGGCCGGAGTGTCCGTACCCCCGCCGCGCCTGTTCGGGATCGACCTCGGACCGAAAGCGGACTTCCGCGGCCTGGACGGCAACGAACCCAGCCCCATGTTCGGCTTCCTCGTCCTGGCCGTCACCGTCGCCCTCGGACTGTACGTCGCCCATCTCAGGCGCACCGGACTCGGCCGGCGGATGCTCGCCGTCCGCTCCAACGAGCGCGCCGCCGCAGCAGCCGGTGTCGACGTGCGGGCCGTGAAGATCGCCGCGTTCGCGATCAGTTCCTTCATCGCCAGCGCCGCCGGCACCCTCTACGGCTACAACTTCGGCTCGGTCAGCGCCGCCCGGTTCACCGCGCTGGCCGCCCTCGGCCTGATCGGTTTCGCCTACATCGGCGGCATCACCATGGTGTCCGGAGCCGTGATCGCGGGACTGATGTCCACCGAGGCGCTGCTGCCCCACGCGCTGGACAAGTGGTTCGGGATCAAGGGGACCTGGGCCCTGCTCTTCGGCGGCGTCTCCCTGATCGTGACGCTGATCGCCAACCCCGACGGCATCGCGGGCGCCGCCCACCGCCGGAGGACGGCGAAGAGGGCGAAGAGGGCGGAACGCGCTGCGGCCGCGACGGGACCACCGACCGACAGCGCATCCGCCGTCGGCTCCCCAGAGATCCGTCTCGGCCGTACCGCTGCCGACACCAAGGAGGTCGCACCTTGAACCCTCCCCAAGCTAAAGCAGGGGGATTCCTGGCTCAGGAAGCCCCACAGACCAACGGCCTGAAAGGTCTTACTCCCTCAACACCAGCCGGGACGGAACCTGCCCGGTTTGTTGAGCAAAGCTCGGCAGTGCCGTATTGGTTCCCGATCGGCACGGTATGCGCGCTTGGTTCTCGCAACGCACGACAGGCACCCTACCCGATCGCGTGGCGGCCTTTCGCCCTGGAGGCGAAATCCCCTTCCCTGCCCTGCTCCGCAGGAGTTCGATTCCTCCCCCGCCTGAAGGCGGGGGCATCCTCGAAGGAGACCAGGTGAACGTGCTCTCTGTCCAGCAGTTGGGCGTCAGCTACGGCGGCGTCCACGCACTCAGCGATGTCTCCCTGGAGGTCGGCGAGGGCCAACTCGTGGGGCTCATCGGCCCCAACGGGGCCGGCAAGACCACCTTCGTGGACGCGGTCACCGGCCTCGTCGCCGCCCGGGGAAGGGTGGAACTGGATGGCAAGGACCTGACCGGACGGCCGCCCCATGCACGAGCCCGCCGAGGACTCGCCCGCACCTTCCAGAGCAGCGAACTCTTCGAAGACCTCACGGTCGCGGAGAACCTCCAGGTCACGGCGGACCCTTCCACGTGGTGGACCGCGCTCGGCGAGACCTTCGGCCGCCGCCCGTCCCCGAACCCCGCTGTCCCTCAGGCCCTTACGGCCCTGGGACTCGATGACCTGGCCGACGCCTCGGCACACGAACTGTCCCAGGGCAGACGCAAACTCGTCGGTGTGGCACGGGCCTTGGCCGCCCGGCCCCGCATCATCTGTCTCGACGAACCCGCGGCCGGCCTGGACACAACGGAGAGCGCCGAACTCGGACGCAGACTGCGCACGGTCGCTGACGCCGGCACCGCGCTACTCCTCATCGACCACGACATGAGCCTCGTGATGGGCATCTGCGACCACGTCGTCGTCCTGGAGTTCGGCAAGGTGATCGCCTCCGGGACACCGGCACAGGTCCGAACCGACCCCGCCGTCATCGCCGCCTACCTCGGGGCATCCACCGCCCAGCCCGCCACCACGTCCGACACTTCGACCGGTGGCTCCGCCAAGACCCTCACCAGCACACCGGAGACACCATGAGCACCCCAGTCCTGGAGGTGGCCGGCCTCACTGCCGGATACGACGGAGCCCCTGTCATCCGCGGGATCGATCTCGAAGTGGGCGCGGGAGAGGTCGTCGCCCTCCTCGGGGCCAACGGAGCGGGAAAGACCACCACGCTCAAGGCCGTCTCCGCGCTGCTGCGCCCCCTTGCCGGCACGATCACCTTCAACGGAACGGACCTCGGCAGGATCCCGGCAGCGAGCCGCGCCCGCCTCGGCATCGCCCACGTCCCGGAAGGACGAGGCATCTTCTCCGGCCTCACGGTGGCGGAACACCTGCGCCTCGGTCACCGGGGCGAGCGCCTCGACCAGGCGGCCGCCCAACGTTACTTCCCCGCCCTGTCCCGCCTCCAGGACCGCAAGGCGGGACTGCTCTCCGGCGGCGAGCAGCAGATGCTCGCCATGGGACGAGCCCTGGCCCGCGGCCCCAAGCTGCTCCTGCTCGACGAGCTCAGCCTCGGCCTGGCACCCATCATCGTCGAGGAGCTGCTGCCCATAGTCAGGCGCTATGCCGACGACACCGGCTGCGGGGTGCTGCTCGTCGAACAGCACGTCGGCCTCGCCCTCGACATGGCCGACCGCGGCTACGTCCTCTCCCACGGCGAGATCACCGCGCACGCCACGGCCCAGGAACTGAGGGCCGACCAGTCCCGGATCATCGCCGGCTACCTCGGAGAGCAGCACGCCTGACCCGGCCGGGCGACCACAACCGCCGTACACCACAACCATCGTGAGCCTGAACCGCTCGGGCCGGCCCACCCCCTACAACTCGGCCGGACGCTCAGGGCTGCCCGCGTACCAGGACAAGGAGTCCGATGTTCACCTTCGACAGCAAAGACGGCGTCCAGATCCACGTGCACGAATGGAAGCCGGACACCCCACCGCGAGCCGTCGTCCAGATCGCCCACGGCATGGGAGAGCACGCCGGCCGTTACGCCCCACTCGCGGCAGCACTGACCACTCAGGGCTACGCCGTCTATGCCAACGATCACCGCGGACACGGACTGAGCAGGCACGCCGAGCCCGGTCATCTCGGGGACGACGGCTGGAACCGACTCGTCAGTGACATGGTCACCCTCTCCGAGACCGTCCGCGAGCAGCACCCCGGCCTGCCCCTGGCGCTGCTCGGACACAGCCTCGGTTCCTTCGCCTCGCAGCAGTACGTCCTGGACCACGCCCACCTGATCGACGCACTCGCCCTCGCCGGTACTACTGCGGTCGACGTCATGCTCGCGGCACAGGCCCAGGAGGCCGCGGAAGGAGGAGACCCGTTGCTCGCGCTCAACCAGGCGTTCCAGCCCATCCGCACGCCGTTCGACTGGCTCAGCCGGGACGAACTGGCCGTCGACGCCTACCTCGCCGACCCCATGTGCGGCTTCAGCCTCGACGCCCAGGGCATGGCCGACATCACCATCGCCTCGGCGTCACTTGCCCAGCCCAGGGGCATCCCGGCGGATCTACCCATCTGCATCCTCGTTGGGGATCACGACCCGCTGAACGCCGAGCTCTCACTCAGCAACCTGCTGGTCGAACGCTACGGCGAGGCCGGCCTCATCGACGTCACCTATCTCAGTTATCCCGAAGCCCGCCACGAACTGTTCCACGAGACCAACAAACAGGAGATCGTCGGCGACCTGCTTGCCTGGCTGAACCGCGTCCTCGCCCGCTGACTCCGGCGCTGGGGACGGCGTCCCCAAAACTGCGAAAGATTCTCAGCAGGCCGAGTGACCTGTGACGTTAAACGCCAAGCCAAGGTCAAAAGCGTTGGCGTAAGGGGGTTTGCGCCGGGGAGTTGTCGCTCACGCCTGTATGCGATTCCGATCATCGGCGGGCCGGGGCCTGGGCGTCCAGCGGCTCGGGTGGATGCCGTACACGCCGCCGGGCCCCGGGCCTTCCGGATGTGCGGCGTCAGCGGGAGTGGCCTAGTTGGGTGAGGGCCAGGTCTAGCATGTCGGCGAAGAAGTCGGCTGCGGTGGTGTCGATGCACAGCGGTGGCTTGATCTTGAGGATGTTGAGGTGGTCCCCGGTGGGCTGGACGATCACGCCGATGCCGAGCATGCGGTCGCAGAGTTCGGCGGTCTCTTCTGTGGCGGGTTCCAGGCCGGCGCGGTCCCGGACGAGTTCGAGGCCGAGGTAGAGGCCCGAGCCGTGGACGGCGCCGATGATGCCGTAGCGGTCGGCCAGTGCCTCGAGCCGGCTTTTCAGATGGCCGCCGACGCGCGCCGCGTTGCCCTGGAGGTCTTCGTCGCGCAGGGTGTCCAGGACGGTGAGGCCCACGATGCTGGAGACGGGGCTGCCGCCGGTGGAGGAGAAGAAGTAGCCCTGGTCGCGGTACCGGTCCGCGACCGCCTTCGACGTGATGACGGCACCGAGGGGGTGTCCGTTGCCCATGGCCTTGGCGACACAGACGATGTCGGGGACGACCTGCTGCTGCTCGAAGCCCCAGAACCAGTGTCCCAGGCGGCCGTATCCGACCTGGACCTCGTCGGCGACGGCCAGGCCGCCGTGACGCCGTACCGCCGCGTACACCTGGGCGAGATAGCCGTCGGGAAGGGCGACTCCTCCGGCGTTGCCGTAGTAGGTCTCGCCGATGAATGCTCCCGCCGGGCGGCCGGCAGCGGCCAGTTCGTCGATCACCGCGACGGCCTCGGGTGCGTAGCGCACGGCATCCGACCCGCGGTGGCGGCCGCGGTAGGAGTTGGGCGAGTCCACGGTGTGCACCCAGCTCGGGCGGTTGGCCAGGGCGTTCGGGTTGTCCTGGAGCGAGGTGGAGACCGCGTCGGAGGCGTACGTCCAGCCGTGGTACGCCTCGCGCAGCGCGACGACGTCGTGCCGGCCGGAGGCTCCGATGGCCAGGCGAAGGCCCAGATCCACCGCTTCTGAACCGGAGTTGACGAGGAACACCGTGTCCAGAGGGTCGGGAAGGAGGTTGGCGAGGCGCTCGGTGAACTCCACCACGGAGGCGTAGTGGAAGCGCGAGTTGGTGTTGAGCCGCCGCAACTGCCGGAAGACCGCCTGCTCGACGCGGGGGTGGGCGTGGCCCAATGGGGTGACGTTGTTGACGATGTCGAGGTACGACCGACCGTCGGTGGACAGCAGATGGTGGCGCCAACCACGTTCGATACGCGGAGGATTGGCGTAGTAGTGCTCCTGCACGGTGGCGAACGCGGCGTCACGCCGGTCGAGCAGGTCCCTCTCGCGCGTACGGTCGGAGTGGGCCGGGAGGCCGAGGAGCGGGGCGGGGTCGGCGGTGAGCGCGAGCCAGCCGGCGGCGTACTCGGGACGGACCAGGCGCGGGACAGCGGGGCCGTCGGCGTCGCGCAGTGCGACGTGGACCGAGGCACCGGAGCTGAGGTGGGTGATGTCCTCGCCCGCCCGCACCGTCGCACCGGTGGTGACCACGGGCTGGACCGCGCGGGGGAAGGACAGCGACAGCGCCTGCGCGCCGTAGGTGAGTTCCACGTGGCCCGGCGCCGCGGCGAGGATCTTCCCCGCGGCGGGCGCCTGCACCGCGGCATCCCGGCCGAGCCAGAGGTCGATTCCGGTGGGCACCGTGGCGGTGGACACCGCCGACAGCGCGGGTGTCCGGGTGAGTCGCGGCTGGGCGTACCGGGTGGCGACGGCGGCCGCTCCGTCCGCGAGCGCGGAGGTCACCAGCCGGGCCTCGGTGCCGGCGTCCATCCAGGCTCCGTGGTCCATGGAATCGGCTTCGGTGGACAGGTCGAGGAGGGTGATGTCGTCGGCGACGAGGTCCCGCAGGAGAGGGCGCACCGGCGCATCGGCCCGCGTGGTCCGGGCAGGCACGTCGGCCATGCCGGTCGCGTCCCTGATGAGGCGGATCATCACCGGCAGGGGCAGCCGGGTGGCCTGTTCGAATATGCGCCATTCGCGGTCGAGCGCGGCCTTGGCGTAGACGTTGTCCTCGTCGACGGCGGCCTGGTGCCGCCCACTGGCCACCAGGACGGCGGCGCGCAGGACCACGATCGGCCACACCGCATCGGCTTCCTCGGGGGAGAGCGGCCGAACGGCGTGGAAGGCGCGGACGGCCGGCAGCACGTGGTGAGGCTCGATACCGTCGTGGTGGAGCATCGAGGACAGTGACACGGCGAGTTCGCCGACCGCCCAGCTTGTGGTCACGTCACCGAAGTCGATGACCCCGTCCGGCATGGGCGGGCGGCTGTCGGGACAGCGGATCAGATTGTCGTCGGTGAGGTCCAGGTGCACGGCCTGCGACGGCAGCGTGGCGGCGAGCTTCCGGACATGTGCCCAGGCCTCGGCGGTCGCGGTCTGGACGGCGGTGCGCCGGTCGGGTTCGTCGATGTGCCCGGCGAGCTTGGCGACGACGCGATCGGCGTGCTGCGGGTCCCACTGGAGCACGCGGTCGAGGCCCGGGTGCCGGAAGTCGCGCAGGGCGGTACTGACCTTTGCGACGATCGTGCCCATGCCCGCCACGGTGCCGGGGGACAGGTGCCGTGGTCCCGAGAGCGTGCCGCCGGGCAGGTGGTGCAACAGGCGCGTGACGGCCGGACCGTTCTCGGTGTCCACCGTCGTGCGCCGCGGGGAGCCGTCAGGGCGGCGCAGGACCGTGGCGATGCGCAGTTCCGGGCGGGCCGAGGCGATCAGGTCGGCTGCCGCGTCCTGGGCTTCGATCTCCACCGTGCCGAAGGCGGGGTTGGCGATCTTCAGAATCGCCGCGGGTGTCCCGTCGTCGGCGTGCAGCAGGAAGTTGGCGTCCTGCTGGCTGCCCAGCGCCTGCGCGCGAGCAGTGATGCCGAGGTATTCGGCAGCGATGAGCTCAGCCTCGGCCGGCGCCGTGCGGGGTGCGGGAAGGGCGTCCTTGGTGAAGAAGTCGATCGTGCGGTACTCGTCGGGCAGCATGCGGGTTCCTCCGCTGGTGCGGGCAAACAGGGCTCGGACGCTCGGATCCCTCAGTCGACGTGCCACAAGAAGCGGTGCGTGTGAATCGCGAAGTAGGGGAAGTTCTCCACGGATGCGACACCCTCGACGGGCCGCACGACGTCGTTGATGAAGTCCAGAAGATCCCGGGGCTGAGGGCACACCACCTCCGCGAACAGGTCGAAGCCGCCGGCCGTCAGGACCGTGTACACGACTTCGTCGTGCCGGGACAGTTCATCGGCGACCGCCCGGGGATCGCCGTCGATGCGCAAGCCCAGGAGTGCCATCGTCTGTCGGCCCATCGTCATCGGGTCGGTCACTCCGACGACCTGGACCGCCTTGGTGTCGATCAGCCGCTGCAGCCGGAGCCTCGCGGCCGAGGGTGACAACCCCACCTTCGGACCCAGATCGGCGTAAGGAATCCGGCCGTCGACCTGCAGCTCCCGCAGGATGGCCCGGTCGATGTCGTCCATGCAGCACCTCTCTCTCCTGCGTGAACGGCAGACATTGCGCTCGTTTCAAGCACAATGCCGGATCCTCGTGCTCGATTCAAGTGTGAAGACGATGGAATCGAGCGAATCGTGTGGGCAGGTTCACGTGCGCGCTCAAGAGTCCTGACGTGGTGTGAGGACCCGGCGACCGAAGGTCTCCGAGTCTGTTCCGGACGGCTGTGGGGGTCAGGGCTTCCTCCGGTCGTGCAGGAACACTCGTGGCTGCCGGAGCCGTTCGTGCCTGTTGTTCGCCGGGCCGGTGCCCCCGTGGACGCTCCTCCCCCGGCTCCACCGGCTCCCCCGATCAGGAGTCCGCGAGGAGGCTGTCGTCCAGGAACTCCCGTACGTGGCGCAGGACTTGCGCCCGGTCCGTGCCCCGCAGCCCGATCGCCACATGGATGGAGAACCCGTCGAGCAGCGCCCGCAGCCGGGCGGCGAAACGGTCCGGGTCGACCTGCCGGAACTCGCCCCTCGACACCCCCTCCGCCAGCAGTGCCACCAGGTCGCGGTGCCAGGCGCCCTCGATCGCGGCCTGGCGGTCGCGGGCCGCGTCGTCGGCGTTCTGCGAGCGGTTCCAGACCTCCAGCCACAGCGTCCAGTGCGGGTCCCGGTGGCCGTCGGGCACGTACAGGTCGACGTACGCGTCAAGCCGCTCACGGGCGGACGTGGTGCGGGTCAGCAGCCGGCCGCGCTCGGCGCCGAGCCGGCCCTCGCTCCACTCCAGGGCCTGGAGCAGCAGTTCGTCCTTGGAGTGGAAGTAGTAGAGGAGATGGCCGCTGCTCATCCCGACCTCACGGCCGAGCGCCGCCATGGTGAGCTTCTCCAGACCGCGCTCGGCGATCATGTCCATGGCGGCGGCGAGCACGTCCTCGCGGGGCGGAGCGGGGGTGCGGCGGCGGGCTCCCGGGGCGGTCATGCCGCACGCCCCGGCGCACCGCAGCAGCCGATGTCCTGCGAGGCGGGGTCGGCGCGGAGACGGCCGCGGGTGTCCTCGGGGTGGACCACCAAGGTGTCGCGCGGCCCGGCGGTCGTCATGAACCCCTGCCCGTCGGGGTCCCCCATGGCGCCCTCGGGGTTCTTGCGGCCGTCGTGCTCCGGGCGGGTCGGCACCTCGGGCAGGAGCCGCAGCCGCAGCGGCCGGGTCAGCCGTGTTCCGCGGGTGACGCAGGTCAGCACATTCACCCGTAAGTTCTACCTGACCACGGCTCTGGGCTGCTGCTGCGTGACGCAGTGGATGCCGCCGCCGCCCGCGAAGATCGTCCGCGCGTCCACCAGTGTCACCGTCCGCTGCGGGAACAGCCGGCGGAAGACGCCGGCCGCGATCTCGTCCCGGGGGTCGTCGAAGCCGCACAGGACGACGCCGCCGTTGCAGAGATAGTGGTTGATGTAGGAGTAGTCGGCCCAGCGGCCGTCGGCCTCCAGGACGGTCGGGGCGGGCACCTCGACGACCTCCAGGCGGCGGCCGCGCGCGTCGGTCTGCGCCTTCAGCAGGCCGACGACCTCCTGCGTCACCTCGTGGTCGGGGTGGGCCGGGTCCGGCTGCGCATGGGCCACGACCACACCGGGACGGGCGAACGCGGCGACGATGTCCACATGGCCGAGGGTTCCGAAACCGCCGGGCGGATAGTCGCCGGTGAGGCCGCGCGGCAACCAGATCGCCTTGCGGGTGCCGAGGTGGGCGTGGATCTCGGCCTCCACCTGCTCGCGGGTCCAGTGCGGGTTGCGTTCCGGCCCGAGCTGGACCGTCTCCGTCAGCAGGACCGTGCCCTCGCCGTCGACGTGGATGGCACCGCCTTCGTTGACGAGTTCCGAGGTGTACGTCTTCGCCGAGCCCGCAAGGTCGGAGACGTACACGGCGATCTTCGCGTCGTGCTCCCAGCGCGCCCAGTCCTGGGCACCCCAGCCGTTGAACGTCCAGTCCACGGCGGCGAGTTCACCGGCGCCGTCGGTGAGGAACGTGGGCCCGATGTCGCGCATCCAGGCGTCGTCGAGGTCCCGCTCGACCGTGTCGATGCCGTGCCCGAGCAGAGCGCGCGCCTCGGCCGACTGTCCGGGGCCGCACACCACCGTCACCGGCTCGAAGCGGCGCACCGCGCGGGCGACCGAGGCCCAGGCGATGCGCGCGGCGGCGAGGTCCTCGGGGTCGTCGAAGGTCGGGTTCGGGCCCGGCCACGCCATCCAGGTGCGCTCGTGCGGGGTCCACTCGGCGGGCATGCGGAAGCCGTCGGCGGCAGCAGACATGAGTGATCCTTACAGGCTGTGACATTCAAAGGAAGTACAGGCGGTTGAGGGAGACGGACTCGGCCGGTTCGGAGCGCAGCGGCTCTCCGTCGAGCGTGACCAGCCCCGTGCGCTGGTCCACATCGACCGCTCCGGTACGGGAGTTGAGGCGCAGGTCGGCCGGCCCGATGCCGCGCGTGCCCCGTACGGCGACCCTGCGGCGCCGGGTCGGCATCGAGTCGTTGCCCTGGTCGACGGCCGCCTGGGCGACGAAGGCGACCGAGATGTCGGCGGGCGTGGCGCCGTGGGCCCCGAACTGCGGGCCGAGGACGAGGGGTTCGCAGGTGTCGGTGGCGGCGCCCGGGTCACCGACCACGCCGTACGCCGGGAAGCCGGCCTTGAGCACCAGCTGCGGCTTGGCGCCGAAGTACTCCGGCCGCCACAGCACGATGTCGGCGAGCTTGCCGACCTCGATCGACCCCACCTCGTGGGCGAGGCCGTGCGCGATGGCCGGGTTGATCGTCAGCTTGGCCATGTAGCGCAGGACGCGCTCGTTGTCGTGGTCGGCGGGTGCGCCGAACTCGGCCTTCATCTTCCCGGCCATCGCGAACGTACGGCGGACGGTCTCGCCGGCCCGCCCCATCCCCTGCGCGTCCGACGACGTGATGCCGATCGCGCCCAGGTCGTGCAGCACGTCCTCGGCGCCCATGGTCCCGGCGCGGATGCGGTCGCGGGCCAGGGCGGCGTCGCCGGGCAGGTCTGGCTTGAGGTCGTGGACGGAGACGATCATGTCGTAGTGCTCGGCGACGGCGTCCCGGCCGAAAGGGAGGGTGGGGTTGGTGGAGGAGCCGATGACGTACGGGACGCCGGCCATCTTCAGCACGTTCGGGACGTGACCGCCGCCGCAGCCCTCGATGTGGAAGGCGTGGATGGTCCGACCCTCCAGCACGCGCAGGGTGTCCTCGACCGACAGGCATTCGTTCAACCCGTCGCTGTGCAGGGCAACTTGGACGTCGTGTTCCTCGGCGACACGCAAGGCGGTGTCCAGGGCGCGCGTGTGGGCGCCCATGTCCTCGTGCACCTTGAAGCCACTGGCCCCGCCCTCGGCCAGCGCCTCGATCAGGGGCGCCTCGTGCGAGGACGAACCGCGCCCGAGGAAGCCGATGTTGACCGGCCAGGCGTCGAAGGCGTTGAACGCGTGCCGCAGCGCCCACGGCGAGTTGACCCCGACGCCCCACACGGGCCCGAACTCCTGCCCGATGATCGTGGTGACGCCGGAGGCGAGCGAGGCTTCCATGATCCGCGGCGACAGCAGGTGGACGTGGGTGTCGACGGCTCCGGCGGTCGCGATGAGCCCCTCGCCGGACACGATCGAGGTCCCGGTGCCCACGACGACGTCGACCCCGTCGAGGGTGTCGGGGTTCCCGGCCCGCCCGACCGAGCAGATCCGGCCTTCCCTGATGCCGATGGAGACCTTGTGGATCCCCAGCGCCGCGTCGATCACGACGACGTTGCTGATGACCACGTCACAGGTCTCCCGGACGGCGGCCGCCTTGAGGTGCAGTCCGTCCCGGGCGGTCTTGCCGAACCCGGCGAGGAACTCGTCGCCGTAGCGCTGGGAGTCGGACTCGACGCGGATCGTCAGGCCGGAGTCGCCCAGCCGGATCCGGTCGCCCGCGCGCGGGCCGTGGGTGGCGGCGTACTCGTACGGGCTGAGGCGGCGGGCCTCGGCGGGGTGGCCTCCTGGGCGGCTCATCGCTCGACCTCCGTATCAGGTGTTTCCGGTACGCCGAGATAGCCGCAGGCGGCGGCGCGGCGCAGTGCCTCCTCGCGAGCGCCGGGCGCGTCCAGTGCCCCGTCGACCAGACCGGCGAACCCGATGGCGATCCGGTCGCCCCCGATGGGCACCAGCCCGACCTCGAGGCTCTCCCCCGGCCCGAACCGCACGGAGGACCCGGCGGGTACGGCGAGCCGCATCCCGTAGGCCCTCTCCCGTGCGAAGTCGAGCCGCGGGTTGGCCTCGAAGAAGTGGAAGTGGGAGGTGACGGAGACCGGCACGGTGGCGGTGTTGCTGACCGTCAGCCGGACGACCGCCTCGGGTTCGGCATGCTCGGGACCCGGCAGCAGCGCGCCCGGAGCCCGCTCACCGAGACTCCCGCCGATCGGGTCGCTCACGACCGCGAGCCGCGAACCGTCGTCGAAGACCGCCTCGACGTGCACCTCGGTGACGACGTCCGCGACACCCGGCAGCACGTCGTCCGGGCCGAGCACGGATCCGGCGCGCTCGACGGCCTCCGCGAGCCGGGCACCGTCGCGGGCGGCCTCGCAGACGGTGTCCGCGATCAGCGCGGTCGCCTCCGGCACGTTGAGCCGCAGGCCGCGGGCGCGGCGGGCGCGGGCCAGCTCGGCGGCTCCGAAGAGCAGCAGCCGGTCACGCTCCGTGGGAGTCAGTCTCATGCCGCGGGCACCTCCTCGCTTCACTCAAGTTAGAGCAACACTCTAAGCATGGAATGCCCGGAGACGAAGCTTTGACTCAGCCAAACCGATCCCCACATTGCACGTCGCTCTAATCCTCGAGACACCTCAGGCGGCCGATCAAGGGAGACCTGCATACCCATGGAACAGCGCGGAGCCGACACCATCCCCGGCGAGGAACGCACAGGCGGCCCGCGGGACCTGGTCTCGAATGCCGCCGGCGAGGGGCGTCCGCCAGTGCTTGCCGTTGTCCGTCGTCACCAGCAAGCCCGCGCGCGCTCCTCCTCGCCCTCGCTCTGGGTGAGGGACAGTGCCGCGGTGCCGCCCCGCACGTGGCGAGGTCCCGGCCGACAGCGCCGCACGACCCGCCGACCGGCATGGGCCGGTCAGCGGGCTGGAGGCCGCACCGCGTCCGGTCGATTCACGTCCTGGCGGGCTCGTCGTCGAGGCGGAACCTCGGGTCACCCGGTACGGACGCGAGGAGTTGAGCGGTGTACGGGTGGTTCGGCGCGGCGAAGGTGGCTCCGGTCGGGCCGAGTTCGACGAGGTCCCCGTGCAGCAGGACCGCGACCGTGTCGCTGACGTGCCGGACGACGGCCAGGTCGTGCGAGATGAACAGCATCGTCAGCGAGAGCCGACGGCGCAGATCGGCGAGCAGGTTGAGGATCTCGGCCTGCGTCGTCAGGTCGAGGGCCGAGGTGATCTCGTCGGCGATGACGAACCGGGGACGCGGTGCGAGGGCCCGTGCGATCGCCAGCCGCTGCCGTTGGCCGCCGGAGAACTCGTGCGGGTAGCGGTCCATGGTGTCCGGGTCGAGGCTCACCTGGCTGAGCAGCTCGGCGATCCGGGTCCGGACCGGTTTGACCCTGGCCCGGACCGGATCGAGTGCCTCGGCGAGCGACTGCGCGACGGTGCGCCGCGGGTCGAACGAGGAGTACGGGTCCTGCGGAATCATCTGGACCGTCGCGGCTCCCGCCCGTCCGCGCGAGGTGCGCAGCGGGGCGTCGTCCACGAGGATCCGGCCGCTCGACGGCCTGTGGACGCCGACGAGTGTCCGCGCGAGCGTCGTCTTGCCCGACCCGGACTCTCCGACGAGTGCGAGGGTGCTGCCCCGGGGGATGTCGAACGAGACTCCCTTGAGCACCCTGCGGGCCGCGACGCCGTGGCCGAGCTCGACGGTGAGGTCGTTGACGCGCAGCAGCGGGGCGGCCGTCTGCGGGTCCGGTGCGGTGGCGGTGGCGGACATCAGCGGCTCCCTTCCGCGGCCGGGGGGCGGTCCGCGGCTGTGTCGGAAAGGTCGTCCGACGGCGCCCCGCTCGGCTGCGCCGCATCCGCGTCGGCCGTCCACCGGACCGCGCTGAGGGTTCCACCGGCCTCGACCGCGGCGGGCGTCGCCGCGAGCAGCGCGCGGGTGTACGGGTGGGTGACCGTCCCCCGGCGCAGGTCGCCGCCCGTCGTCCGGTCGACGACCCGGCCGCCGTGCAGCACCAGGACGGTGTCACAGAGCACGCCGACCACGCCGATGTCGTGCGAGATGAACAGCATCGCCGTGCCGTGCTCGCGGTTGATGCGCCGGAACTGCCTCAGCACCTCCGCCTGGACGGTGACGTCGAGGGCCGTCGTCGGTTCGTCGGCGATGAGCAGCCGCGGGTTCGTCGTCATCGCGGAGGCGATCGAGGCGCGCTGGAGCATGCCGCCGCTCAGCTCGTGCGGGTGCTGGCGCAGCCGCCGGCCCGGCTCGGTGACGTGGATGTCGGCCAGGGCGCGGACCATGTCCTGCGCGGCCTGACGCCGGGGCGTCCCCAGGTGCACCCTGGCCACCTCGGTGAGCTGGGTGCCGAGCCTCAGCGCAGGGTTGAACGTGCCGATCGGGTCCTGGTAGACGATGCCGATCTCGGTCGCGAGGCGTCGCTCCGGCGGTGTTCCGAGCAGGTCGAGGTCGCCGAGGGCAAGGCGCGACGCGTTCGCCCGCACGCCCTCGGGGAGCAGGCCCGCAACCGCCATGGCGATCGTGGACTTGCCCGAGCCCGACTCCCCGACGAGGCCGACGATCTGGCCGGCCCCGATGGTGAACGACACGTCGTCGACGAGTGTCCGGTCGCCGGCCCGCACGGTCAGCCCGGCGACGGTCAGCAGGCCGTCCGGCTCCGTGCCGGACGCTGCCCCCGCACCGCCCGACGCCTGAAGCGCCTGAGGCGCCTGCGCCGCGCCGTCCTGTGCCGGGGCGGCCGGTCCCGCCGCGTCCGCCGTCCTGGCCGGTGCGGGCGCTGTGCCGCGGGTTCGCGGGTCGACGAGTGAGGCCACGCCGTCTCCGAGGAGCATGGCTCCCACACCGGTGACGATGAGCATGATCGACGGAGCGAGGACGATCGACGGCTGGGCGAAGATCGACGGCAGTGCCTCGTTGAGCAGCCGGCCCCAGTCGTACTGCGGGCTCTGCACCCCGAGGCCGACGAACGACAGACTGCTGATGTCGAGCAGGGACAGGGTGAAGCTCGAACTGAGGAGCACCAGCAGAGGCCCGCTGATGTTCGGCAGGACATGCCGACCCAGGATGCGCAGGCCGGGAACGCCGAGCAGGCGCGCGGTGAGCACGTAGTCCTTGTCCGCGACGGTCGCGGCGAGATTCGCCGTCAGCCGCGCGAACCCGGGGACGCCGGCGACGGCGATCGCGACGATCGCGGACCCCGTGCCCGGCCCGAGCACCGCCGCGATGACGAGGGCGAGCACGAGCGAGGGGAAGGCCACCGCCGAGTCGATGAGCCGCAGACAGGTCTCGCGCAGCCACCCGGGTGCCAGGTGGACCAGCGCGCCGATCGCGACGCCGACGACGAACGAGGCGGCCGTGGCGGCGGCGGCCATGAGCAGGGTGAGCCGGGTCGCGACGAGCGCCCGTGCGAGGACGTCACGGCCGAAGGCGTCGGTGCCGAGGAGATGCCCGGCACCGGGCCCCAGCCGGGCGTCGTCGGTGAGGGTCTCGGCGGAGCCGCTCAGCAGCGGCGGGGCCACGAGGGCCACGACGATGAGCAGTCCGAGGATCGCGGCACCGGACAGCAGCGACGGGTTACGGCGCCATTGGCGCACGGCCGTGTCAGTGGCCACGACGACCTCCCTCAAGAGTGCGGGGGTCGACGATCCCGAGGACGACGTCGACGAGGAGGTTGACGAGCAGGGCGAGCATGCCGACGACGAGGATGATGCCCTGGATCACCGGATAGTCCTTGTTGATGATCGCCTGGACGACCTCGGTGCCGAGCCCGGGATAGGTGAAGACGTTCTCCAGGATGATCGTCCCGCCGAGCAGGGACGTGAGGACGAGACCGGTCAGGGTGAGGACACTCGTCACGAGGTTGGGCAGCGCGTGGCGGAGGTGGAGACGCACGGATCCCAGGCGGTGGCCGCGGGCGGTCCTCATGTAGTCCTGGGCGAGCACCGAGGCCGTCTCCTGCCGGACGACCCGGGCGATGGCGAAGGCCGGGCCGATGCAGAGCGCGGCGATCGGCAGGACGAGCGCGCTCGGTGTCGTGGCGCCGCCGGACGGCAGCAGCCCGAGGCTGATCGAGAACAGGACGATGAGGAGGGTCGCGACGACGTAGACCGGCGCCGACGCGAGGAGCCCGGCGATCGTGCCGAATGCGACGCCGAGCCGGCGGCGGCGTCCGTCACGGGTGAGGACACCGACGGCCATGCCCAGCGGGACGGCGATGACCAGGGAGAGCAGGACAGCGGGGATGACGAGCTGGACGGTGTACGGCAACCGCGTCGCGACGATGTCCGCGACCGGGGTGTCGAACCGGAACGAGGTGCCGAGCCGTCCGGACGCGATGTCGCCGAGGTAGTGGACGAACCGCGTCGCCAGCGGCTCGTCGAGGTTCAGTCGTTCGCGTATCGCCGCGAGCGTGGCCGGGGACGAGTTGGTGCCGGCGATCGCGCGGGCCGGGTCCCCGGGCAGCAGGGGCACGATGAGGAACGTCACAAGGACGAGCAGCAGCATGGACATCAGCAGCCCGCCCGCCCGGCGGACGGCGAACCCGGCCCAGCCACCGCCCAGCCGCAGCCGGGGAGCGCGCCGGACGGGTGCGGCAGGCAGCGGCCCGGTCGGGACCGCGGACCCGGCGCTCACAGCGCCGCCGCCGCGAGCGCCGCGTCGTCCGGGTGCCGCTCGTGCCAGCGGAACCGTGGTTCGAGCTGGGCCGAGAGTCGCAGCAGCGTCGCCTCGTCGTAGGGCGCGCCGACGAGTTGCGCACCGACCGGCAGTCCGTCCGCGGTCGTGTGGACGGGCAGCGAGATGGCGGGCAGCCCGGCGATGTTGACGAACGCGGTGAACGAGACCATCCGGGTCTCGGTGGCCCGCGGGCCGTCCGGGTCGGAGTTCGCCTCGTCGTACACGGGGCCGACGGGTGGCGCCACGACCGCCGTGGTCGGGGTGAGGAGAACGTCGAAGTCCTTGCCCCACTGGGCGACCACGCCGCGCGACTCGGCCTGAAGGAGCGCGGCCGTCCGGGCGTAGTCGCCCGCGGTGACCTCGAGGGCGGTTTCCCGGCGGCGCCGGATGTAGGGGTCCATCGCGTCGGGATCGTCGACCTCGATGGCGTAGGTGGAGGCACTGATGATCGTCCAGGTGAAGCCCATGATCGCCTCGTACGAGAACATCCTCGGGCGGGCCTCGACGACGTCGTGCCCCAGGTCGCGCAGGGCCTGCGCGGCCGTCAGCGCCGCCTTGCGGCACTCCTCGTCGACCGGCAGCCCGGTCGGCGCGTCGAGGAGCAGGCCGATCCGCAGCCGCCCGGGATCGGCACCGACCTCCTCGATGTACGGGCGACCCGGTTCGGGCGCGCTGTACCAGGCGAGCCGGTCGGCACGGCCCATGACGTCGAGCATGAGGGCCGCGTCGCGCACGGTGCGGGTGATCGCGCCTTCGGTCGTCGAGTGTTCCCAGCCCCGGACGAACGCGGGCACGCGTCCCCGGCTCGGCTTGAGGCCCACGAGGCCGGTGACGGACGCCGGGACCCGGATCGATCCGCCGCCGTCGCCGGCGTGCGCCACCGGGGCGAGCCCGGCCGCGACGGCCGCCGACGCGCCGCCGCTCGACCCGCCGGAGGTGTGCGCCGGGTTCCACGGGTTGCGCGTCTTGCCGTGCCGGGCGTTCTCGGAGACGGTCAGCGCGCCGAACTCCGGCGAGTTCGTCCGGCCGAGGGGGATCACGCCGGCATCGAGAAGGAGCTGGACGTCGGGGTCCGTGACCGTCTGCGGGGTGTCCCGGATCGCCAGTGAGGACATCGTGTTGGGTTGTCCCGCGAGGGAGCTGAGGTCCTTGATGGGGACGGGGACGCCGTGCAGCGGGCCGAGCGGATCGCCGCGCAGCACCGCCCGCTCGGCCCGGACAGCCGCCGCGCGCACGGCGTCGGCGTCGAGCCAGACGACGGCGTTGACGGCGGGATTGATCCGCTCGATGCGGTCGAGGTAGGTCTCGGCCACCTCCACCGGGCTGACCTCTTTCGTGCGCACGAGGTCGGCGATCTGCTGGGCGGTACTGAAGGGGTCGATCACCAGGGGGCTCCTGTCGGAAAGGTGCAAGGGTCTCGGTGCGGGGCTCCGGAACAGCGCGGGGATTCTCCGTGCCGGACGGTCGGGTCCGGCCGCGTGGGTCTGCGCCGCGTGCGGGCGGCCTGTCCGTCAGCCGGTGATGCGCAGGATGGGGTCGTCGAGCGAGCCGCCGAGCATCTGTGCGCTGAATCCCTTGCGCAGTGCGTAGATGAACGGGTCGTTGACCAGCGGCACCGCGTCAACCTGCGAGATCAAGGCCTTGGCGGCCTTCTGGTAGGCGGCGCAGCGAGCCCCTTCAGTCGTCGCCTCGGCACCCTGGGCGAAGGCCTTGTTCACCACGGGGTTCTTCACCGCGCCGAGGTTGCCGCCGCCTTCGGGGACGGTCGGGCCCACGAAGTGGGCGAGCGGGTTGGCGAGGCTGCCGAGGAAGTTGAGGTCGGCGAAGACCGTGAGATCCCAGGCGTCAGGCTTGCCGAACACGGTCCCGACCCAGGCCCCGACGTCGACGTTGGCGAGGGTGACGTCCGCGCCCGCGGCCCGCAGCGCCTCCTGGATGTACTGGTTTCCGGCGCCGGCGGGCCCGACGACCTGGGGGCCGACAAGGCGGATCTTCTTGCCCTTGAGCACGGCAGCCGCCGCGGCTTTGTCCGTCGGTACGAGGAAGGAGGAGCCAGGGTCGTTGCAGGGGATGTCCTTCTGCACGAACATCGTCGACGGCTCACCCGTGTCCTTCGAGACGACCTTGGTGAAGGCGGCGCGGTCGACGGCCTGGGCGACCGCCCGGCGGGTGGCGACGTCCGCGAAGACCGTGCCGGGTCGTTCGTTGAAGAGCAGGAAGAAGTCGGAGAACCGGCTGACGCTCACGGTGTGGCCGCCCACGCCGTCGAAGCGCGGGATGCCGGAGGCGTCGATCTTGCCGATGTCGAGCTGGCCGCTTGTCACGAGGTTGCCGGTCGCCGTCGGGTCGGGCGAGACCAGGTACTCCAGCGTCGCGGCGACCTTGCCGGAGATCTTCGTACGCCAGGCCGGCCATGCCTTGTACTCCGGGCGAAGCGTGTAGGAGTACGAGACGCCGGACTGGGACTTCTCAAGAAGGTACGGGCCGGACTGGGAGCCCTTGGCCTTACCGGCGGCGAGGGCCTTGAGGTCCTTGAGTCCCGCCGGGCAGACGATGCCCGTGCTCGCGACCGACAGGCCGGTGACCATGTCGCCCCACGGCCTGGCGAGCGTGATCTTCACCGTCCGCGCCGCGTCGTCGGCGGTCACCTTCACCGTGTTGCCGGGGCCGAAGACCGTGGGGAGATCGGGCGCCGCCGTCTTCGGGTCGATGTAGCGGTCGAGGGAACCCTTGACGACCGTCGGCGTGATCGGCGTCCCGTCGGCGCAGGTCGCGTCGGCGCGCAGGGTGAACGTGGCCGAGGTCGGCGTGTTCTTCCACTTGGTGGCGAGCCCGCCGACGAGCCCGCCGTCGTCCTTGCGCACGAGGGTGTCGTAACTGTTCCGGGCGAGCTGGTAGTCCGGCAGGGACAGAGCCTTGGCCGGGTCGAAGCCGGCCGGCACGTCGATCGTCGTCCGGATCTTCGTCGCCGCGGCGGCATCGCCGCCGCTCGGGTCTCCGGACGTCGATCCCGTGGTGGTACAGCCGGCGAGTACGGCCGTCACGGCGACGGCTGCGGTCACAGGGACCGCGCGGGTACGGGTCTGGCGCATGGGTGCTCCTGGAGAGGATGTCGCGCTCTGCGCAGGTCGCACGGGATCGGGCGGGACGAGCGCGAGCAGTTCGAGGTGGAGGCGGTGCGCGTGGCGCTCGGTGGACGCCGCTCGGGAGCGAGCCGTGGAGCACTCGGTGTGGAGAGGATGCGCCAAGTGAACGACGTAGTCAATAGCGTTAACTATCTTTGCGCACGCCACCCTTGCCGCCGATTTCGGCCACGAGAACGCTGCTGGGCGGTGGCCGCGAAGACCGACGCGTGTCAGTCGCGCGGGAGCGTCGCCGCCTCCGCCTCAAGAGCTGCGAGGAGGATGTCCGTCTGCCGGTGGAAGACTTCGGTCATGTCGACGCTGCGCAGGTGCTCCTTCGCCGCCTCGGCGTAGGGGTACGCGTCAGGATCCGCCGGCTGGTATTCCTGCACCCAGTTCACCTCGGCGCCGAACCGCTGGTTGACGAGCCGCCAGGCGTTGTTGCTCGCCATGGAGAGGATGAAGTTCGAGAACGCCTGGTAGTGCAGGACGGCCTCCCGGCCGCGCCAGCCGCCGCGGTGGAACGCTTCCAGGACGGCGTCGACGGCACGCAACTCGTGAACGCCCCGGGTGACTCTCCCCATGCAGAGTGCGGCGGCCGCCGGGTGGTCCAGCGCAGTGTTCCAGGCACGGATCGCCAAGTCCCGCAGCGACTCGGTCCACGACTCGTGCGGCTCGTACCCCTCCAGGGAGATCCTGTCGAGCTCCTCCGCGACGGCGACCATGATGTGGTCGCGACTCGCGAAGTGCCGGTAGACCGCGGTCGCGGAGGAGGACAGTTCCTTGCCGAGGCGCTGGAAGGTCAGCGCGTCCGGCCCGTCCTCGTCGAGGATCCGCAGCGCAGTCCCCACGATGAGCCCTCGGGAAAGCGTTCCCCGCTGGAGCCGCTTTGACCGGCCTCCGGCAACTGCCACGCCAACGCCTCCCCTCGGACGGACGGCGAGCACACGCTGCCGCAGCCTGCGCCTCTTCACCGGCGACAGGGGTACCAGCCTAGGCGACCGAAGTCGAGCGAATCATCCTGGGCCCGCTCACCAGAGCGAACACTCAGACGCCGCTACGGCCGTCTTGCGGGCACCAAGAGCAGGGCTCTTCCACGTCAGGTCCAGGGCGCCACGAGGACGAAGGAGCGGCTGGTCCGGTTCGCGGCCGTGTTCTTGGAAGGGTCGAGCCACAACTGGAGGCCGCCCCGGTGGCGGAGGTAGCGGCCGGGGTAGTTGTACGACTCCAGGGAGACCGAACCGGGCGTGGAACCGGAACGGGGGCAGAAGGTGGCGTCCTTCTGGAAGAGGACGGATCCGTCGTCGTTGTCCAGCCGGATACGGAAGGCGTAGTGCCGCAGATACCGGCCCGAGGCGTCCTTGAGTGAGTAGCAGCGGGGGTCGGCCAGGCCGGGAACGAAGGTGAAGGTGGCCGCCTGCCGGGTGGTCACGGAGCTGGTGGCGCCGACCGGGCCCAGGATGCCGAGTCGGCCGGACTGGCTCACGTAGTCACCGGGGCGGTCGACCGACCGTAGGGCATGCCACCCCGGCACCCGCGTGTCAGCCGTCGTCGCCGGGGCTGCTGTCGGCGTCGGTGTCCATGAGGCGGATGCTCTCGGGGACGGCGGCACGGACGAGGCAGCGCGAGTACCTCGCGTTCCTCGTCCCCCAGCCATCGGGTCGCCTCCACCGCCTCACGCCGCTGGCCCGACAGCGCGAGCCGAAGAATCGCCAGCTCGGCGAAGTCGCCCTGCGGCTCCGCGTCCTGGTCACCGACAGGGATACCGGCGCCTCCAGGAGAGCGCCGGCATCCCCTTCCTTTCGCCCCCGCGGTGGTGCCGGCCAGAGCCAGGGCGTCGATCTGATGCCGAGGTCGCGAGCCGCAGCCGGTTCCGCAACACGCAGCCGGGCACCACGGCCAGTCCGAGCAGTGGGGCCTGGTTGACGATCAGCAGGGTGGTCCCCAGCAGGCCGAGGTTCACCGGTGCGTACGGCCAGCGGCGCACCGAGGCGTACGAGGCCGCCAGCAGCCGGCGGAGGACGGTGGCCCGGCGGTCGTCCGGCAGGGCGGCCATCGCGACGATGCCGGAGCTCGTGGCGATGACGACCACCACGGCGAGCAGCGGCGCCAGCACCGGGCCCAGTGCCGTGGTACGCAGGACGGCCAGGTCGGTGAGGGCGACGGCGGCCAGCAGCACGAACGGCGACCAGGTCAGCAGCGCCGGCCGGAACAGGCGCCGGTAGCAGCGGAACACCCCGGCCACCGGTACCCGCTCGTCCTCGACGGTCGACCGCGCCGCTCGTCGAGGAGTGGGGAGCCATCCTCGAGGCCGCGCCCCGCGAGCTCACGAGCTTCCTCACCCTCATGCCCGCCGCACCAGGCCGCCCGGCCATGGCCCACGTCGCCGCGGTCTGCGCCGGAGACCGACCGGACGCCGCCCAGCGGGTGTTGACTCCCCTGCTGGGCCGGGACCCGCTGCTGCGCCAGGAGGCGGTGCTCGCCCCGTACCCGGCGCTGGTGCCGGTCGGCGGCGCCCCGCGCCAAGGGCAGGGCCTGGGTGCCACCCGCTCCGGACTGCTCGACCGCATCTCCCCGCACACCGCCCGTTCCCTCACGGACGCGCTGGCGTCGGAGCAGGTACTGATGGGGCAGTTCCGCTCGGTGGGCGGCGCGGTCAACGACGTCAGTCCCTCGGCCACCGCCTACGCCCACCGCACCCAGAACTTCCAACTGCTCCGCGCCCGTGCCCGAACGGGAGCGCTCCCTCGACGCTCACCGGGCACGGCTCGCACCGGAGGTGAACGGCGTGTACCTCGGCTTCGGCGCCCGCCGCTCCCCCGAGGTCCTCGCCGAGGCGTTCCCCGAGCCGGCCCTGACCGGCTGCACGCGCTCAAGGCCCGGTACGACCCGGAAAACGTGTTCGCCCGCAACTTCCCGCTGCGGTGAGAAAGCGGTTTGCGGGGACGTACCGGGGACGTCAGGCCTGGCCGTGTGTGCGGGCGCCGTCGATCGCCGTCTGGTACGACGTGGCCGCCATCTCCTTGAACTGCTCGAGCCGGGGCACGTGCGCCGACTTGGTCAGCTCCGCGTGCAGGAACGTCAGGTTGGAGGCGAGGCCCACCATGCTGAGCGCCGCCTTCAGGTACGGCTCCTGGTGGTCGAAGTCGTGGCGGGGCGTGCCCGGCCCGTAGGCGCCGCCGCGCGCGGAGGCCACCACGACCCGCTTGCCGGAGAGCGGGCCCTGGCCGGTGGCCGGGTCGGCGATCAGCGGCGCGATCAGGACGCGGTCGAACCACACCTTGAACGTGGACGGCACCGAGAAGTTGTACATCGGCACGCCGAGCAGGATGGTGTCGGCCGCGAGGAGCTCCTCGATCAGCGGCCAGGTCACCGCCCAGCTCGCCTCCTCCTCGGGCGTCCGCGTCGCCCCGCGTGCCACCGCGAGGTCGCGTATGCCCTCGCTCTCCAAGCGGTGCATGACCTCGATCTGCGCGTGGTCGACATGCGGTACGGGGTCGGCGGCCAGGTCACGGTAGACGTAACTGCCGTCGGGGTTGGCCTTGCGCCAAGTCTCCGCGAATTCGCCCGAGATCTGGCGGGAGACCGAGCCCCGGCGGGGGCTGGAGTCGAGATGAAGCAGTGCGGGCATGGCGGAAGTCCCTTGCTCGGTCGGCGCGTTGGAGGGTGTCGATCTCCATTGAAGTCGCCGTCAGGGCCGTTGTCCCGTAATCTGGCGTGTTACTTCTTAACCAGAAGCGTTAGCGAGGATGACGGTGCTGGATGTACGGAAACTGGTGCTGCTGCGCGAGGTGGGGGCCCGGGGCTCGATCGCCGCGGCCGCGCAGGCACTCAACTACACCCGCTCCGCGGTGTCCCAGCAGCTGTCCGCCCTGGAGTCGGAGACCGGCGCCGCGCTGCTGGACCGTGGCAGCAAGCGGGCCGAGCTGACCGCCGCCGGACGACTGCTGGTGGCTCACACCGAGCGTGTCCTCGCGCAACTTGAAGCGGCCGAGGCGCAGTTGCTCGCCCGGGACGGCAAGGTCACCGGCGAGCTGCGGGTGGGCGTGCCGCTCCACGAGGGGCCGGCCCTGCTGGTGCCGGCGTTGAGCCGGTTGCGTGCACGTCATCCGGAACTGCGCATCACCCTGCACGGCGTCGATCCCGACGAGGGCCGGCAGACGGTCCGGCTCGGGCGGCTCGACGCCGTCCTGGCCTCCGGCTACCCGCAGGTACCCGAGCCACGGGTGCCGGGGCTGTACGAGGAGGAGGTGATCAGCGACCGCATCCGCCTGGCCATCGCGCCCGGTCACCCGCTCGCCCGGAGCGAGGAGCCGCGTGCTCTCGCCGAGTTCGCGGAGCAGCCGTGGCTGCTGGACCGGACGTCCAGGCTCGGACAGCTGGTCCTGCACCTGTGCGCCGACGCCGGTTTCGTCCCCGACATCGTCTCCGACATCGGGGACATGCAGGCCGTGTTCGGGCTGGTCTCGCTGGACTGGGGCGTTGCGCTCGTCCCCGACCTGGTGCCCGACCGGCCGGGCCATCCGGTCGCCCGCATCGCTCTGCAGGGGATCCGGCCCATCCGCCGGATCACCCTCGTGGTGCGCGAGGGCGCCCTGGACAGCCCTCCGGTGGCGACCCTGTTGCCGGCCGTACGGGAGGCGGCAGACGAACTGCGTCGGTCCTCGGCGGGCGAGATCCGCCACCCCACGACAGAAGAACTCCGCCCCCTGAGGGCCGACGAGCTCTGCCGAGGCGAGGCCGGCGGCACCCCCCGGCCCACAGCCGACGAGTCGCATCGGCCGACGGCCGAGGAAACCTCCTCGGCCCGCGATGTGACGGCCTCGCCAGCCGCCGGCTGACCGAACGCATCCACAACGCCCGACCAGCCGCTTCCGCCTCCAGCGACAGGCTCGCTCCCACCGCCGACGGCCGCCCGCGTCAGCCGGCTGCGGCGGACCAGCGTGGATAGCTGCCCAGGAATCACACCTCCAGGTCCCGGGCCTCAACGGCCGCCACGGCCAGGCGCAGCGGACGGGTGTCGATGTCGCCGTCGACGTCGGGGAACAGGTGGTAGCTGCGCCCGGACAGGCGTACGCCGTCGTCGCCTGTCAGCTCTCGATCACACGGTGGAACGCGACGGTGTCGAAGATGTCCTCCATGCGGACGGCCCGCCCGTCGCGCAGGACCCAGGAGTGCACGAACGACTGCGTCTCCGTGTGGCCGCTCAGGGAGGTGATGTCCCGGCGGCCGAAGACGACCACACGCTCGCCCTCCCGGATGAACTCGCCCGGGTGCAGCCGCATGCCGCCGAGGACGGTGGGCACATGCGCGAGGAACTCCTTGACACCGGCGTGCCCGTACTTGGTGCCGCCGAGGCCGTACTTGTCCATCCCCTCGGGGTGCACCCACTCGATGTCGGGGTCGAAGGCAGCCAGGAGCGCACCCACGTCGCGGGCCTCGAAGGCGGCGTAGGCGGCGTGGATCGGTGCCAGCGGATCTGTGCTGTCCGTACTGCCGCTGCTGTCGGTCATGACGGGAGCCGCTCCTCTCACTTCTTGAGGTGTCCGGGGTGCAGGGCCGCGAGGGTGCGCCGGATGCCCTCGCGCCACGGCACCTTGCACGGCCCGGTGAGCGAGCGGCGCAGCGTCGGGTCGAACTGGTAGGTCTCGCGGGTGACTTGGCTCGGTACGAGGTTCGCCTCGACCCCGGTGAGCTCCTCCAGGTAGCGGACGCAGTCGGTGATGCCGACGGACTCGTCGCCGCCCCAATTGGTCAGGGTCACCGGGACGCTCGCTGCGCTCCACAGGTGCGGGACCTGCTCGACGAGGTCGTCGATGTACAGCAGCGAGGTCCAGTTCTGGCCCTCCAGCGGGACCGGGATCGGCTCGCCCGCGAGCATGCGCTTGAAGTAGAGCATCGGCACACCGCCGTAACCGGCCGGCCCATAGGCGATGTTGAGGCGGGCGATGACCGTCGGCAGGCCGAGGGTCTGCGCGAACGCCCGGACCGTGCCCTCGGCCGCGATCTTGACCACGGGATAGGCGGGCAGCCAGTCGGCCTTGCCGTCCAGCGGGTCGGTCTCGGTGTATTTGTGGTCGAGGGTCTGGCGGGCGTACAGGGCGCCGGTGGATACGTACAGGAACGCCTCCGCTGTACGGCAGTGGGTCATCAGGCGCCCCGCGGCAACCGAGTTGGCCTCGACGGCCGCGTTGAAGTCGCCGTCCTCGCCGCGGTTCACCGCGGAGTGGAAAACGTGGGTGAAGTCTTCCGGTAAGCCCTTCAGGGAGCCGGCGCCGGTGTCGTCCATGTCCCAGCGGAAGGTGCGGATGCCGTGGCGGGTCAGCTTCTCTTCGGCCCCGGGGGCGCCGAAGCGCCCCAGCGCCCACACCTCGTTGTCGTCGGCCAGCGCCTCGGCGACCGGTCCCGCCACCAGTCCTGTGGCACCGGTCACCAGGATCTTCTTGCGGATCACGTACTGCCCCTCCTCGGGGGTCGGGGATCGGTGGGGTTCAGGCGTCGCCGAGGGCGCGGTCGAGCTCCTTGCGCAGGATCGACTGGAAGGACGCCACGTGGGTCGGGCCCATCAGCGTGTAGTGCTCGCCGGGTACGTCGATGTAGTGGTTCGCGCCGGTGGCGTGTTCGTCCCAGCGGCGCAGCTCGTTGTTGAGCCAGTCCTCCTTGGTGCCGCGCAGCGGGATGGCGTAGAAGACGCTCATCGAGCGGACTGTGCCGGCGGGCGAGTAACCGCGTCCGAGGTTCGTGAGGCCGTCCGCGAGTTCCGCCCATGCCTTGAACCTCTCGAAGGTGAGGTCGAGTTCGGCGAGACGGCCCTCGGGCGCGTGATCGATGAAGTACGCGAGCTGCTCGTCCTTGGACAACGGCCGTAGCTGTGCGGGCAGTTCGAGGGACTGCTTCTTGTCGATCAGCTCCAGGAAGAACGCCAGGTTGGCGGCAGTCTCGACGAAGTCCAGCTCGTTCATGCGGTACTTGATGTGCGGCGGCAGGTTGAAGCTGCCGACGAAGTCGACGCGCTCGCCCTGCGCTTCGAGCACCTTGGCTATCTCGAAGGCGACCGCGCCGCCGTACGAGTACCCCGCGACGGCGTACGGGCCGTGCGGCTGGCGGGAGCGGATGGCTCCGACGTACGTGTCGACCATCTCGGCGAAGCTCTCGAAGGGCCTCTCGCCGGGGTTGAAGCCGCGGGCACGCAGTGCGTAGAACGGCCGTTCGCCCACGAAGTACTTGGCGAGGTTGACGAAGACGAGGACCTCGCCGACGCCCGGATGGACGCAGAACAGCGGGGTCTTGTCGCCGGTGACCTGCATCGGCACGATCGGGTCGTACGCCCCCTCGCCGTCCGCGGCTCCGTCGAGGTGAGCGGCCAGGGCACGCACGGTGGGGGCCCGCAGCACGGTGATGATCTGCAGGCCGTCCGCGCCGAGGCGCTGGGCGACCAGGGAACGCAGACGCAGGATGTCGAGTGAGGTGCCGCCCATGTCGAAGAAGTTGGCGGTGACACTCATCCGGTCGGGGTCGGTGTCGAACATCTCGGCGTAGATACCGGCGAGGACTTTCTCCGTGTCGCCCTCGGGCGCGGTATAGCCGCCGAGCCGGCGCAGAAGCAGGTCGTCGACGACGCCTTTCACCTCGTCGTACGCCCCTGCCTCCAGCCGCTTGCGCATCAGCGCGCGCTGGATCTTGCCGAGGCTCGTCTTGGGGAAGGCGTCCTTCGGCAGCGGCAGGATGAGTGCGGGCCGGAAACCCCAGTGCATGACGACGCTGCTGCGCACCGCGCTCAGCACCCGGTACAGGGCGAGCTCGTCGCCGTCGGCGCACTCCGGGTGGAAGGCGACCACGAGTTGCTCGGTGTCGCTGCCGGGGGCGCGGGTGGGGAAGGCGGCGACATACGAGGGGGCCACGTCGTCGAGGCCTTCGAGGAGGGTCTCGATGTCGTGGCTGAAGTAGTTGACGCCATTGACGATGACGCTGTCCTTGGTGCGCCCGACGAGGGTGAGCCGACCGTCGTCGATCCTGCCGAGGTCACCACTGCGAAACCAGCCGTCGGGGGTGAAGGCGTCCTGTGTGGCCTGCTCGTTGTTGTGGTAACCAGCCGTGATCATCGGGCCGTTGAGCTGGAGCTCGCCCACCCCGCCCGCAGGCAGTTCGCGGTGCGTCTCGTCGGCGATGCGGATGCGCAGCCCCTCGACCGGCCGTCCCAGGTTGGCGAACTCCTGGCCCTGGTCGGCGGCCGGGAAATCGACGGAGTAGATGCTGCCGGCGCAGGTCTCCGACATGCCGAATGCGGGCCACAGGGCGTCAGCACGCAGCCCGTACGGGGCGAAGCGGCTGAGGAAGGTCTCGCCGGTGGTACGGACGACGGCCTCGCCGCCACTGATGATGTGCCGTAACCGCGACAGGTCGATCTCGTCGCCGTTCTCCTCGTCGAGCCGGTCGGCCTGCGGATTGATCAGCCCCAGCAGGAAGTTGGGGGTGAAGGTCATGGTGACGCCGAAGCCGGAGATGATCCGCAGGAAGTTCAGCGGCTCCCGGAGCACTACGGGCGCTTCGACGTGCAGTTGGGTGCTGCCCGCGTACAGCGGCAGCAGGTGGCATTCGAGGAGGGCGGCGACATGGTCGAAGGAGACCCAGTTGAGGCTGATGTCCTCGGCGGTCAGCCCGTGGTAGCCGTTCTTGGCGGCCATGGAGGCGAGCAGGTTGGCGTGGCTGAGCATCACGGCCTTGGAACTGCCGGTGGAGCCGGACGTCAGCACCAGGACGGCGTTGTCCTTGGGATCGGCCTCGTGGAAGGAGTCCGCGGGGTACTCGGCGCGCAGCTCCTCCAACGGGACGACGGACAGGCCCTCGGCACGCGGGAGTTCGGCGGCGAGGGTGGCGCTGGTGACGATCAGCGGATGTCCGAGGAGGGTGTCGACGTGCGTCAGCTGGGCCGCCCACCGCTCCGGGTCCCCGCCCAGGGCGGCCATCGGGCAGGGCACGAACCCGCCGAGCTGGCAGGCCCAGAACGCGGCGAGGAACTCCCGCGGTTTCTCCAGGAGCAGGACGACCTTGTCCCTCGGCGCGAGGCCGTGTTCCCGGAGGCCGGTGAGGACCGAGCGGGCCTCGTCGAGGAGGCCGGAATAGCTCTGCAAGGGTGCGTCCTGGTCGTCCGCGCCCCGCGGGTAGCGTAACCCTGACTCCGTGTGGTCCCGGGCGGCGTCGCACAACAGGTCCACGATGGTCCGCGTCCTCGTCACGGCTGTGGTCATGCGGGATGCCTTCTTCCTCTTCGTCGGCCGTCGTGCCCGGGATCACCGGAACGGCGTGGCCGAACGGTGTACAGAAAGTCGTTCGGACGTGCTGGTGAGTCACACGCGCACGGAAAGGGCGGCGGTGACAGCGGCCGGGAAGGCAGGGGGGTGGCGCGGCGGGCGCGGCCCTCGCCAGCGAGCCAATAAGCGGAAGGGTCAGATCCGATTTTCGCCGACTGATTGGGCAAGCACCTGTTCATCGTCCCCCGTCGACCAGGCCAGTCCCCGGAGCCACGACATCGGGGCTCCGAATACGCGCCAAGAATAAGAACCGACGGTCGGGCTTGTCAAAGATCTAAAGAGGAAGAAGAAAGTGCCGGAAAAAGGGAAAAAGCACATTGCGACTTCCGGATGCGCCGCGAAATAGCCCGGTGCCGTTTTTCCTGACGGAGGGAGTAAGCAATCGAGACATGTACCGGAAAGGGCCGTGCGCATGCGGATCCTTCCCTTCCGAGCGCCTGTGACAGACCCTCCGGGCTACGACGGCTGCACCTCCCCCACACCTGCTAGGAGATCAGCTCCAGGTGGTCCAGGTCGCGCGGGTCGAGGATCTGGAGGCAGAAGCTCGGGAGCCGGCCTCGGCACAGCGGCCAGTCGTCCCGACGACCTCGGCTGAGGATCCGGCCAGGCCCGTTGGACCTCAGCTCGTCGGCCTCGCGCGGCCACCGCGGCGAGCCGGTTGAGCTGCCCCGAGTTCCGCAGAGTCCGCCGGTCACGGTTTCAGCGGTCAGCAGTCCCCTTACGGACTCCGCCAGCGGTCCTGCAGTGCTCTGCACTCGGCAGGCGGTAGGCGGTAGGCGGTAGGCGGTAGGCGGTAGGCGGTAGGCGGTAGGCGGTCGAGGACGGAGTGGAGACGTTCTTCGTTTGCCACGTGACTCCCCGGAAGACCACCAACTCGACCTGGTCGATGCCCTTCCAGGAGTCCCGCATTTCGATCGACTCAGCCTTGAAGACGCCGTTCGACACCTCGGACATCGCGTTATCGTGTCGGCACCATGATCTCGGTACCGACCGTTCCGTCGGCGTAACTAGAACACTTTCACCGGTGCTCCGCTTACGACCGCAGCGGTCCGCGTCCGCCCAGTTCGGCCCGGGGAACAGAACCTGCACAGCGGGTTTTTCCCTTCCACCGAGCAGAGGCCCCATCCCCGGGTACCGGGGATGGGGCCTCTGGGAGCATTTTCACAGGCCAGCTCCTATGTACAGGGTGCAAACACAGGAATGAAATTCAAACCGTGTCCAGCTCGGCCGCTTCGACGGTCGTGTCTCGCGTCGTGGTGCAGGGGATCAATGATTATGAGTGCTTTGTGGATCTTGACGGTCCTTGCCGATCAGTGCCGATTCACGCCCTTCTCGCAGGTCAGGCGTGTGCATCTCTGTCAGCCTTGCGTGGTCCTTGTGGGTTGGTTCCTGTCCTTGCGGTCCCTTTATGGTCCCTACCCCTCCGCGGGAGACCTGCCAAATACGGGATCCTGGATGTCCCTCCAGCTCAACTGACGCGATAGAACCTTCGCGCAGCGGATTCTCTTACCAACGCGACGATGCTCCACCCCTGGTCCCGGGGCGGAGCATCGTCCCTGACGTCAAGAGGCGAGCTTGCCCACGGGACTGCGCATGAACCTGGGTCACAGCTTGCCGATCGGGTCAGCCGAGGACGTAGGTCTCATCACCGAAGTCAGCGACGATCTTCAGCTTGCCGCCGAGCGCCTTGACGTAGGCAGCGAGGGTGTCGACCTCACTGCGCTCCAGTTGCCCCTTCTCGATGCGCGAAACGCGGGCCTGGGTGACACCCATGGCTTCGGCAACCTGGACCTGTGTGGTGTGCTGCCGCTTCCGCAACTCGGCGAGGCGGTGGACACGGGAGGCCAGGACCATCGCCTGCGCCCCCTTCCGGATCTGATCCTTTTCGGCATCGGTGAAGTCGAAATCCTCGGCCAGGTCTCCCCAGGAGACGGCCTGCGGGTCCTTGAGGTGATCAGTCATCGTGCCCCGTCCTCTCCATCGATTCGCTTCAGATGCTCCGCGTATGCCTGCTCCGCTTGGGGCACCGCGACGCGGTACCAGCCGGACCAGTTGCCCGCCTTGTCACCGCCGACCAGGATCACGGCCTGGCGGTCCGGGTCGAACACGAACAGCAACCGCACTTCCGTGGCCCCTGCCGAGCCGGGGCGGAGCTCCTTGAGGTTCGGCAGCACCGAGCCCTTGATCGTGTCCACCAGAGGCCGACCCAGCGCGGGCCCTTCCTCCTGGAGGGCAGTGACAGCCTGGCTGACCTGAATCAGGGTGTCGCGGTCGGTGCGGAGCAGGCCGTGAAGCCACGAGAGAACCGGCTCGACCACGACGATCTTCCAAGCCATGCACAAGTCCCCCATCTGCGATTATTACACTGGCAGCATACACCACTGACATCATAATGGGAGTGGCTACAGCCCTCGCAGTGCGGACGTGCCGCTGCTGATCCTGCACGGCGCCGGCGACCGCATCCTGCCGCTCGACGCCAAGGGGCGGCCGTTCTGCGCGCCGCTGCCGTCTGCCGAGCACGTGGCGATCGGGCACACGGGCTGCCATGGACTCACCTGGAGAGGCCAACGACGCGCTGCTGCCCTTCCTGACCGAGGAGCCGTTCAGACGCTCGTCCACATGCTCTGCGAGAAGGGCGGCCCGGGTTCTGTCAGCTGCCGAAGGGCGGGACATGCTGGACTGTGAGGTCGTCGCGCAGGCACAGGAAGCGGACGGGGTGACGGTCCTGACCTCGTCGACCGCTCCGTCGGCAGGGAACTCCGCGACCAGGTCGCGCCGTACGGGGTGGTATTTCCAGTCGGTGCGATCGGAATGGTGGTAGCCTACAATTAATTATCCATGGAAGATAATTCTTCGGAAGATGAGTGATGGCTGACGCTGACCTGAAGCTGCTGTACCGGGAGCTGGTCTCGCTGGAGATCGAGCTGTGGGATGGCATCGAGGGGCGGTTGAGGGCCGAGTACGACCTGCCTCTGACCTCGTTCGAGGTGCTGCATCTGCTGCTGCGGCGGCCCGGGCGACGGATCCAGGACATCGCGGAGGAGTTCTCGATCACGGTGGGTGGCACGAGCAAGGTGGTCGACCGCCTGGAGGCGGCGGGCCTGTGTGGGCGGCGGGCCAATCCGAACGACCGCCGTTCCTCGATCGTCGAGCTGACGCCCGAGGGGCGGAAGCTGGTGGACGGGGCACTGAAGGTCTTCGAGGACGAGCTGGAACTGCGGATCGGGTCGGTGATTTCCGAGCAGTCCGTACGCGAGGTGACGGCGGTCCTCAGTGCGCTGCGGGCAGCCGGACGCGCTCTGGACGCGGAGCGGAAGGCCGCCGGGCAGACGCCGGTGCCGGCTGTGCGGGCGCCGAAGCAGCCCGGCCGGCCGGCATCGTGAGCGGCGACGGCTCGGCAGTGCCCATGGGTTGATGAGCCGGGGCCGGAGGAACACAGTCCCCGGCCCGCCCGTCAGTCCACGGTTCAGTCGGCGATGCCGGCGAAGGCGATGACTTTGTCGATGTGGCCCCGGACGAGGAGGTTGCCGGGGCCGCCGTTGCGTGCGGCGTACTCCTCCGTGCGGTCGTCGCCCATGTATCGGGCGCCGAGGAGGCCGCCCCGGCGCACCATGTCCTCCGGGTCCTCGGAGATCGTCGCGCGGCCCTGGGGGAGGACGAACGCGTACGGGGGCCGGTCCTCGTCGACGCAGAGGGCGAACCGTCCGTCGCGGGCGAGGTTGCGGCCCTTGCCCCCCGTTCTTCTCGGTGGTGAGCACGATGTCGTCGCCGTCGAGGAGGAACCAGACCGGTGTCACATGGGGGCTGCCGTCGGCGCGGACGGTGGACAGCTTGCCGGTACGGGTGCCGTGCGTGACGAACGCCCGCCACCGCTGCTCGGTCATCTTCCGCATGCGGGCGCCTTTCGTGTGCGTACGGATCGACTCGTGGGTGCCCGAGGCCGAGTTCGGCCTCGGGCACCGCAGGTTCTAGCCCCAGAAGGCGTCTTCGGTGGCCGGGTCGGTGGAGAAGAGCCACATCTCGGTGATCTTGCCGTTCTCGATGCGCAGGACGTCGACGCCGTCCATGCTCATCGACGCGTCGCCGTGGCGGCCGGTGAAGTGGATGGTGGCGGCGACCAAATCGCAAGGATGCCCGAGCACAAGCGCCACGGCACGATGCTGCTCAGCTCGGTCACCGACCCCTACCAGGGCCACGAGACGCGGTACCGGCTCACCCGAGGGATCCTGCGCGAGCTGAAGACGGTCGAGTACCCGGGCCTGGTCCGCATCCTGACCAAGTCGCCCGTCGTCACCCGCGACATCGACCTGCTCACCAGCCTGCCCCGGGCGGAGGTCGGCATGACCGTGACCACCGCGGACGAGAAGGTCAGCCGCTGGCTGGAGGTCCGCGCCCCGCTCGCCTCCCGCCGCCTGCGCACCCTCACGGAACTACGCGAGGCCGTGGCGACCAGGGTGTCGCTGTCGCCTCCGGCCCCGGAGTCGCACGACTGATCGGCGCAATCCGGGGAAGCCAGCGGGCAGCGGTGCAGCCACCGGGATCACGTGTGGCTCGCCGTCCATCGGCAGGAGTAGACAGATGCTGGCATTCGTGGCGGCCGCCCTCTTCGTCATCGCCTTCGTCATCCGCGTCACCGAGACGTCGACAGAGGTGATCTTCAGCCCGACGAGCCTCATGCTTGTCGGGCTTGCTTTCCTCGCTGTGCACTCGGCCGGCGTGGGGTCTGGCCGGTCCTCCCGGGGAAGCGGACGTCGGCGCTGAGCTGGGCGATGCGTTCCATCCTCTTGTCGGCGGATCCGAACGCGGAGTCGCCACGAATTGCCCATCAGCCGGGCCGAGTTGCGCCCGGATCAGGCGATCAGCGCCTCCATCTGGTGGCTGTCCAGATGTCGCGGAAGAGCGATGGCGCGGAGTCCTTGCCGATCCAGGTAGGGGCAGTCACGGAAGGGCGGGCCATGGCGGATGCCTGAGCGACGGCATGCGCACCGTCGATGTCGGCCTTGCGGCATCCCGGGTCCCGCGACGCCTGGACACAGTCCGTGGGCTCACCGGAGGAGTACGCTGGGGTTACCGAGAGTATTTCGCGCACCGGCCTCCATGCTCGTGTCGTTTTCGGCGATTGGCTACGCCGGGCCGGTTCCGACCGGTCCGGAGCAGGGTTCGCATCATGACCGCGACCGTTTCGTACACGCCGACACTCGAAGACCGGCCCTCCCCTCCCTCTCTCCGCATGTCGCTGGCTCCCAGCGGTTCCGCACCGGCTCTGCTGGACGGCGCCTGGTGGCCCCGCTCCCGCGATCTCTGGGCGGAACTTCCTCCGCTGACGGCCGTGCTCGATCCGCTGTGGGGGCGGATCACCAGGGTCACGGTCAATCCCGCACACTGGCCGACCGTCCCGCGCAAGGTGCCCGTCGACGGGCATGTCGTGAAGGTGGGCTCGTTCCCGACCCAGCAAGACCCGCACCAGATGTTGCTCCTCTCCTACCGCGTGGGCCGCTGGGACCTGCTGGTGATCCCTCCGCAGACGGCTCCCGTCTCGGCCGCCTGGCTGATGGCCGCCGCGAGCGACCCGCTGCGCACGTCGACCGCGAGCCAATTGATGGCGGAGGCGGCGCGCCTGCGCACAGTGACGGAGACCGACCGGGCCGTGGAGGCGGTCTGGGACGCCGAAGGAGGCCATGAGGCAGGCGGTCCACCCTCACGTCCACGGATCCCGGCAGTCACCGCTCCAGCAGTCGCCATCCCGGCAGTCGCTCTTCCGACACAGCATCCGGCGAAAGGACTGTGAGGGCCATGGAGACCTTCGTGACCGTAGTGGTGCTCGTGGCGATGGTCGCTCTGGGCGCGTTCCTGATCCACCGGCTCAACAACCAGCACGACGAGCGCATCGCCGCTTTCCACTACAGCCGCTCCCGGCCGGCTGCCCGGGGACCCGCGCCATCGGCCCCGCAGCAGGTTCGCGGTCGCGCCGCAACGAGCGGCACCGGCGATCGCCGCGACCATCGCGACGGGGGACGTGGGCGACTCCGGCCGCGGCGCCGGGCCCGGGCACAAGGGAAGTGAGTCATCATGCTCCCCACCCAGCCCCTGGCAGACACCAGCAGTGAGCCGGTGCTTCCCGGCACCGCGGTCCTGCGGATGGAGACGACATCCAAGCGCACGGGAACGTTCGACGGCGCGTGGTGGCCACGGTCGCGCGACATCGGGAACCAACTGTCCGGCCTGGTCATCGCACTGACGGCCCGGCTGGGCACCATCGCCCGCGTCGGCCTCGACACGAGCGACTGGGACGAGACCCCGGGCCATCTGGTCGTCGCGGGACATACGGTCCGTATCGACTGGTCCGCCGTCGGGGACAGCACGATGATCGTCACCCGGGGTGCCCAGGACCGTTTCCTGTTCCTGGTGATACCTCCACAGACGGCCCCCTCCCCCGCCCACGCCGCGATGGCCATGGCCGTACGGGACAACAACGCCGTCTCGGCCGAGCATGTTCTCGCCGCCGCTGGTGTCACCCCGGCCGACCTGCCCGTCGTACCGTCCCGCTCTCCTGACTGACGGGGCCGACAGGAGCCGCACCGCTCAGCAATCGCACAACCCGCAGCCCAGGACCCCGGCCGCCGCACCGCAGACGACAGGCCGGGGTCTTCCCGCGCCGAGTGCTTCCCGGACCGCTCGGGTTCCGGGACACCATCGACGTAAGGAATGTGAGAACCATGGGTGTTCTGATCACCGTGCTGGTGGTGTTCGCCGTGGCCGGGCTGATCCTGCTCGCCAGCCTGCGCAACGTCCAGCAGTACGAGAAGGGCGTGGTGTTCCGCTTCGGGCGGCTGCTGCCGGACATCCGCGGGCCCGGCCTGCGCATCATCCGGCCGATCGGAGACCGGATGCGGAAGGTGTCCGTACAGACCGAGGTCCTCGGCATCCCGCCACAGGGGTCCATCACCGCCGACAACGTGACGCTCACCGTGGACGCGGTCGTCTACTTCAGGGTCATCGACCCGGTCAAAGCCCTGGTGAACGTCCGCAACTACCCCAGCGCCGTCTCCCAGATCGCCCAGACCTCGCTCCGTGCGGTCATCGGCAGGGCCGACCTGGACACGCTCCTCTCCGATCGCGACCACATCAACGCGGAGCTCAAGAAGGTGATGGACGCCCCAACCGAGGAACCCTGGGGACTGCGCATCGAACGCGTGGAGATCAAGGACATCGCCCTTCCGGAGTCGATGATGCGCTCCATGTCCAAGCAGGCCGAGGCCGAGCGTGAACGCCGTGCCCGGGTCATCGCCGCCGATGGTGAGTACCAGGCGTCCCAGCGCCTGAGCGACGCCGCGGCGACCATGGCCGACACACCGGGCGCTCTCCAACTGCGCCTGCTGCAGACGGTGGTGGACGTCTCGGCGGAGAAGAACAGCACCCTGGTCATGCCGTTCCCGGTGGAGATGCTCCGCTTCTTCGAGCACCAGAGCCGGGAGGCTGACGGCGAATCCACCCACCGGAGCATCCCGCGCCCCGCACTCCCCGAACTGACCACCCCCGGCCCGCCCACCACGCCCACCTTCTCGCTGCGTGGAGAGCCGGTCGGCTCTCTGAGCGGAGAGCGGGCCGGCTCCCGCGGAGAGCGTATCGGCAAGCGTGCGGCAGTGGACCGGGAACAGAGGGACAACGGGCCGACACCGGCGGACTCCGACTCCGGCGCGTCACATGCCCACAGCTGATCTCTCCCTGGTCCCGGGCAGTCGTCGGGTGAGCGCGAAGCTCCGTGGCGGCGAGTCGCCCACCATGGACGCGGTGCGGTTGCGTCGGGTGAACCGCCGGCTGGCACAGGGCCTGGGCGGGGAGCTGGCGGATCTGTACGTGGACTCCCGCGAGACGTCACCCCGTGAGGCGTACCGCCGTCCCAGCCGTCGGCACTTTCTGAACCGTCTCGCCTCCGACATCCGTCGGCCGGGGTTCGCCATGGTGATCGCAGAGACGGACGGCCTGGTGGGATGCGCCTTCGGATTCCCGATCCGCGGCGACGGCTTCTATTGGCCAGGGTTTGACGGAGCATTGCCGCACAGCATCGAGCAACTCACCGAGTCAGGAAGCGTCTTCGCGATCACCGACATCCTGGTCCGCCCGCACCCGCAGGACCAGGACGTGGCCCGCCGGTTGCAGGAGCGGCTGCTGACCGACCAGCAGGCGACACTCGGTGCCACCTTGGCGGACCGGGCCGATCACCCAACGCTCACTGCGCTCCGCTCCTGGGGATGGCTGGACCTGGGAGAGATCTGGAGGCCAATCAGCGCCACGGTGCTGCGGGTACTGGTCCTTCCCGTCGGGGAACTAACCGCCGTGAGGCTGGAGGGGCTTGCGCACGATGCCTGGACGCGGTGGCCCGGGTGAGGTCCCACCGCCGGTCGGCCCGTATCCAGGCGCTGGTCGCCGAGCAGGCGGCCCGACGCGGCGCCCGGGTCGGCGTGGTGGACGTGTGCACCGCGGCCGTGGCCGCGCTCCCGGTCGGCGGGGCCGGGCTGTCGGCGATGTCCCGGACCGCGCCGAGCCATCCGCTGTGCAGCACCGACGCCATCAGTGAACGACTGGAGGAGCTCCAGCTCACACTGGGTGAGGGGCCCTGCGTGGACGCCTTCCTGCACGGCTCGGCCATCCTGACACCCAATCTGCTCACCGGTGACCTGCAGGACCACTGGACCGTGTTCGCCGATGCGGCCCTGGAAGCCGGAGCGCGCGCGGTGTTCGCGTTTCCCCTGCAGATAGGGGCGATCAGCCCGGGAGTCCTGGACCTGTACGCCGACGTGCCGACCGTGCTGGACGCGGAGGAGTTGGCCGACGCGCTGGCCTTCGCCGATCTCGCGACGCTGCTCCTGCTCGATACAAGGATCGACGAGACAGGCTCGCCGACCGGCGGACCGTTGCCGGACCGCAGCTTCGAGGACCTGGGCGGATACCGGCAGGAGATCGACCAGGCCACCGGCATCCTCACCGTCCAACTCGGCGTCGGCATCGACGAAGCCTTCGTCCGGCTCCGCGCCTACGCCTATACGCAGGGACGCCGACTCGCCGAGGTGGCCGCCGACGTCGTAGCCCACCGGCTTCGCTTCTCCCCGGACACGGAACCGAGACGGACCGACGAGGAAACCTGAGGCACCGGTGCCATCCGATGAACGTGCTGCACTTCCCGCCCCTTCCCGGCGGGACTAGTCTCAATCGAGGGTGACACGATGAATCAGCAGCTCCTGGCCAAGACTTTCGTCGAGCTGGCGGACAACCTGGTCGCCGACTTCGACCTGATCGACTTCCTGCGCCTGCTCACCGACCGCTGCGTGGGCATGCTCGGCGCAGGTGCGGCCGGGGTGCTGCTCGCGGACCGCGACGGCGAACTCCGCGTGATGGCCGCCTCCGACGAACAGGTACGCCTGCTGGAGCTCTTCCAGCTCCAGAACGACGAAGGCCCCTGCCTCGAGTGCTTCCGCACCGGCACACAGGTGATCGTCCCCGACCTGACCCGGGAGGTCGATCGCTGGCCGCGCTTCGTCACGGTGGCCCACCACAGCGGTTTCGGGGCAGTCCAGGCCCTGCCGATGCGTTTGCGGGACGAGACCGTGGGCGCCCTGAACCTTTTCCGTGCCGCCCCCGGCCCCTTCGACCCGGCCGCCACCCTCATCGCCCAGGCCCTGGCCGACGTCGCCACCATCAGCCTCCTGCAACAACGCACCACCCACCGCAGCACGGTGCTCAACGAACAGCTGCAGACGGCATTGAACAGCCGGGTACTGATCGAGCAGGCCAAGGGGAAACTCGCCGAACGCCAGGGCATCGACATGGAACAGGCCTTCACCGCTCTGCGCGGCTACGCCCGCGCCCACAACCGGCGCTTGGCCGACGTGGCCCGCGCCTTCATCGACGACTCCGAACGCCTCCCCGGACTGGGGTCCTGACCCACTCCGTGCCACCGACCGCCGCCCCCGCGCCGGGATTCACGGTCCGTACGGCCGCCGCCGCAGTGCGGCGGCGGCCGTACGTGGCGCGAGGATGGGAGGCCCCCCTCCACCGTTTCCTCGCGCGCTGTCCTCCGCGGCGGCGGGACTGGTGAGAACACCCCGTCTGGAAATGCCGGGAGGACGGAGGCTGGAGCCGCTCACTGCGGCGATGCGGCTCCGGCCGGGCCTGGTTTCCGACTCGGGGGCTGGGAGCCTGGATGGGAAGACCTGCTGGTACCTGACACGGTCGCAGTCCCGTCTTCCCCGCGTGAAGCCTAGAGCAGATACAGGCGAAGCGGAACAGGGCCGTTCGCGGGCGCCGCCCGTGCACCCGGGACATCGTCACGCGGTCCTCCTCGGAACACGGGGGTCGGCCATCACCTGGTCGTGCAGGCGGGCACAGGTGCGGGTGATCAGACGGGAGACGTGCATCTGGGAGACACCGAGCTGTAGGCCGATGCGGGCCTGCGTCATCTCGCAGAAGAACCTCATGTACAGGATCTGCCGTTCGCGTTCGGGCAGTGCCTGCAGCAGGGGGCGGAGCGCCTCACGGTTGACGACCCGGTCGAAGCCAGGCTCCATGCCACCGAGGGTGTCGGTCAGGGGGTGGCTGTCCTCGGAGTGGCCGGGCACGGAGTCCAAGGACCGGGCGGTGAAGCTCTCCAGCGCCCCCTGACCCAGCCGTACCTCGGCCTCGGTCAGGCCGGCGTGTGCGGCGATCTCGTGGGCTGCGGGGATGCGGCCTCCCAGCGAAGAGCACAACTCATGGTCGGCGGAGCGGACCCGACGGCGCAGCTCCTGTACGCGCCGCGGCACATGAACGACCCACAGTTCGTCACGGAAGTGCCGCTTCACCTCGCCGAGGATCGTCGGTATGGCAAAACTCGGGAAGGCGGTTCCGCGACTGGGGTCGAAGCGGGCTACCGCCTTGACCAGGCCCAGTTGGGCGACCTGCTTGAGGTCCTCGAAGGTCTCACCACGATGGCGGAAGCGCCGGGCGAGCCGTACGGCCATCGGCATCCAGGCGCACACCACGTCCTGCCGCAGCGCGGACTTCTCCGGGCCGCCCGGCAGGGCGGCGATGCGGCGGAACGCGGCGTCGGTGTCCGGCGCGTCGTCGTAGGGGTATGCGCTTCGTGGGCTCTGCGTGCGTTGGTCCGGCATGGGCACGTGTCTCCCTTATTGGTGGCGTCACTCACCGTGGGAGCCGGCAGACCGCAGCGCACAGGGGAGCAGCGAAAGCTGCTCCCACGGGCGTGCCTCCGGTCTGAAGCACACCAGGCGGGTTCCCGGACAGTCCGCTTTCAAACAGCTCTCCGTGACACAACTGCGGCTACCGACGACAGGCGTCCCTTCGCCCGTACCCTGGCTCGTCGCCGCGTCCCACCCTGTCCTCGACAAGCTGGTCAGCGCACTCACCTGTCCATCTGCCGGCGCCACAGTGACCCCGTGCCCCCAACGGGCCCCGGCGCGGCGCCGATCCGGGGCTATGCTGCTGAACAGACGTCCCAGACCCAGGCGCCGCACCGCCCATCGGCCACGATGGCAGTCCCGCACATCTTCCGGCCCCCCTGAACCGAGGCGCGTCATGCCCGCTCCGCGGCAACCACACGAACTCGAAGGCTCTGAGCCGTCCGCGATGGACACGGTGCGTCTGCGCCGGCTGAACCGCTGGCAGGCCGAGGGCCTGCGGGAGGACCTGGCGGATCTGTACGTGGAGTCTTCCGCAGCCGCTCCCGGTGAGGAGTTCCACGACCGGCAGAAGTTCCTGCACCGCCTGGCAAACGACGTACAGCTGCCGGGATTCGACATGCTGGTCGCCGAGGCGCGGTCCCTGGCCGGGTGTGTCTTCGGATTCCCCGTGCCGCGCGACGGCTCCTGGTGGCAGGGGTTCGACGGACCGATGCCGCAGAACCTTGAGCAACTGACCGCGTCCGGACATGTCTTCGCAATCCTCGAAACCCTCGTCCATCCGCACAAGCACGCCCACGGGCTCGCCCGCCGACTCCAGGAGCGTCTGCTCGCCGACCACCAGGCTTCGCTCGGCGTCACCTTGGTGGATCAGTCCGACCGTTCAGCCTGTGCCGCCTTCAAGAACTGGGGCTGGCAGGAGGCGGGGCAGATCCACCGACTTCCCGGCCCAACGGCCTTACGCGTACTCGTTCTTCCTCTTGGCGAGCGCACGGCGGAACATCCGGACGGCCTCGCCCACAACGACCAGACCCAACGGCCCGAATAGCCGTCCGCGCCGGCCGGACGCGGCGCGTGTGGAAGCGTGGAGGAGCGCGTGGATCTGTCGCCGGAACAGGAGGCGCGGCGGATCGCGGCGGTGCGTCGTCAGCGGCAGGGGCGCACCCGCCGCCGCTCTCACCTCGCTGATCCGCTACACCCTGCGCTCCACCGCCCTGTTGGAGCGCGACCCGTGTGCCGTACTGCGGGCGCTGAACTCCGCTCTGCTGTCGGCATCGTCCGACGGCAGCCGTTTCTGCACTTGACCAGACCGAACGGGCGGTAAGCCGACGGGCCGGTGTTTGAGATCCCCGAGGTGGGCTACACAGGAGGGGCGTCCGACGGCCGGCCCGGACGAAGGCACCGGAGAGTTGAGCTCACAGCTCCCGGTGCCGTCCGCTGGAGGGCACTCCGTCACCCCCGGTCCGCCGCATGAAGGCGCCGCAGCGCCTGGCGAAGCTCCCGCTGCATCTCTTCCGGGAGCGTCTCGTCCTTCGTCGTGGCGACCAGAGCCGCAGCCACATCCCGGAGCTTGATATTGCAGTGCTGCGACACGCCCACCAGCAGATCCCATGCCCTCGCGCTGGAACACGGCGCCAGGACCATCACCATGCCGCGCGCCTGGTCGATCACCGCACGGGTCGCCAGCGCCCGCCCCAACTGCTCGTTCTTGGCACGCAGTTCGACGACCTCGGTCAGCAAAGCCGCATCGCCTGCCGAAGCAACAGCCGTCAGCAGCGGCCGTTCTTCACGGGGCGCGGTCACCTGGTGCATGGTGCGTACCTCAGCAGTTCTCACAACACAGTCCTCACAACACAGTTGTCGTGCCCAGGGGCGGTCAGCGACGCGCCAGTTGCCTCTCACCGGCTGCACCGGGCTTGTAGGGCAGGCCGTAGTGCTTGAAGATCGCCTCCTCCTGGTCGGCGGGCAGCACGTCGTCGGTGCCGATCGAAGGGGCCTGCTTCACCAGCGTTTTGACATAGGCGACCTTGAGATAGCCCGGCCCGGCGATCGCGTCCTCCAAGGGGACGAATACCAGCCGGTGCCGGGTGGGCAGTCCAGTTCGTACGGTGGCCATGGCCGGCTCATCGGTGGTGGTGTCCACATAGACCGCTTCGAGGACACCGATCTTGTGGGACTCGGTATCGACGACGTCGAGATCGCGCCATTCCCGGACATCAGCTGCGTGAATCATGACCTCTCCCTACCGAAGGACTTGCCTGGTCGGCATGAACCTCATCGCAGGTCTGCCGTATGAAGCCGCCGCAGCGCACGACGCAGCGCCCGATGGATCTGCCCCGGGAGCGGCTCACCCTCCGAGGTGGCGACCAGAGCCGCCGCCACTTCCCGGAGTTTGAGATCGCACTGCCGTGAGACATCCACCAGCAGGTTCCTGGCCGCCCCACGGCGGCACGGGGTCAGGGCCATCACCATGCCGCAGGCCTGGTCGATCACCACACGGCCGGACAGTGCCCGCCGCAGCTGATCGTTCTCGGCGAGCAGCGCGACACCAGCCTGCCCGACCGGCGCGTTCCCCCACGAGACCTCGGCCTTCAGATCCCACCACTCCTCTTGGATCACACTTGTGCGTTGCATGGCATGTACCTCTCCGGGCTCTCGACGTGTCCGGCCTGGCTGAAGCCGTTCCGGACTCCCTGGCTGCTGGGTCACTTCACGGGTCACCTGCGGTGTTCGCGGTCCTGCCGGTCCTCGCGCCTCCAGCGCGCTCGGTGCAGACGGCTGTAGCGGCGGTCCCAGCGGTCCTGACGATCCCGGCGCTCCTGATAGTCCCGGTAGTTCCCGAGATCGGACCTGCTACTACGGCCCCGGCCCCCGCCACGATCGCGGCCGTAGCGGGTGGCCCCGAAGACCAACACCGCCGCGGCCACCCACCAGATGGGATCGAGGAAGCCGAAACCGAACAAGACCATGATGAGGACGAGTAGCAGGACGAACACAGCGTGCCTCCCCGGGAGCTGGACACAGCATCGATACCGGGGACTGGGGCCTCACCCCACAGCGTAGTCCTGCCCGAAGATTCCGGATACGGCGCGACACCCGTGCGTCCTGTCCGGCACGGATGGCTGCTTGACACCTATCCGGGAAATGCGGGGAGGGCTAGCTTGCGTCGTGCCGCCCCGGTCCCCGGCAGCGTCGCACCGCCATCGCGCTCCCCAGGGGCGCACCCTGCGCATCGGTGCCGGAACCCGCCGCATCACGAGCGTGGCTGTTCCCGCACGCGCCCATCGTCTTGTGATCCCGGCGCGGCCCCGATGTGCCTCAAGCGGGCAACGATCTGCTGCCCGTCGCGTCGCACGCATCCCACGACAGGCGGTACACATGTACGCGCTGATCGTTCCAGTTTCGGCTCCCTTCGTCCTGCTCGCCACCGTGCTGGGCCTGTCCTGGTGGGAGGACCATGTCCTGCCGTCGCCGCCGGCCGAACCGGCTGAATCCCCCGTCGAGGCTCCGCTTGCCCCAGCGGCCCCTGCCCAGTTCCCAGAACTCCTCCGTGTCGACGCTACGTTGACAAGGGAGGTTGCCAGGCGTTGACTGACCGCAGGCGTGGGGCTACACCGCTCCGGAATTCTCCGGGCGAGGCCTTCCACCTTCCGCTTCGCCCTGACCCCGCGGAACGCAGGAACTGTCCCTGTGACCACGTGGAGGCTCGGCCATGTTTCTTTGGATTCTTCTCCTCCTGCTGATCCTCGTGGTGTTCGGGTTCGGCTTCACCATGCAGACCCTTTGGTGGGTCGCTGCCGTACTGCTGGTCGTCTGGATCGTCGGCTTCACGAGGCGCGGGCGCGGCGGAGCCAGGCGTCGGTACGGCCGCCGGTAATCCACACCGGGGCCCGATCCCGCCCACGGGAATGGCGGCCGGTACGACGATCACGCGCGGGGCCCCACTCAGCAGACCCGTAGGAGGCCGACCATGGGCGTCGGACAGACGATCAAGCACAAGACCCAGGCATTCAAGGGTCGGATTACCGAACGCGTCCGGACCACCCGCAACAGGCGACTGCAGCGGCAAGGCAGGACCGACCGGGTATCCGGAAACCTGAAGCAGGCCGGCTCCAAGGCCAAGCACGCCTTCAGGCGCTGACCACAAACGCCCGGGTGGTGGCCACGTCACGTGGACACCACCCGGCAGGCCTCAACGCTCAATGAGCCGACAGGAATTGACGGCAATGATGCAGACCTATCTGCGAACCAAGAGCCAAAGAAGGCAGCCATGTTCACCGTCGTGATCACCGCCATGATCGTCATTGGCATGGCCACCCTCCTCTACCTCGGACGCGGAAGGGCCCGGGGCAGCGGCGGACGCGGGCTGAAGAGGCTCTTCGGCCCCGAGTACGACCGTGCCGTCGCCCGCCATAACGGCGACATCAGGGCGGCCGAGCGGGAACTCAGTGAGCGCGTGAAGCGGCACGGCTCCCTCAGGGAGCAGCCGCTGTCGCCCGAGGCCCGCGAGCACTACGTGACTGAATGGGCCGCCGTCCAAGAGCAGTTCGTCGAATCACCGCAGAGGGCCATCACCGAGGCGGATGCGCTGCTGGCGCGCCTGGCAAAGGACCGCGGTTTCCCTGACGGCGAGCAGTTCGATGAGCAGTTGGCTGCCCTCTCCGTCCGCCACGCCTACTTCGTCCAGGGTTATCGCAGCATGCACACAGCCGCCCACGACCAGAGCGGCACCGAGGAGATGCGGGAAGCCATGGTCGAAGCCCGAAGCCTCTTCGAGGCACTGGTCTTCGAACAACCGGCTGCCCCGGACCGGCGCCGCCCGCAGACCCCCGACAGCCAAGGACACGCGCCGTGGCCACCGACCCGACGCCACGCGAAGGGAAGCAGCACCTGATGTCGCACAACGCCGAACACGCACGGCAGCCCCAGGCCGGGAGCCCGGTTCCCGCGATGCAGCGCGCCCCGCAGACACCTCCCACCGACTCCACCGACTCTGCTCACACACCGCGTGAGCCCGGCACCAGCGCCGACGGCGCCGATCGCCGGCTGGGCTCGAAGCTGCTCCCGCAACGCAAACGGGACAAGCTCACCCTGCGCCTCCAACAGGCCCTCAGCAACTTCGCCGGCAGCCGCGCCAAGCGGCGGAAGAGGCCGACAGCACCTTCGACGAACTCGCCACCCACCTGACGGACGCCCTCGCAGAACGGCGTCGTGTCCTCCCGCGCAAGCTGGCAGGACCCGGAGACCGAAACACAGACAGAGGAACTACGGCTCGTGCTGAGGCACTACCGGGAGATCACCGAAAGTCTGCTGCACACGTCAGCGCCTGCCAGTCAGTGACGCTGTCCTCCCCGCAGAAACCACTGCCGTCGTTGTCCGACCGGTGCGGTGTACACCGCACCGGTCGGACAACGACGGCAGTGTTCTGGAATCGGGAGCCGGAGGCACACCGCCCGTGGCGGCGAGCATCAATCCCTCCGGCAGAAAACGGCGTCCGGGAGCCAAGCACCGCCGACTCCGCAATGCCACCTGACCACACGAGTGGCAGGACGACTCCTGGTGGCTGACCAGGGTCGCGCATATCAGACTGGGCCTTCCCGCGCTCTACTCGCCGACGAGGCCGCCCACCGAGGCCCGGACCGGCTTGTCACTGCTCATCAGCGGTGGCGTCGGAACTGCTCACGGCGCCGCCGCTGGACGGCGCGGACGACACCGAAGCCTTGGAACTGGAACTGGAACTGGAACTGGAACTGGGGCTGGAGCTGGGACGAGAACTGGTGTCCGGCGCCGCGCTCTCATCCGGCGAGGCATAAATGCTCGTCTGCGGCGCCGCGCCACTGGACGTACCCGGGGTAGGTGTGCGGCTGTCGGCGGGACTGGGGGTACCGGCCGCGCCACCGCCCACCGAGGTTCCCCTGCCAGGCTCATTCTTGACCACGGCCGCTACCGGCTTGCCCATGATCAGCTCGACTGCGGTCACCGTGACCATCGCCAGGGCGAACACCAGGCCCGTGGCCAGGGCGTACTTCTTCCAGCCGATGGACCTCCGGACGGAGCCACCCCGATAGGTGGTGACCGTCTCACCTTCGGAGGGCGCAAAGGACGGTATCGCGTCGGCAGCCGAAGCGTCCGCCGGTAGACCGAACGCCGCCCGGGCGCCCGCGCGGTGTTCCGCCCGCTCCTCGCCCGGGGTCCTCGGCACTCCTACGGGCGGCACCCGGCCACGGATCCCCTCGCCCGTCCGTCGGAAAGCGTGTTGGAAGACCGCTGCGCCGGTGGTCGCGCTGGTACTGACCACGGCGGCGCCGATGATCGTCCCGGTCACCCCCAGCAGGGACGCCAGCACCGCGCCCACCACAGTCGCGAGTGCGCTCGCCACTACCTGCACAACAGTCAGGTCGAGCACCTTGCGCTTGGGCGCCCCTTCCTCTTCTTCTCTGAGATTCTCCATCAATATCCCTTGATGGTTCTGGAGCCCGACAGTCACAGCGTGATGGCCGGACTTGTCCCGCTCACGGCGGGGTTGACGGGAGGTTTGATGGAGGTCAGGGGAGCGATTCGCGGTCGCGTGGCAGCGCCCTCCTGCGTGAATGGAGCTGTGCGCACCGGACGAGGATGGCCGATACGCACTGGCCCAACGCCATGGACAACGAATCGCCCCGGAGACACCGCCGGCCCGGACACGCCCGCGCCGCCCCGGCCCCTGTACGGCCCCTGGGTCTTGACATCGGCCCCCTAGGCAGTCGCCCAGACCGCGAGCGACACCCTAGATCATCTACTCAGCCGCAGGTCAGAGGGGTTGGAGCTCCCCCGACCGCCGCCGGACTCTAAACCCACGAGCAGCGGATTCAGTCCGTTCAGGCAAAGTTGACGGTCCGGCACCCGAAAATGAACGTTTCCGCAGGTCAGGGCACTGCTGAGGTGGGGCGGGTGGGACTCGAACCCACGGCCGACGGATTATGAGTCCATTCAGGATCTTGTCGGCCCTTGCCGATCAGTGCCGATTCACGCCGTTCTTGCAGGTCAGGCGTGTGCACTTGTGTCGGCCTTGCGCGGTCCTTGTCGGTTGGTTCCTGTCCTTGCGGTCCCTCTATGGTCCCTGTCGCTCCTTGAGAGCCTGCCCAATACGGAATCCCGGACGTCGCTCCAGCTCAGCCGACGCTGTCGAACCCTGGCGCAGCGGATTCCCCTTCCAACGCGCAGAGGCTCCGCCCCGGCGCTCGGGGCGGAGCTTCTGTGGCCGTTATCGCAGGCCAGGACCCAAGATCTTCATCAGCCTTCTAGCCTAGGCCTGTGTGCGGATCTCCAGTTGAGCGGACGTCATGGATGCAGTCACCCGCACCTCGATGCCTCTGGTTGTCGTGACCAAGCGGTAGGAGGCCGGGTTGCCGTTGAGCCGTACATCGGCCACCTTCGAGCCCTTGGGGAGTACGGCACCGACGACCAGTGTTCCGCTCAGGGAACGGGATCGGACATCCGTACGGTAACTGGCGCCGTCGTGGGTGGCGGTGACGTCCACCGAGCCCGCGCCGAGCTGGATCTTCTGGCCGCTGATTTTGCGCTGGCCGTCGGGCACCTGCGGGACCACTGCGAGGGTCTTGTTGCCCAGGTCGGGGTTCACGCCGAGCTGCTGGTGCACCACCGGCCAGAGGATGCCGTAGGTGCCCCACGCCTGGAGCGTCATCGACCTGTCGTAGAACGGGCGGTCGATGTTGGCCTTGAAGTCCGGGGAGGGGGCGATCTCGGGCATGGCGCCGGGGGTCTCCCACACCGCCGGGTCGAGCTGGATGCGGGCGTTGCCGGTGGTGTAGCGGCGCTGGGGGCCCAGTCGGCCGAAGTTGCCCTCGGCCACCGCCATCACGGCTGTGTTCAGCGAGAAGGTCGACCGCTCACTGCCCACCGCGGACACAACGGTGTCGCACGAGGGGCCGGGGTTGCCCGACGCGACGCTCGTCGGTCCGGTGCCGGTGTGGTACGTACCGAACTCGCCGTTGTAGCAGTCGCGTTCGCGTTGGATCAGGGCCTGCTTACCGTGCTCGGGGGACGCGATCGGGCCGGCCTCCATCGGCGTGATGCCGGTCCAATGGCGCTGCAACACGGGGGTGTTGTCGTTGGCCGGGTCGGCGGGGTCGTCGATGGATTCGGCGTACCCGGCGGCTTCCGGGACCCACCACTGTGCTTCGAACCGCTTCTGCAGGGAGTCTGCCGTGCCGGTGGCCCACTTGGCCGTGGCGCTGTCCTTCTTGCTGCGGGCCATGTCGGCCAGGTCGCGCAGGCCCCGGATCAGGTAGACCGTGTTCTCGAGTTTCTCCTCGCCCATGCCCTGGCGTTCGACGTTGCCCAGGCCCTCCGGCCAGCCGTCCCCGTCCTTGTCGAGGTTCTTCGTGATGTAGCGGAGGTTGCGGACGGTGAAGTCGTACATCTCGTCGCGGAATCGGTTGTCGCCGGTCCAGCGCCAGACCAGGGCAACCGTGCTGGGGAACTTGGCCGTCTCGTCGGTGTTGCCCGCCGAGGTGTTGCTTCCGTAGTAGACGTCCCCGGTGGACACCACCTCGTGCACGACCTTGCCGCTGCGCTTGTTCATCAGGTCGCTGACATCGCGCAGGGCCCTCAAGTGGTCGCGCACGATGTCGAACTGGCCTGCGGCGATGGCCGCGTACGCGGTGTACTCGCCATCCGTGCCGAACAGCCACGGGTAGTCCGGGAAGCCCGCGGCGAGCCAGCGCATCTTCGGCACGGTTCCCAGGGCCGCGGGATAGGCCCTGCCCTCGTCGACGTCCCGGATCTTGACGTCCGTGGCCTCCTGGGCGGAGTCGAGGAGGTTCTGCTTGCTCCACTCGACGCTCTGCTGGAGCAGGCGGTCACCCGGCAGGTCCACCACCGTGGACGACGCGGCGGCGCGCCGGGCGGACACGGTCTGCTTGAGCCCGGCGGCCGGGTCGCGCAGGGCCTGGTCGTACGAGGCTCGGGCGTCCTTGGCGCTCTGGTCCGAACCGGCGACGGCGAACCAGACCGTCGTGGAGCGCCCCGCCTTCAGACGCAGGTCGTACTCCAGTTGGCCGCCGGTGCCCTTGCCGAAGGCCGAATCGTCGCAGCGGGCCGGGGCCGTACCGTCGGCCGGGCAGACCACGGCGGGATCCTGTGGTCCCCGGTGGTCCGGGCCGAGGGCCTGCGCCACGGGCTTGGCGGACGACCCGACGACCGCGGTGCCGGACTTGTCGCGGAACATCAGCGCACCGCCGCTGACGGAGCCGGTGTCCGGGTCGTTGGTGGCGGCGCCGGGCGTGGTCCAGCCCCATGGGTACGCCGGCATCAGCTCGGAGTGGGCGTCCAGGGCGAGCCGTACGTCGCGGGACCGCTCGGAGCGGAACGTCAGTCCGATGACGGTCGCGCGGGTGCCCTCGGGGGTGTATTCGACGCGGTCCGCCGAGAGCCCTTTGCCCCGGTACTCGAACCGCTGGTATCCCTGGCCCCGGACGTACTTGGTGGCTGGGATGTCCTTGCCGAGCCATGATCCGTCGGCCGCGAACCAGACACCGTCCAGGAGCTTGAGCGGGGCGGTCCAGAAGCCGCCCATCTCGCCCCGGATGTGCCAGCCGGTCGCCGGGTACAGGCCGGTTTCGTCGCCCATCGCGTAGGCCCGGTCCCCGGACACCAGCGACCGGCGGTCCTCCAGCCGGGAGGTCTCGGACAACTCCGCGGGACCGCCCGCCGATGCCGATGCCGATGTTGATGCGGACGTCGATGTTGATGCGGACGTCGAGCCCGATGCCGACGTCACTGGCAGCAGAGCGGATATGAGTGCCGCCGCCGTTGCCGTGACCACACTGACTCTCACTGGACACCTCCGGGTTGGATGACGGTCACGCCGGCCGCTGGACACACTGAGGTACTGACAAAGGGCATGCTGCGGCTCCTCCTCTGTCTGTTGGGTGGAGGGAAGGGGACGGTGGGGCGCCGGGGCTACTTCGCCGCGCCGGCGGTGAGTCCGGCGACGATGCGGCGCTGGAAGACCAGCACCATGACCACCAGCGGGATGGTGACGAGGACGCCCGCTGCCATCTGGCTGCCGAACGGGATCTCGTACGTGGTGGCGCCGGTGAACTTGGAGATGGCGACCGGTGCGGTCTGGATGTCGGGCTTGTTGGTCATCGACAGGGCGATGAGGAACTCGTTCCAGGCGGCGATGAAGACGATGATCGCGGTGGTGAAGATGCCCGGGGCGGCGAGCGGGATGATGACCTTGCGGAACGCCTGGCCGCGGGTGCAGCCGTCGACCATGGCGGCATGCTCCAGCTCGTCCGGCATCTGCCGGAAGAACGTGGTCAGGTTCCACACGGCCAGGGGCAGGGTGAAGGACATGCTCGGCACGATCATGGCCTGGTAGGTGTTGATCCAGCCGATGTCGGTGAACAGCTTCAGCAGCGGGACCACGATCGACACCACCGGGAACATCGAGGTGGCGATGATCAGCGTGAGCACCAGCCGTTTGAAGCGGAACTCCAGCCTTGCCATCGCGTACGCGGTGAACGTGGCCAGCAGCAGCGCCAGGACGGTGGTGACACCGGCGACGATCAGGCTGTTGAGCAGCGCGCGGCCGAAGCCCTGGGACGGGTCGAACACCGACCGGTAATTCGCGAAGGTCACCGGGGAGGGCAGCAGCGAGGTGTCGAAGATGTCGGAGCTGCGCCGCAGGCTGGAGACGAGCATCCAGTAGAACGGGGCCAGGCAGTAGGCCACCACGGCGGCGACCCCCGCGTACAGCAGCCAGGTACGCCATTTCGCCGAGATCGTCATGACGCCACCTCCGCCCGGCGCGCTCCCGCGAACCACCGGCGTTTACTTCCGCCCTTGCCCGGGGAGCTGCTGTCGCCGACGACATCGGCACCCAGCAGCCGGACGAAGCCCAGCGCGATGAGGAAGACGTAGAGGAAGAGGATCACCGAGTAGGCGGCGGCCGGTCCGAAGCGGACGTTGGACGCCTCGTTCTGCGCGAGCATCGACAGAGTTTCCACGGAGGTCTTCTGCGCGCCGATGAGGACGTAGGGCAGGTCGAACATCCGCAGCGCGTCCATGCAGCGGAACAGCACCGCCACCAGCAGCGCGGGTTTCACCAGGGGCAGGGTGATGTGCCAGAACTGGCGTGGCGCGCTCGCCCCGTCGATCCGGGCCGCCTCGTACACCTCCTTGCCGATCACCTGCAGGCCGGCCAGGACCAGCAGTCCGATGAAGGGGGCGGTCTTCCACACCTCGGCGATGATGACCGCGACCTTGGCGTGGAAGCCCTCGGTGGTCCACAGGACCTTGTGCCCGATGAGGGTGTTGGCGATGCCGTTGCTGTTGAAGATCCACCGCCACAGAAGGGCGGAGATGGCGGTGGGCACCGCCCAGGGGATGAGGATGCTCACCCGCACCAGGGCCCGGCCCTGGAACGCTCTGTGCATGATCAGCGCCATGGCCACACCGATCACCGTCTCCAGGGTCACGGTGACGACGGTGAAGAACGTGGTGTTCCAAAAGGCGTTCCAGAACCGCTCTCCGGCCTCGCCGAAGATGTCGGCGTAGTTCTGCAGCCCCACGAACGGCTCAGTGTTGCTGATGAAACCGGTTGCCGGGTCCAGGCCCTTGGGCCCGTACAGCGACTCCTTCAGCGCCATGATCGTCGGGTACAGCACGACGACCGTCAGTACCAGCAGCGTCGGGGAGACCAGCAACGCCGCCATCCGGCCCGAGCCCGCGGTCGCCCGGGGTCCGCCGCGTCGGCGGTTCGGCGGGGCGGGGCGCCGCCCGGTGCGGGGGCCGGTCGTTTCGTCGGGCCGGTTCGCGGCGGTTCCGGGCCCGGTTTCGGTGTCGACCATGGTCCGGTTCCTCACTGCTCCGTGGACTTCTGGAGTTCCTCCTGCAGGTCCTTGAGCGCCTGCGTGCTGCTCTTGGTGCCGGTCACAGCGGCGTACGCCTCGCGCTGGATCGCTGCCGTCACATCGCCGTACTGCACGACCCGCGGACGCGGCACGGCACGCTGGATGGACTCCTTGAGGACGGGCAGGTACGGGTACTGCTTGGTCAGCGCCGCGTCGTCGTACAGGGCCGCGTACGGCGGGGCGAGGGAGGCGTCCTTGAGGAACGTGCTCGCGCTCTCCTCGCTGGTGTAGAACTTCATGAAGTCCAGGGCCGTGGCCTTGTTCTTGGCGAAGGACGACAGGGCCAGGTTGTGACCGCCGAGACTGGAGGAGCCGGGCCCGTTCAGGCCGGGCAGCGGCGCGACCGCGAACTTGCCCGCGACCTTGCTCTTCTCGGCCAGGGAGTACACGTACGGCCAGTTGCGCAGGAAGACCAGCTTCCCGTCCTGGAACGCCTGGCGGCTTTCCTCCTCCTGGTAGGTGAGGGCCTCCTTGGGGATCGTGCCGTCCTTGACCGAGTCGACGAGGAAGTCCAGGCCCTTCTTCGCCGCGGCCGTGTCGACGTCGGGCTTGCCGTTGGCGTCGGTGACGGTGCCGCCCGCGGAGTTCACGGCCTCGGAGAAGTTCACGTTCAGGCCCTCGTACTTCTGGAACTGCCCGGCGTAGCACGACACGCCCTTGGCCTCGGGCAGCTTCTTTACCTTCGCGCAGTCGGCCTTCATCTGCGCCCACGTGGTCGGCGGCTCGCTGACACCGGCCTTCTTCAGCAGATCGGTGCGGTAGTACAGCAGGCCGCCGTCCGAACCGGCCGGGACCGTGTACAGGCCGCCGCGGTACTTGCCCGTCTCCACCACCGGCTTGAGCATCTTGTCCAGCGGGAACTGCTTCTCCGGCACCTTGTCGATCCACTGGTGGGCGGCGAACTCCGAGGTCCACACGACGTCCAGGGAGAGCACCGTGTAGGCGTCCGACTTCGTCTCCGCGTTCTGGATCATCTGCTGGCGCTGCGCATCCGCATCCGTCGGCAGCTCGATGAAGGTGACCTTCTCCTTCGGGTGCAGTTTGTTCCAGCGATCGAGCACCGGCTGGACGGTGCCGCTGGTGTCCTTGCCGGCCACGTACGTGATCGGGCCGCGGCCTTCGAACGACGTGGTCCCGGTCTGGCCGGAGCCGTCGCCGTCGGACGAGCCGCAGGCGGTGAGGACGAGCCCGGCGGCGACGAGCGCGGCCGAGCACTGAAGCACTCTGGTGGTCCGGTGGTGCGCTGTCTCTCCTGGTTGTGCGGCGAAGAGGGCAGCGTTGGACGTACGGGTGACCATGAATTCCTCCGTGGATCCTTCGGGGGCGGTATGTGCGGCTCGGTTCGGGCGGCGCCAAGCGCGGGCCCGTATGTGGGGGAGGAAGAGGGAGAAGTACGGAAGGGGCCAGGGAACGGGTGCTCAGGCGTCCGGAGTGGGCGCGCTGTCGCGGACGACGAGGGAGGGGTCCAGCAGGATTCGCTCGGGCGGTGCGGCCGGGGCGGCGATCCGCGCCAGCAGGAGCCGGACGCATTCCCGGCCGATCTCCTCCAGTGGCTGCGCGAGCGTCGTCAGGCCGGGAGAGAGGATGGCGGCGATCGGCGAGTCGTCGAAGCCGACCACGGCGACGTCCCGGCCCGGAGTGGCCCCGCGCTCGCGCAGGGCGTAGTAGCAGCCCAGCGCCACCGTGTCGCTGGCCGCCACCACGGCGGTGGCCCCCGCGTCCAGCAGCGGTTTGACGGCCGCACGCGCCGCGTCGACGTCGTCGGCGCTCTCCACTCGTCGGCCACGCGTCGGCAGCCCGTGCCGCCGCATGGCCCGCTGCCAGCCTTCGGCGCGGTCGTCACCGATGCCCGAGCCGCGCCGCCAGCCGAGGAACGCGATCCTGCGGTGCCCGAGGGCGATCAGATGCTCCACCGCCGCGTCCGTGCCGCAGGCTCCGTCCACGTCGACCCAGTCGCCGATCTGCCGCTTCGACCACATCCGGCCGAAGGCCACGAACGGCACGTCCCGCTTGGCCAGCCACGCCTGGCGCGGGTCGTTGCGCTCGGCCGTGTCACTGATGACGAAAGCGTCGACATTGTGCTGGCCGAGCAGTTCCTCGTAGCCCTTGAGGCTCGCGTCGCCGGCAGGTTCGGCGAACAGCACGATGCGGTAGCCGGTCTCGTCCGCGGCCTCGGACAGGGCGTGCAGAAAGCGATCCATGACCGGGAAGGTGGTGCCGGGCGGGGAGGGCCGCATGCCGTAGCCGATGAGCTTGCTCGAGCGGGTGCGCAGCGTCTGGGCGGCGCGGCTGGGGCGGTAGCCCATCTCGTCGATCGCGCGGCGGACTCGCTCCAGGGTCTCCGGGCGCAGCAGGTCCGGCGAGTTGAGCGCGTTGGAGACGGTCTGCGGGGAGACTCCGGCCCGGGTGGCGACCATGGACAGGGTTACAGGGCCGCCCTTGGCCGAGGAACTGCTGGTGGAGCGAGGCATCGCGGTCTCCGTGAGGATTGATCAGGCCGTAGCTGCTTTATTTGATCGCTCCAATAGGGATTGTCAGCGCTGTTAACTCGCCGTTAGTGTCGTTGGAACGATCTAATGGCTGAGAGGTTCCGCTCTTTTGGACGCTACTGTCAAGACCCAGGACATCAACGACTCGGTCACGGCCATCCGTTCTGTCGGGGAGGGCCCGCCGCCGTTCCTGCACGACGCCGTCGTCACGCTGTGCGCGCCGAGCTTTGTGATCTCGCAAGCGGACGGGCAGCTCGACGGCGGCGCGGACGGCTTCTACCACGGTGACAGCAGGGCCCTGACCCGGCTGATCGTCGCTGCCGAGGGCATCGCGCTCGTGCCGGTCTCCGGAGGGCTCTCGGGCGCCGACGGGGCAGACTTCCGGGCGGTCCTGCGGGGCCTCGGCGAGGTGACGGCGGACCCGGTGGTCGCCCTGCGCCGGCGCCGTGCCGTTTCCTCCAGCCGCCTGGAGGAAACCGTCGAGATCAGCAACGCCGGCACGCGGCACGTCCGCTTCCGGCTCTCGGTCGAGGCGGCCACCGACCTGGCGCGGATGGAGCGGGTGCGGTCAGGCGCCGTCCCGGACGAGGTGCCCGCCGAAGCGGTGGACGGTCAACTGGCCTGGTCCTGCGACGGATTCGCGGTACGCCTGCTCAGTACACCGGCGCCGGACGCGCTGGACGCGGCGACCGGGCGGCTGTCGTACGACGTCGAGCTTGCCCCCGGCCGGTCGTGGAGCGCGCTGGTGGTCTGCACGGCCGCGCACGCCGACGGCGACCAGTTCCCGGCCGCGCCCGCGGACCAAGTGCCCTGGCGTGCTCCCGTACTGCGCAGCGCGGACCGGCGGTTCGACCGCTGGCTGGAGCAGTCGGTCGCCGACCTGGAACGGCTGCGCCTGACAGACGCGCCCTCCGCCGACGATGAGGGAGGGCGCGCCGACCAATTCCTGGCCGCGGGCGCCCCCTGGTTCCTGACCCTCTTCGGCCGCGACGCGATCTGGGCGGCCCGCATGCTGCTGCCGCTGGGCACGGACCTGGCCGCCGGCACCCTGCGCACGCTCGCCCGCCGCCAGGGGAGGGTCGTGGACCAGGCCGCCGAGGAACAGCCGGGCAAGATATTGCACGAAGTGCGGCGCACCGCCGTGGAGTTCACCGACATGTTCGCGCTGCCGCCGGTCTACTACGGCACGGTGGACGCCACCCCGCTGTGGATCACCTTGTTGCACGACGCGTGGCGCTGGGGTCTGGACCCCCAGGAGGTCGAACAGCTGCTGCCGCACGCCGAGTCGGCGCTTTCCTGGATGCGGGACCATGGCGAGGCGGGCGGCGACGGCTTCCTCAAGTACCTCGACCAGACCGGCCGGGGCCTGGCCAACCAGGGCTGGAAGGACTCCGATGACGCCATCCTCCACCGCGACGGCCGCCGCGCCGCCCCGCCGATCGCGCTGTGCGAGGTGCAGGCGTACGCGTACGAGGCGGCACGGGGCGGCGCGGCACTGCTGCGGGCGTTCGGCCGCCCGGGAGCCGACGCATGGGAGGAATGGGCCGAGCGGCTGGCCGACCGCTTCCGGAAGCGGTTCTGGGTGGAGGACGCCCAAGGCCCCTACCCGGCGGTCGCCCTGGACCGTGACGGCCAGCCCGTGGACTCGGTGACCTCCGGCTTCGGTCACCTGCTCGGCACGGGTCTGCTGAACGGTGAGGAGAGCGCCCTGCTGGCGGCCCGGCTGAGCGCGCCGGACCTCGACTCCGGCCACGGACTGCGCACGCTGAGCAGCGAGTCGGTGGGCTTCAACCCCTACGGCTACCACACCGGTTCCGTCTGGCCGCACGACACCGCGATCGCCGTGCACGGGCTCGTCCAGGCCGGTTTCCCCCGGCCGGCGGCGTCGCTGGCGACGGGCCTGCTCACCGCCTCCTCCGGCTTCGACGCCCGGCTGCCCGAACTCTTCGCAGGTCACGGCAGTCAGGCGGGCCCGCGGCTCGCCCCCTACCCCGCCTCCTGCCGACCACAGGCGTGGGCGGCGGCAGCGTCCGTCCTCGTGCTCCGATCCGCCCTGGGCCTCGACGCGGACGTGCCCGGGGGCACGGTGACGGTTGCGCCCGCCTTCGCCCACGAGTACGGACCCCTCACGGTGAGGGGACTCCAGGTCGCCGCCGGCCCGCTGGACGTCACCGTCACGAATGACGGCACAGCGACTGTGACGGCGCCGGAAGGGCTGACGGTGCTCACCGGTGACGAAGGGAGACGAACGTGATCCGCAGGTAGCTCCTCCACCGCAAGGCCGGCCGACAACGGCAGGACCTCATCCGCTTCCAGACCATGCTCCCCGGAGCCGTCGTCTTCCTGCCGCCGGTGAGCATCGTCTTCCTCATCTTCCGATTCCAACGGCACTTCGTCCCACTGCCGGGCGCCCCGCCGCCCTCCCCCGTCGTCCAAGGAGTAACGCAGCAGCATGTCCAACACCGCACCGTGGTGGCGCAGCGCCGTCATCTACCAGGTCTACATCCGCAGCTTCGCCGACGGAAACGATGACGGCGTCGGCGACATCGCCGGCATCCGCTCCCGCCTGCCCTACCTCAAGTCCCTCGGCGTCGACGCCATCTGGATCAACCCGTGGTACAAGTCGCCGATGGCCGACCACGGTTACGACGTTGCCGACTACCGCGCGATCGACCCCCTGTTCGGCACCCTGGCCGAGGCCGAGCAGCTCATCGAGGAGGCGCACCGGCACGGAATCCGCGTCATCCCCGACATCGTGCCCAACCACACCTCCGACCAGCACGCATGGTTCCAGGCCGCACTCGCCGCCGGAACCGGGACCCCCGAGCGGGACCGCTACATCTTCCGGCCCGGCCGCGGGCCCGACGGCACCGAGCCCCCCAACGACTGGCTCTCCGTCTTCGGCGGACCGGCCTGGACCCGGCTGCCCGACGGCGAGTGGTACCTGCACCTGTTCGCCCCCGAGCAGCCCGACCTCAACTGGCAACATCCCGAGGTACGCGCGGAGTTCGAGTCGGTCCTGCGGTTCTGGTTCAGCCGGGGCGTCGACGGCTTCCGCATCGACGTCGCCCACGGACTCGTCAAGCACCCCGAACTGCCCGACCTGCCACCCCGGCGAGACCCTGAGGACGAGGGACCTCGGCAGCATGTCGAGCACCCGCACTGGGACCGCGACGAGGTCCACGACATCTTCCGCGCCTGGCGCAAGGTGGCCGACGAGTTCCCCGGCGACCGGACCTTCGTCGCCGAGGCATGGGCGGATTCCCCCGAGCGGCTTGCCGCCTACGTTCGCCAGGACGGCCTGCACACCGCCTTCAACTTCGACTTCCTCATGGCCAGTTGGGACCCGAAGGACTTGCGCGCGGTCATCGACGACTCGCTCGCCATGCTCGGCGCGGTGGGCGCACCGGCCACCTGGGTGCTCTCCAACCACGATGTCGTACGCCACCCCAGCCGCTACGGCCGCAAGACCACCAAGCGATGGGTGGCCAACGAGCCCTACCGCCCCGAAGGCCCCCTCGACCTGGAACTGGGCACCCGACGCGCCCGCTCGGCCGCCCTGCTGATGCTAGCCCTGCCCGGCGGCGCCTACATCTACCAGGGCGAGGAACTCGGCCTGCCGGAGGTCGAGGACCTGCCGGAGACAGCACTGCAGGACCCCATCTGGGAACGCTCCGGACACACCGACCGCGGACGCGACGGCTGCCGGGTCCCCATCCCCTGGTCCGGGCCGGCCGCACCGTTCGGCTTCAGCCCCGACGGCACCTCCGCTGCTCCCTGGCTCCCGCAGCCCGCCGACTGGGGCGAGCGCAGCGTGGAGGCACAGACCGGCGACGAGACGTCGATGCTGGAGCTGTACCGCAGCGCCCTCCACCTGCGCCGCGAACACCCCGCCCTCGGCGACGGCAGCCTCACCTGGCTGGACGCTCCCACCGGAGTCCTCGCCTTCAGCCGCGGCCAAGGCTTCGCCTGCGTGGTCAACCTCTCGGCCGAGCCGTGTCCGCTGCCCGACCACACCTCGGTGCTGCTGTCCAGCGGACCTGTCGAAGGCGGCCTGCTGGCACCCGACCACGCCGTCTGGCTCGCGGTATAGCAGCCGGTCACGAGGGAGGGTCCGGCTGACGTATGCCCCGTAACCCACCCCCCTGAAGCGGCCAGGGCCTGTCCGGTGTCCACCCCGCTGGCCGGACAGGCCCTGGTCAAACATTGCACTGACATGCGGTCGGGACGCCACCGAGCGCGAACGTCACAGCGACCATGGCATCATGCGGCGGCTGTTCCGGTAGTCGAACACGGCGAGGGTGGTGCCCGGCACTCGGGACCCCAGCGCCCTCTGACTGAGCACCGCAGTCAACGGCGAGGCGGTGCAGGACGGCCATACCCGTGACCTGATCCACCCTGACACGGCGCTGATTATCCGGCTCTGCCAGATCGTCACTTTCCTGCCCAGTGACGTCACCCTCACCGGCACGCCCGCCGCCAGCGCCATGGGGCACAACTCGCTGCGCTACCTGGCTCTCGGAGATGCGCAGGACCCCCGCGACCGACCCGACGGCCGTCGAACGGCCTCCCTGCTGTTGGGGTCGTTTTCTCTTGGGGCCATTTCCTGGGCCGTCTACTGGCCATTCCCCGGACGCATGCATGCGTGCCACAGGCCCCGACGATCGCCGCATCGACCGCGGCCGTGCCGCGGAGGGAGCATCCCCATGCTCCCCACAGCGAGCGAATGCGAAAACGAACCGGCCCGCGCCACGCGGACATGACAGCGGCGCCCTGGTCCCTGTCCGGTCCCTCGATCTTGGTTTCGACCCCGAGAACAGTCACCTCGGAGGCAACAACAACTTTGATCGCTTACATCGCCGCAGGTCAGAAAGGTCACTGCCGCATCGAGCGGCGAACGTGACACGAGGCTCCCGAAACGCGAGCAGCGGATTTTCTCCGTTGAGGCGGAGTTGACGCTCCAACACCCCACAAGGAACGTTTCCGCAGGTCAGGACGCGTTTAAGGTGGGGCGGGTGGGACTCGAACCCACGGCCGACGGATTATGAGATTGATCAACGGGCGGGGATCAACACGCTGCGTGGCCAGTGATGAAGCGGGGTACCGAGCAGCGACGTAACGAACCGGCTGCCACCTGTACTTACGTCCCTGTCAGATCGTGTCAGCTTGTGCGCGGATCATGCTGGACGATTACAGACGGTGCTTCCCCTGAGCTTCCTCACGGCGCCCGAATCGACCTGGTTTCCTCTGCCCGTCCCCGTAGCTCACCACCGGACAGGAGAGTACAGGCCGCATCTGCGCTGGCCACCGAGAACATCGACGTCGGGAGCGGGGACCAAAAAAGCCAGACGACGGAGTCTCGTTCCGAAATAAACGTAAGTAAAGCCGCGTCTAAATGTTGCCGCTTCAAGTTGCTCATGAAGTATCCCATACCATGCTTGCTTGACGGCCGCAATTCAAAGGCAGCCGAATGGGTGTTAATTCGTCGATTCCCGACAAGAGCGGTTAACCGTCCGCCTGTTGGATAACACGAGAAACACGCACGGTGGGGGAACGGAGAGACGGGTGAATCCTTGTGATCAACATCAAGCGCTTCTCGCTCGCAGCTGCGGTCACGCTGGCCGTATCCGTCACAGCCCCACACTCGACATCGGCGGCGCCCCAGCATGGCCCGCCCAAGTCGCCTCCAAGTAGTGGATGGTTCAATACGGGACCAGAGACGAACAATAAAATATTTGACAGCGGAAGTGTCCACATAAGCTGGGGTCCTGTCTATGTTCTCCCGCCCGGCCCGGGAGAAGACCCCTCATGGATCTACTACGTCATCCGCTATGAGAACTACAGCAGCACTACCGAGGAGCTCGACTGCGAGGGATACTCAGCTCCCGACACGGCGAAGCAGCTGATCAGGCCAACGGATGGTGACTTGGGTGAACCGTTCACGGCTGAGAAGACCGTGTGCAGTGACACAGGCGGCCAATGGAAGGGGACCCTTGAGCCAGGCGAGACACTGGAGCAAGGCGTATGGTTCGACGAGGTTCCACCGAGCGGCGCAACTGTATCCGTGGAATTGCAGGATGAATACGGATATCCAGGAGCTTCGGAGTATCAGAGCCCGTACTGGGAACGGTATGAAGGGGATCAGACTCCCCCGGACGGCCCATAGTGCAACGCACCTGCCGCCCGGATTGAGCTGAACTTCGACCAATCCTGCAACGTGCAGCGGCCAGTGAGACTGCAGCAATCAACTCTTGCCACTCCCCTCTTGGGGTAATCATGCTCAGAAGACCAGCCACTTGCCTTGGGGCAGCTCTTTTCTTTCTTCTGGCGGTGGCAAACCCGCCAACAATGGCAGCCACAAGTCCAGAGCTTTCTGCACAATCCAGCAACTGCCGGGACGTTTATTTCTTCGGCGGGCACGGGCTGGGCGAAGGTTCAGAAACCGACTGGGGCCGGACAGTAGGCGATGTCTACCTCAAGTTTCGGGATGCACTTCACGGCGCGGACCCTGACGTCTCGGTTGACGGTGCCCCCATAGCATACCCGAGGAAGGATCTTCCAGGGGGAGGACTTCTGGGGCTAGGGGCCGCCTGGGTAGAGACATGGGAAAAGGAGCAGCCGGATATCGTTGACGGAGCTGCGGCGCTTAGCAGTCAAATCAATAGAAGGATCTCGCAGTGTCAGCATGCCCCCGAGCGTTTCGTGATTGTCGGCTTCTCGGAGGGTGCATGGGTCATCCACCAGTATCTGAAGAAAGCGCCCCAGCAGATACTCAACATGATCTCTGGTGTTGCGCTGCTTGGAGATCCTCAATACACAGGGACAGGCATCATCCCCAAAAGAATTCCCAAGTACGCGATCACGCCGTTCTTTCCGCGAGAAATAGCGAGACGGGCCACTAGTTGGTGCCTCTCTTACTACCTGCCAGCAGCAAAACGCACCGTCGCCGATCCCATCTGCATGTATGGCAATAGAAAAGATGAACAGAACTGCAGGAAAGCTGCCAACATGCGACTCGACGAAGCTTGGTGCCCACATCTCTGGTACAGGCAGTCTGGCAACACCCAGCGGGCCGCCGACTACCTCGTCAGCCTCAGCTAGCGGGACACCAACGTACCGAGTCGCGACGGGGTCTCGTTTGCAACTACCCGAGACGCTGCCGACTATCAGTCGGGTGACCTCGATGGCTCAGCCCATCAGCAATGCACCAGCTGAGGATCGGCAGGCCCCTCGCCCCAGGTACGGGACGTCGTCATGCTAATCGTGCGTGGGTCATTTTCAGCCGTTTCTCCGCTGATGATTCTGTGGATGTCATGGTTACGGAGCGCTTCCACGGTGAGGTGCGTCACGCGGCCCTGCCGAGGCTGTCTGTTAACGAGAGGTGCAAGGTAACTGCGGCAGCCGCAGTACTCGCAGGACCGGGAGTACTCGGTGCCATGGGTGAGACTCTTTGGTGGACACCACCACGTGGCCGCTGCGACAGCGGGGAGCAGTGTGCGTGGTGAGGATGTCGTGTCTGGAGGACGGGGGCCGACATTGACGGAGCAGCCGCCTCAGCGCACCTGTTGGTGAAGTCTAAGGTGCCGACGACCATGAGCGCTCCGCAACATCCTCAGCGGTGGTAGGGCGCCCGTGCAGCAGCCGGTCTTCAGACGTCGAGGGTAGGCGGCGTGACGGGTGGCCCGGACGTCGCTCGGTTTCGCGGGCCGATTGGCGGCCCAGGTTGGCTTGCTTCTCGCCGCATCGGTCGGGTTGTGTCATGGCACTTTGCAGAGTCTCGATATGACGCGGGTGCGGTGCCGTCCGCAGACGGCACCGCACCCAAGGCGATCAGATGGAAGGGGTGCGCTCGGTCGGTCGTGGCTCGTGCTGTGTCTTGGGTTTTTTCGCTTCGTCGTCTTGGTGATGGTGTGGTGGTACTCCGGGACCGGGAGACCGTACATCCCTTCTTCGGCTCGGCCCTCTGCGTCTACGTGGTCGGTTGTTTCTGCTTCCTTGCTCGGCTTGTGGGCTTCACCGTGGTTGGGGCTTTCTTCACATGTGGCTTCCCTGGTTTCTTCGAGGCGGAGTGGTCTGCGGCCGGTGCCTCCGGGGCCGTGCCGTCTGTCGGCGGGGCGGTAGATGCGGGTGTCTTCTCGGCCGTGGTGGGGCGGCGGGGGCGTTTCCTCTTGGGGAAGGCCCGCAGCGGCAGGCGTTTGCCGTCGAATGCCGGCAAGAGCCGGGTGCGGATGTTTCGTGCCGTGGTTGCGGCGGGTGGGTTGTTGGTGAAGCAGACGCCGACGTTGTAGCGGATGCCGTTTGTCAGATGCTTGAGGCTGTCGGCGTACGACTCGGCGTCGCCGCTGCTCTCGAACTCGCGGGGCGGTACGTCGACTGCCCAGGTCTGGACGGCCGCGCCCCGCCAGAGGTGCTTGATGCCGACGCGGCGTCCGTCGGGGTGGGTGAGGAACGCGGACACGCCGGAGTGGGGTTCGCTGTCGGTGTCGACGGTCCAGCCGTCGCCGAGTTCTGCCGCGGTCGCGGTGACGAACTCTTCGAAGTCCGCCGGGAAGACGCGCTGCTTCTTCGGGGCCTCGGCGTCGGTGTCCTTCGGCGTGGTCGGCTTCGCTGGGCTCACAGGTTGTCCCTCTCGTTCGTGTTGCGTGATGCGGTGAGGCTGGTCGTTCCGATGCAGGTCTTGTGGGCTTCGGCCAAGACGGCGTCCGGGAGGGAAATCAGGCGGTCGGAGGGCGTGACGCCGGCAAAGACCACGGAGCCGCGCAGGTCTTCGACAGGACCGCCCAGAGCTTGGGAGAGGAGGCAGGCGTGGAGGTTCGGCGGGTGTTGTTCTCGGTTCTTACCGCCGATGATCACGACGGAGCCGTCCGGGTGTGCGATCCGTCGGATGACGGTGGGCATGTCGAGGAGCGCTCGACTCACACTGCGGGCTTGCTCGCGGGGGGAATCGCCAAGCGGGAACTCTCGGAGTGCTCCGGTGGCGTCGACTCGGATTCCTTGGGCTTGTTGTGCCACTTCGTTCGCCTCTGTGCGTCGTGTCATGCTGCGGCTCCCCCGAGAAGTTGGTCGAGCGCGTTGATCATTCGGCGTGCCCTGTGCTCGAACAGGGCCTGTTCGACGACGGCGTTGCGGTGCTTGATGATCGCGGCGCGTTCGGCGAGGGCCTTGGCCATTCCGCCGTCGTGTTCGGCGAAGGTGTTGGCGCACCAGATGGCGACGCTGGGGCCGAGGTCCCAGACGATGGCGTTCACGGCGGCGCAGGCGGTCGACAACGGGTCGATGTCGTTGCCGTACCAGCGGAAGTCGTGGGGGTTAAGGTTGAGTTCGCGCATGCGTTGGGCGACGGAGCGGAACATGCCGCCGCTGCCGATGGCGGGTTCGCGTACGGACATGCCCGGTCCGCAGATGTCGTCGTCGACGAGGACGTGTGCCATCAGGTCGGTGATGCAGGGAGGGGTGTGGTACTCGCCGCGCCACTTCTTGTCGCTCTTGTGGCGCAAGCCCGTGAGGAGAGGGCTGAGGATGTCCGCGCGGGAGCGCAGGTACGGGTCGTCGTCGGCGGTGATGTCGAGCAGGCCCGTGTTCACCGCAGTGTGCACCACGGCCTGGATGGCGCGTAGTTGGTAGTCGTCCGGGTTCTCCTCCACCCAGGCGTGGAGCGGGCGTGCGACCTCGATCAGGTCCGGACGTGCGGACCATTGGACGCCCCAGATCTCCCGCAGCAGCGGTGGGAAGTGGGCGGGTTCGAGGGTGAGCAGCCAGTCGGCGATCAGTGGTTCGCGGAAGAAGCAGAGCGCTGCGACGGTGCCGAGGGGGACGTCCGTGCGGTTGCCGCCGTAGGTGCTGTACCAGGCGGACATGACGTTCTCGGCGATCTTGTTGGCATGCTGGTGGGGATCGCGGGGTGCTGCGTACTTCCTGCGTCGAGGGGGCGGGGCCAGTTTGGGCTTTGCGGCCTCCCCCTCGCGATGCCTGGCGCGCTCCTCGAGTTTCTGCTCCACCTCGCCGAACAGGTCGAACTGAACCATCGCCGGGTCACCGCCCCGCCATCTCGGCGGCCGGAGTGTCCGCCGGAGCGAACGGGTGTGGTGGAGCGCCCGCGGGGACAGGTACGGGGCCTGCCTGGAGGATCGCCGTGGCGCGTTCGGCGCGCTGCAGGTAGTAGGCGTGGTGCTCGCGGAGACGCCGCAGGCGTTCCTCGTGCTGTGCGATGAGGCCGCTGTAGCGGTTCAAGGAGTGGGGCGCGCAGTGGTGTTCGTGGGCGCGGCGCAGCTCCGGGGTCCAGGGCTGCGCGAGCCAGTGGCGGGCCAGGGCGGCGACGATGGCGGTGGTCCGGCGGGCTGTGCCCTTCGGAGCGCGTACTGGAGCGCTGATGATCAGGCGGTACGGGCGGAGGCGGAGGGCGCCCGCCTCGAGGGCAGTGCGGGTGAAGGATTCGGTTCCGGCGAGCATGACGCCGAAGAGGACCGGAGCCTCGTCCATTTGGAAGCTGTGCGGCCCGGTGCCGTACGCGACGTGGAGGATCTCCTCCATCGGGTCCTGGTCGGCTTCGGGGTGTCGGTCGGGATCCCAACCGAGGGTGAAGGCGCCGATGTCGGTGACGCGGTAGGTGGCCTGGCCGGTGTCGAAGTCGGCGAACTCTGCGACCTCGAGGGCCGGTCCGCTGCCGACGGTGAAGGTCAGCACAAGGGTGCCCTTTCTTGAATCAGGCATGGGTGGAGTAGGGGGCCGGCCGATCGATGTCGTTGGCACGGCCCCCTGGTGTGGTGTGGGGGGGGTGGGGCTATCCGCCATGTTCGGCGCGCCAGCCGTTGACGTACGAGCCGATCTCCTCGGCGAGGGGTTCGAGGGACATGTCGCCGGGTGGCTCGCCCTCGTCCGTGGTGGTGTCGTAGATGACCTTGGCTGTGCCGTACGTGTTGTCGACGTGTACGGCCTTCCAGCCGCCGAGCTCGCTGCGGGCCTCGTGCCAGGGGAGCGACTCGCGGCCTGCGATCGCGACGTACTGTTCGCCGTCGGTCGTTAATTGGACGGTGATGTTGAGCTCGTTGCCGGGCCAGTCCACGCCGACGTCCATGCAGTGCTGTTCGAGGGCTTCGATGACGTCGGCGTACAGGGCGCGGGCCTTCTCCTCGTCGGCGCGGCGCAGGAGTTGGACGGCGCTGAGGTAGTGGAGGGCCATCAGTCGGTCTCCGTGAGCTCGTCCAGGTCGGGGACGTGGTCGGCGCAGACCAGGGAGAGGGGTTCGCCGTCGTGTGGGAGGTCGAGGTCGATGTCCTGGTTCTTGCGGCAGAGCAGGCAGGCGAGGGAGACCGTGCGGAGCATGCGCAGGGCCTTGACGGGGGTGTTGGCGGGGAGGTGCAGCGGCTCGTCGCGGCCGTGGACGGTCAGGTCGAGGAGGGTGAGGTCGGCGGAGAGGACGGTCTTCTTGACGCGGGTCACGGTGAGTGGGGTGCTGAGTGCGTCGGGGAAGGCGAACACGTCGCCGGGGCGTAGCTCGTGGGCGTACACGGGTCGGGTGAAGCCGAGGGTGACCACGGCGTGACCGTTCATGCTGAGTGCTCTCTTTCCTTTGTGGGCACGGGAGTTGGGTGTTTCCGGCGGCCGTCTCACACGCGACGCCGACGGTGGTGCGGCTACTGGTTCGGCTACTCGTCGATCAGGTGCACAGGGCCGTCGAGCGGCCCGCGGTCGAGCGCTTCCGCAATATGCGGAGGTACGCGGGGCACCTGCGTGGCGTGGAGCGTGAGCTCACCGCTCGCGAAGTCGATGACGACGGTGCCGTCCGGGTCGACGGTGGTGACACGTCCGTAGAGCGGCAGCTCAGGGTGTTTGACCCACTCGTGGACGGCGAGGGGTGGCAGGTGGTGTGGGCACAAACCGTGGTCGCGCAGGGAGAGGTGCGGGGCCGACGGGTGCCAGCAGGGTTCGCCGTCGGGGCGCGGGTGTTCGCAGCCGCGGGCGATGTGGCCGTAGCCGTCGCAGCGGATCAGTACGGGGCCGGGCCACGGTTCCAGGGCTCGTACGACGGCGAAGGTGACGGCGCCGCGCGGTCCCTGGTCGTGGTGTGCGACGTACTCGATGGTCAGGCTGATCGCCGTGGGCCAGGTCTTCAGCACGTTCGCCGCGATGGTCTGGGCGTGCACGGCGGGTACGGAAGGCACGGCTGACTGGCATTGAATGAGCAGGGACATGACACCTCATTCCCCGTGCGTGTTCGTCTGGGTGAAGGGGAGCAGGAGAAGCGCCGTGTGCGTCGCCGGGCCTCCGATGCGCACGAGGTGCTGGGCGCGAAGGTGCGGCAGGGCATGGATCTGCAGGACGAGTGCCGAGATCTGTCGCTCGGTCTCCTGCGGCCACAGCGAGTTTTCGCCGCTTGCCGGCCTCGGCCCGGCGATCACGTCGATGCTGAGCTTCGTGACGTCCGCGTGGTCAACGTTGAGTACCCGGCACCCGCGGCCGACGAACTCGACCGTGACCAGCCCAGCTTCCGGATGGTGCCCTCGTACGAGCTCGGCGAGCCGTGCAACCCGGTCGGCCGGAGGCAGGTCGAGTACCCAGCGCCGGTCCGGGGCGGGTCTCGGATCGGGCCGTACGGTGCTCCAAGCCGCCGAGTGCAATCCGGCGAGCGCGTCGCTCAGATCGTCGGCGAGTTCGTCCAGATCTAGGGCGGCAGTGGCGCCGTCCTGGCGTACGTCGAGAAGCTGCTCCTCCGTACCGTCATGGCGCGTGGTCCACAGGGCGTGCAGCTCGACCCTCCGGTCGTGCGCGGAGTGGTCGAAGGTCAGGTGCGTCGTCTCCGGGTACGCCTCGACGACGAGCGCGGCGACGTGGTCGAGGACGGCGATCTCGTAGTGGGCCTGTGCCTCGTTGAAGGCGTCGACGGCGAGCTTGCGGTGACGTAGGGCTGTGGTGGTTCGGATCGCTGCTGTGTTGGTCATCAGAGATGGGTCCTTCCGTGATCAGGTCAGGAGCGGGGCGAGGTCGCCTTGATGGAGTCCGGCTCGCGGTACGGGAACACCAGCTGCCACAGGTGCCCCTCGTGGTCCGAGGCGAAGTCCACGCACGGGGTGAGGTGTCGGCTGCGCAGGTGCGGCAGGGCGTAGAGCTGGCCGAGGAGGTGAGCGAGTTCGTGGGAGACGTCGTGCGGCCACAGGCTGTCGTCGGTCTCCGGCGAGCAGCGCGGGCACGGGATGCTGATCGTCTTGCCGCCGCTGAGCGTGAGCTGCTCGAAGCCGACCGCGATGCCGCCGTGGTCCACCTCGAAGCGGCAGATCAGGGACTCGGCGTCCGGGACATGGCGGCGGACGACTTCCGCGACGGTGGCGGCGCGGTCGGCCGCCGGGAGGACGACCCAGCGTCGGCGGTTGCGGTGCTCGTAGAGGGGGTGTGGCTGGACGACTCCCCAGCGCTGGAGCAGGGAGTGGGACAGGATCCGGCTGAGGTCCTCGACGAGTTCGTCCAGATCCAGCGGTCCGTCCTGCCAGTCCTCCGCCGCTTCGTCGTGCGGGTCGTACAGGAGGCGGCAGGTGTCACGTCCGGGCTCCTGGGCGCCCCAGATGCCGTGGAGCTCGATGTCGTCGGACGGGTGGAGGCTGACCTCCAGGTACGCGGCTTCGGGATGGGCGAGGCGTGCGCGGGCGGCGATGTCGTCGTGGAGCGCGAGGAAGAGCGTCTCGCCCGCCTGGACATAGGCGGCCGCGAGTTCAGGGATCGGGAGCTCGGTGGGGCGAAGTTGCTTGTTGCTCAAGGGAGTTGACTCCTGAAGAGGGATGGGTGGTCAGTGGGTGCGGCGGACGACGACGGCTGTCGCGTTGTCCGGGCCGTTGATGCCGGCCGCGCTGGCGAGGAGTTCGGCGCCCTCTGTGGGGTCGTCGTACTGGAGGGCGGCGACGATCGTCGGGTCGGTGAGGCTCTGGCTGACGCCGTCGGTGCACAGCAGGACGGCGACGGTGCTGCAGACGGGCAGGGACGTGGTCACGAACTCGTGGCGCGCGACGGTGCGCGTGACCTTGCGGTCGTACAGCGGCAGCGGACCGCGCTTGCCGGTGTGGCGGCGGATGCGCTCACCGAGCGAGTGGTCGTACGTGACTCGCTGGAGCTGCCCTTCGGTGGTGAGGACGTACGCGCGGCACACCCCTGCCCAGGCGATCTCGACGCGACTGTGGGACGGGTCGAACAACGCGGTGACGATGGACGCGTCCGCGGCGATCCCGCTGGCCGCCAGCTGGTTGCGGGCTCTCACGCAGCCGATCTCAGGCGTCGCGGCGAGCGCCGCGCCGGCGGCCTCCTCCGCGGTCAGGTCGGCCGCTTTGGCGGCTGCCGGTACGTCGCCGATGCCGTCGGTCACGGCGACGGCGATACGTCCGGTGGTCTGATCGCCTGCGACGGCGAACGCGTCAGCTTGGACTTCGCGGCGGCCTTGCCGTTGCGCGCCGCCTGCGCGCCAGGGTGTTCGGGACATGGCTGAACTCCTTTGCAGATGACAGGGGTTGGGCCGGGGCCGGGCATCGCGCCCGGCCCCGAGTGGGTGCTCCAAATGGCTGCTGTGGTGTTACGGCGCGCCGACCGCGGCCAGCGAGGCGGCGGCGGTGACGAACTGCGGGCAGGAGCCGAAGCGTTCGTGGAGCGTGTGCTCCTTCTCCCACTGGCCGCAGCGGACGCAGCCGGGCTGGGCGCGCCGCGGTGCGGGGCGGCCGACGTACACGCCGCGCAGGTCACCGTCGGTGAAGACGACGATGCCGGTGGCCTCTTCGAGGCAGGCCGCGCCCTGCCGGCGTGTGGTGGCCTCACGCACGGTGCGGCGCAGCAGGACTCCGGACCAGTCGAAGCCGGTGCAGTGGCCGTCTTGCGGGTCCTCGTACGTCACGCGGTACGCGGGGAACGTCGCCTCGGCGGAGTCGGTGATGGGGCGGGCCCAGAACTGGACAGGCCGGTCGTCCTCGCGTGGCTCGGGTGTGGGGGCGACGGCTGCAACGATGCGCATGATCACGTCGCCGTCGGGGAGCCCGGCGTGATGGGCAGCGCGGGTGCACAGTTCCTGGAAGCCGGAGACGCCGTAGGCGGCGAGCCACCGGTCGGGGGTCAGCTCTCTGCCGAAGTTGGCGCGGTAGTCGGCGCGGTCGCGGCGTTGCACGGCGGCGATGACGCTGACGGCGCGCTCGATGACGTCCGGGGCGATGCCGTACTTGGCGGCTTCGGCGTGCAGTAACTGTTCCCGGGTGGGCTGGTCCACGTCGCTTTCTCCTTACGTCAGGCGTGCGGGAAGGTGGGTGGCGGGGTGAAGTGCGCGGCCGCGGTGCCGTGCAGGACGTTCAGGCGCGCCGAGAGGCGCCGGCCGAGGGTGCGGCCGTGCATGGCGACGCCGCTCTCGTCGGTGACGGAGTCCAGGCACCAGCGGCGATGGCCGTCGTCGAGCGTGAACTCGTACAGCTCGCCGGGACGGGTGCCTCGCAGCGTCAGGACGCGTACGGGTCTGCCGTCCGGGGCGGTTCGGCGGGCGGGCGGGCCCTGGACGCGGGCGGCGATGACTATCGCGACGATGTCGGCCAGGGGGATGTTGCTCGTGCTGCTCATCGGTTTCCTCGTGCTCTGGTTGGGGCGCTCACTCGTGGCGCCTAGGGTCCTAGGTCTGTCACCACACATGTCGCGGACGCGCGAAAGCGCCGTACGCGATCAGAGGTCCCGATACAGGTCGGGACGGCCAGTGACCTCACGCAGGGCGCAGACGAGGAGGCGGCCGGCGCCCTCGACGCCGAGGACCTCGGTGATGAACTGCACCGGAGTGACCGTACGGCCGAGAGTCTCGCCGTAGGCGCCGGCCAGGGCTTCGCCGATTGCGCGCGCCTGCTCCTGGGCCTGAGCGAACTGCTGAGAGGTGACGCCCTGGTCGGCGAGTTTCGCGGTGAGCGCCCGCCGTTCGTCGGGGGTGAGATGTCTGAACACCGGTCGAATCCTCCGAGTTGGAATGGGTCGATTTGCAATGTTGATAACATTTTATCAACATTGATCAACTGGCGTCAAGTGTTCTTTATGTCGACTGGAGCGCTCCCGAGGCCCTGACCTCTGCCTTTCCTGATGCCCTCACGCGCGGCACGCCTCAGGCCGTCCAGAGCACCCCGAGCCTTGAGTTCCGCCGCGCGGGCTCGGTGAGCCCGGTCCTCCTCGAACCACTGGCGGTCCCGGCCGCGGGCTCGCTCGTCCTTCTCGAGCTTCTGCTGAGCCGCAGCAGCGGCGCGACGGGCACGTGGACTGGTGCCGCAGCCACGGCAGTTGGCAGCGGGGGCATCGGGGTGGACCGCGCAGCCGCCGGTCCCGTCGCGACCGCCACCGTCCGCCGGGGGTAGGGGGGTATTTCTCTGGTGGTTCTCTGACGGTTCCCCGGCCAAAGTGGCCGGTTCCCTCGGGGGTTTTGGCCGCTGGTCAGACTGGCCGGTGGCCGTTTTGGCCGCCTGCTTTGCCCGCCTCCTGCCGCCTTCCTTCCCGCCCGGAGCCGACGCGGCGGGACCGGCCGCCGTCGTGCCCGACGATGGTGGTGCCAGCGGGCGCGGGGCATGGATCGTGTAACGGTTGCTGGTACGGCGCCCGTCCGAGAAACGGGCGTGCGACACGATGAACCCCTGCTCCTCCAGCCACTCAAGGTGCCGCCGTACGGTGCGCTCTCCTTGACTCGTCTTCGCCGCCAGCGTGGCCTGCCCGGGAAAGCACGACCACGACTCATCGGCGAAGTCGCACAGGGCAAGCAGCACGAGCTTCGCGCCCGGCTTGGAGATGTTCTGCCGGAAGGCCCAGGCCATGGCCTCGATACTCAACGCCCCTCCTCCTCGTCCGTTGCTCTTCCGTGGTCAGGAGGTCTCGGGCATACGCGTGACGCCGATGGTGCGGGAGGTGCGTCCGCCCGGCTTCAGCGGGACGTCGAGTCCGAGATCCTCGAGGATGCGCTGCATCGCGGCGGCGTCGGGCTCGGGCGGGCGCGGGTTGCCGCCGGACCAGGAGAGCTGGAAGTTGCCGTAGGCGCCGGCGTCGGCGGCGTCCAGCATCTTGCGGGCCTTGGCCTTACGTTTCTTCGCGGCGCTCTCGATTTCGGCGGCGTCGGCATACGCGCTCAGTGCGTCGGTGATGGACGCGGTGTCCTCGGCGAGGATCGTCTGCGGGGCACGGCCGTCGTCCGCCAGTCGGTCGAGTTGCCAACAGGTGCTCTTGAACGGGCAGTTGTCGCAGATCACCGACAGGCCGGGGCCGTCGAGGTCGCGCGGCATGGCCTCGGGTTCCGGACTCTCGAGAACGTCCTCGGCCCAGGCGAGCGCCTGCCGCGTGACGTCCTCGTCGTACGCGCGCTGGTGGACGACGACCTGCCCGTACTCGCGCCCGACGTAGCGCAGCCGTACGACGTCGACCTCCAGGGGTTTGCCGGTCGGCAGGTGTGGGTGCTCGGTGAGGCCGCCGGTGCGCAACAGGTAGGCGTACAGATGGACTTGGAACCATTCGTGCTGGCTTGGCCCCTGTCGTACGACGACGTCGAGCGCGCGGGTGGACTTGGTCTTGACGTCCTCGACGACGCCGGGGACCTGTCCGCTCGGCGTCCAGTAGGCGTCGGCGTGGCCGAGGATGACGCCGTTGGTGAGCTCCAGTTCGGTGTGAGCGCCGTACTGCTCGGCGAGCACGCGCAGGATTCCGTCGTGCAGCCAGGTGCCGAGGATCGCGGCGTGCATGTTGTCGTCGAGGTCGGTCGGCCAGGTGCCGTGCACCTCGTACGCGGCGCGGCGTCTACACAGGCCGATGGAGGACGGGCCGAGCTGTCGTTGCCGGGAACGGGGCCGGGAGCGGTCGTCGCGATGTGATCCCTTCCAAAGGTCGGGGACCGGGACTGTGCTGGAGTCGACGGACGCGTCGGTGGATGCGTCAACCCTGTCGATGGGCATGAGTTCTCGCACTCTGTCGGGCCCGAGCCGGGCTCTGTCGGGAAGACGGCCCGCTCCAACGGCGGGCCGGGCATGGCTACTTCGCGGCGCGCGCCGAGGTGCCGCGCGTATTCGTGGCGCGGGCGGTCGCCTTCTTGGCCGCCACCATCTTCTTCGCGGTCTTCGTGGCCGGGGCCGCCTTGCGCGCCGATCCCTTTCTGCGAGCGGGGGCTTCGGAGGCAGGGGTGCCGCCCGAATCGCCGTCCGTGGTGTCGGCGGCGGAGGCCAGGGCGTCGGCGAGCTCGCCCAACTGCTCTGTGCTGGCGTCCTGGAACGAGACCTCGAAGACGTCGAAACAACGGTCGTTGACAGCGTCAAAGCCCAGGCCGAGCTGCTGTGCAGTCCTCTGGACGCGGGCTCGGGCCTCTTCCAGCTTGTCGCGTTCGTTCTCCGCCGAGGCCATACGGTCCTCGGCGTCGCCGACTGCGGACGACTCGGCGGCCTCCGCGGCGCGCTGCGCCTCCCCCGCCGCTTCCGCCTCCGCGTCACTGCTCGGCTCGGCCGATTCAACAACCTCGCCGTCCACAACGCCCGTGGCGGACTGGCCAGTTGACGATTCCTTCGGCCGCTGCTCCTGCTCCTCCGCAGACCGAAGACGAGCCACTGCCGCCTTCACACCCTCGCGGAACTCGGCAACGTCGGCGGCGTGCATCTCCTCGTCGACGTGCAGCCCGGACAGGTCCGCCGGGCAGGCCCGACGCAGCGCGAGCGCCTCGGCAACCTTGCTCAACTGGCTGGCGGGCATCTGCGGCCACAGCCCGCCGAGCTTGTACTCCTGGGCCTCGTAGTCCCACACCTTCGGCGCGTACTCCCGCCAGTGGGCGACGGCGGGAAACCGTGATTCTCCGCGCCAGACGACGACCCGGCACGCGGCTGGCGGCTCATCACGCAGCCACACCGTGTGCTCTCCGCCCTCGGCGTCGTACCAGACGAAGTCCTCGTACGCGATGGACTGCCCGGCCCGGTCGGCGGCCCGGCGCGCGATGAGCCGGTAGCCGTCGATGCCGGTCTGGATCGTCCAGCGGATCTCACCGCGCGACTTGCGCTTGATCATGTAGATCTGCCGGCCGAACGGATCGAGCCCGGACGCCTTGCAGTAGTGGAAGAAGATCCCCAGCTGCGCCGGACTGGCCTCCACCAGATCCGGGAACGCCGCGCGCAGCGCGCGTAACTGCTGGTCCTCAAACGCCTTCTGGTCCTCGCGGATCGCGAGCCAGGTGACCGGAGCGTCGGCCACATCCCCTCCAAACACACTGAACCCCTTCGAAGCCTGCAACTGTCGCAACATATGTCACGATCAATTGAAGTTGATAAAAATCTATTTCACTGGATCTCGACCGTCAAGTTTGTACTCACTCATCGCCGCCCGCACGTAAGCTGCGCAACTGGAACACGCCCGCCCACTCCGGATGCCGCGCGCACAGCAGGCGCGCATAGCGCGAGGTGTAGTTGTTGTTGAGGCGAAACGGCTCTCCGCCCGCGAGGCGCGGTGACGACCAACGGAGCAGCTCGAAAAGAGCCTTGATCCCGATCTGGCCGCCCCCATCCCGGACCCATTGCGCGGTGAGCTCCTCCAGCGCCTCGAAGATCCACGGATGCGAGGCGTGAAACGCCTCGAAGCGCTCATCGAGCGTCGGTTCACGGCGAGGCTGCGGCCACTCCGGCGCGGCTGCCCCAAGCGGAAGCTCTTGCTGTCGGTACACGCACGTCACCCCAATACGTACGGTGCATTACCTGAACACATGTCGATCACACCTTAGAGGTGCGTATCGAGCCTTGTGTAGACCGGCGGCCTTCCTGGAGAGGTTCCTGGCCGCGTGTTACTCCACGTCTCCCACTAGCGTCTCCCATGTCCTGGGAGGTAAGCCCCTTTACCTAAGACGTACTTATAGACACGGGAACTATGAGCGTGCCACTATCGCCCCAGTCGCCAAACGGGCGGTCCAAAAAGAGGGGGAGTAATGACGCAGGCAGACCAGGAGTTCATCTCTGTGCCCGTCCCGCGTGAGCACGTCACGAAGGTGTACGCGTTCCTTGCCGAGCTCGCGGGCACGGCGGAGTCGGCGTCTGGTGGCGAAGCGGTCGCCGAAGCCGACGGCAAGTACCCATACGTGGAATGGAGTCTGGAAGACCTGCGTAGACTCCCGAAGACCCGGATGGCTTCGGTCCAGACGGCGGTCGGCGTGATGGACATCCTGGCTGAGCGGCCGGGCAGCAAGATGAGCTATACGTCCCTGTCCGACCTGCTTGGCCTCAAGCCCAAGCAGCTTCAGGGGGCGCTCGCAGCCTTCACCCGTCACATCCACAAGGAGTACGGCCGGAGGAACTGGCCGTTGGAGTGGGCTGAGGCTGCTGCGACGGACAACCCCGACTTCAGGACGGAGTCCTTCTACACGATGGACGAGAGCATTGCCCGTCTCTGGAAGGACGTACGAGCGACGTAGTGAGGCGACGACGCCGGGCCACCTCGGCGTCGTCGCCTCATCTTGGAGACGCCTCAAGAAGGCCCGTCCATGATCGTGTACGAACGCGTGGCAACACGGCGCACGCGAAGCAGCGTGCGGCCGACTCCATGCCCGAATCGGTGGTGCAGACGACGAAGTGGCAGCCGGACCGTACGAAGAGGGGGCGAGGGGACGCTCCCTCAAGACCGGGAGGTCACGGCAACGGTGTGTGATGAGCCCGGGACTGAGCCGCCGGGTGCGGCCAGTCGTGCCAGGACCATATTGGGTATGCGCCCCCTTGTGCGGCTGCGCGCCGATCGATGCGCGCAGTTCGGTAGCTATGGTCATTCGCAAGGTCGGGGTAGAACTCCGACAAGAAAAAGGCCCTCAGCGCGATCGGCTTCCCAACCATCAACGCGCTGAAGGCCCAACCCCAGGCGAACCTGAAAGGTGATACGGATGACCGTACCTCAGTGTGTGAATGCCCCCGACGGGGGCTGGACACACGGCGCAAAGACGTGGAACCGGGTGGTCGTCATCGTGACGATCACAGTAATCGTGACGGCGTGCGCCGGGCTGAGCCCCGAGTGGGTCACGGCTGCCGCCACCCTGCTCACCGTATGTGGCACCGTATCGGCGATGCCTGAGCAGCGATAGGCGCACCGGGGTGCCCCGTCATGCAGCGGGGCACCCTGACAGCCCGTCCTCTAGGGCAGGTCATGGGACCCCGGGTCCGGTCTTCGGCTGCGTCCGCATGATGGCGCGATGGACGGCTCCCATGCGGTGGCTCATGGCGGATCGGGTTGACCGGTCGCTTCAGGGTCCGGTCGCTGCGGCAGCCCCCGCGCCGTGGAAGCACGGGGGTCAGCGTTTGACGCGGTTGCGGACGGCCAGGACCGCCAGGCCCAGTAGGACGGGCTCGGTCACGCGGGACGCCATCTCGATGTAGGTGCCGACGGTGGTCAGGTCCTGTCCGGAGGAGCGGAACACCACTGAATTGAGCGTGACGTTCAGGGCCTTCTCGAAGCGCTCGCCCGTGAACCTGTCCCCCGTGGGGTTCTGGAGATCCGCCTTGTCGATCTCGAAAGAGACCTTGCCACCGCCGGGCGGCACGGTGCCGGTCGCTTCCTGCTTCGGGGAGTCCTTCGAAAGCCCGAAGCCCATCAGCAGCATGATGGTGATGAGCATGGCGGCAGCAAGCCAGCCCAGGGCTCGGGATGCGCGCAGGCCATAGCCGGACAGCATCCAGTAGCCGTTCAGCAGTCCGCGTTCGGCGGGGCTGGTGCCGGTGCGGTCGTGGCGGCGCATCTCCATCTCGCCGTAATAGAAATCCGCTGCCCCCGGCTCGTCCTTGCCGTCCTCGAACGCCTTGCGCAGCGCCCGGTACACCGGCGCCAACTGCGCCGGCCCGACGCGTCCGGCGTCGAACACCGCCACGTTCCAGCCCCGGACTGCTCCCGGCCGGCTGGCGCGCCAGTGATGTTCTTCGGCGAGGGTGCGGCGCTGGGTGAACCGCACGGGGTGCCAGCGCAGCGTGTTGAGCGGGACCTTGTCGAAGGAGCAGAGACCCTCCAGCCGCAGTTGGTCCAGATGCACGGTCCCGGTGAACAGGCACCCCGACAGGTCGACGTCGGCGAGGACCAGATGCGCGGCGTCAACGCCACGCAGCGAGGCTATGCGCACCGTGGCGTCGGGCGCGTCGGGCGCGTCGGGCGCGTCGGGCGCGTCGGCAACAGCCTGTTCTGCCACCGGCTGTCCCTCGGGGAGCAGGAAGGGGGAGGGCTCCGCGGCGATCGTGAGGGGGTACTCGAAGACGGCGTGGGCGAAGTCCACCGTGGCGTAGCGCAGACGCAACTCGGCCGTTGACGACCAGCGGGTCCGCCGACACTCCAGGCGCAGCGCGGCGAACGAGAGGGTTACCGGGCCGCCGAACACCGCCCCGGACAACTTCACCCGACCGGCGCACACCAACGGCCCGAGGCTGACCGACTGCTCGAAAACCGCCTGCTCGAACCGGGCGTCACGCTCGAAGGTCGCCGACTCGAACTCGGTGGTGTCCTGGAAGATCGCCCACTTGAACTCGGCGGTGCGCTGGAAGATCGCCAACTCGAACACGGCGACACCCTGGAAGGTCGCCGACTCGAACTCAGCGTAGCCCCGGAAGGTCGCCGACTTGAACACGGCGGTGCGCTGGAAGATCGCCGACCCGAATCTGGCGTGGCCCTGGAAGATCGCCGACCTGAACCAGACGTCGCGCTCGAAGATCGCCGAGTCGAATCTGGCGTGGCCCTGGAAGGTCGCCGACCCGAACGAGGCGGTGCCCTCGAAGGTCGCCGAGTCGAATCTGGCGTGGCCCTGGACGGTCGCCGACCCGAACCACGCATCGCCCTCAAAGGTCGCCGACTCGAACCAGGCGAGCCCCTCGAAGGTCGCCGACTCGAACACGGCGCGGCCCTGGAAGGTCGCCGACTCGAACCGGGCGGTGCCCTCGAAGGTCGCCGACTCGAACACGGCGTGGCCATGGAAGGTCGCCGACTCGAACCGGACGCTGCCGAGGCGAGGGTGCCCTGTGGTGGGGTCGCGGAGGGCACCGAGGAGGGCGTCGAGAAGGGGGGCGGTAAAGGAGGTGCCGCGGTGGTCGATGTCGGCGCCGGGGGTCAGGCCGGCCAGGTAGGCATCCCGGTCGGCGTCGCCCAGATGGGCGAGGCACGCGCTATGGCCGGGGACGTGGATGCCGCGGCAGCCGACGGGGTCCTCCGGCGTGGTGCCGTGGCCACAGTGCGGCCACTCAGGCGGAGTTGGGGACGGTTCGGGGCTCGGATGTGACATACCTGAAGGACGATCAAGCACGGCCGGATAGTTGCCCCCCTCGTCTCCGAAGCCGCCGCAGACTGAAATCTTCGCTGCGGCACCGAACGACGTACTGAAAAGATCGTGCGCAGGGCAACTGCATCATGCCCAGACAGTGCTGCCAACCCGGTGAACCATCCCGGTCAGGAGCACGGGCCCCGGCACATGCAGATGTGCCCGGACCCGGGATCAGCGCTTCGGCCGTACGGTCATGGAGAAGCCGGCGTTCAGGAGTTCCGCCGCGAACGCCGCGACATCCTCCGCCGAGTCCTGGCCCGGCCGGAACGTTCGCGCCTCTGGCAAGGGCGTGGGCGTCGGCTTGGGCTCGGCAGACGGTTTGCGCCCGCGGGGCTTGATCTGCTCGCGCTCGCCCGCCCGAATCCGGTCGATACCTTCCTGGACCGTGGTACGCCCGCGCTGCTCAGCGTCCTCGAGCACGGTTTCCAGCAGCCACAGCGGCGAGCCCGAGACCATCGCGTCCTCGGCCGCGAAGCTCTTGCGGACCCGCCACTGGTAGACGTCCATGTACTTCTTGCCGAAGACCCAAGGGATCTCCTTCAGCCCCACGATGTCAGGGAGTTCGGCCGCGTCGGCGACTTCGTACCCGCCATCGATGCCGGCCTTGTACTCCTTCAGCCGCCCCGGCAGGTACTCCCGTGCCCCGTCCTCCGCGAGCCCGAGCACGGTCGGCAGCAACCAGTACGGATTCCCGGAGATGACGGCGTCCGGCTCGCCCAGTACGCCGCGCGTCTTCCAGAGCTGCGAGGTCTGCCGTTCCACTCCGTAGAGGAACGCGATCTCCGCGTGCCCCAATAGATAGGGGAACCGCTTCTCCGCCACAGCACCCTCCGGAACTTCGACTCCATAAAACTGACTTGATGCATCAAGCATAGTTGCTCGAAATCCCGACTGATCATCTGGGCTTCACGCAGAGTCCGGCTCCTGGCTGATGAGTCCGGTGGCTCGGACAGAGCCCCCTCCTCCCGCACCCACACCGACGGATTCCCGGCCCGACGAACGCCACCCGGCATTCCTTCTCGGGACCGGTCCCGCCCGACGTTCTGATACTTGACCCATGTGGTGGAGACGACGAAGGCAGCCCACGTACGAGCCGGGCACCCGGGCGTACGGCGAGTGGCGCCCGTACGCTGACACCGTCGAGGGCGGCTCCTTCGTCGTGGACAGGAAGGACAACGGCCAGATTTACGAGGTGTACTGGGTCAAGACCGAGGCCGTCGCGCTGGAGTACCTGCGCCGCCGGGACGTTCGCCTGGAGGGCTTCTACGTGATCGTGGAGACGCCGTTCCGCAACCTCGGCCGCGACATGGTCATGATCTTCGACGAGGCTGACGGCGCCCTGCTCGAGATCGCCGAGCGCACGCCGCTCCCGGAGTTGACGGCATCGCCGACCCACTGCGCCCGCTGCGGCTATCCGATCCTGCCAGCCATCTCCCACTTCAAGTTCCCCTGCGACGACCCGGACTGCGGCCACCCCTGGCACACCGCAGACTTCGCACAGACCGCCGACGAGGTGATCCTGGCCGGGTGGGGGTACCGCTGCACGAAGTGCCGGAGCGCCGCCTGCCGGGCCTGCTATGAGGCCACAGGCAGCGAGAACCAGGCGACCACACACGGCTTCCTGCTCGAGCCCGGCGACGAGCGGCCGCATCCGGCCGACGAGATCATGCTCCGCCTTTGCTGGATATGCCGGAGCCCCGTCACGGTCTTCGACGAGTGACCGGACGCAGGTTGACGCTCAGCCGGTGAGAACCTGAATGAGGAACCACACGGCGACGCCCGTCCACCCGACGGCGAAGATCGCGCGACCCGGACGGGCGTGGACGCGGAACCAGGCGCGCATGCGCTCGGAGAGGGTGTTGCCGTCTTCGATGTCCACCAGGGTGAACAGTTCGTAGGCGAAGCCGAGTACCAGCAGGTTGGCCCAGAACAGGTCGGGCATGGTCGATCCGGTCTCCTTGTCCTGTGGGAGGGTCTGTAATCCGGCGCCGTCAGCGGCCAGTTGCCGACCAGATGGCGACGCCGAGTGCGGCAAGGCCGGTCAGCGTGCTGATAGCGGGGAGGGGCCACCGGGTGCGTTCGAGGGCGGTGACGCGGGCGTCCAGCTCCTCGACGGCCTTGTCGATCTGGTCCGATCGCTGGACCAGGAGCGCGAGTTGGCCGTCGATGCGCGCGAGCCCGACTTCGAGGGCGCGGCGGAGTTCGGCGAGCTCCAGGGCGATCTCTCCGTCGGGCATCGCGACTGCTCCGGTGGTCAGTTGAGGGTGGTGGAGGCGGGGTCGGTTCTGGCGGGGAGCCACGACGCCGTGCCGGCGCGGCCGAGGAGCGAACCGACGGCTCCCTTGAGCACGGCGAGGCCGGCTGGGATCGCGGCGATGGCTGCCGACTCGAGGGCGGACAGGGTGATGAGGTTGGTCGTGCCGGAGGCGAGGAGGAGGCCGAGGAACGCCTCGACGTACGTCAGGACGGTGCGCTCGGCGATGTCGGCGACGAGCTTGGACGCGCTGTTGATGGTGGCCATGGGGCAGGGGTCCTCTCGGGGTGTGGGTCAGGGATTGGGGACGCGGAGCTTGGCCCAGCTCGTCGGGCCCGGGATGCCGTCGGCGTCGTCGCCGGAGTAGCGGAGCTTGCGCTGCCAGGCGGCGTACGAGCGGCGGTCGGCGTCGGTCCAGTTGGGGCCGGGGCCCTTGGCGTACTTGCCGCAGCCCTCGGCGACCAGCCGCTTGCCCATCGCGGTGATCAGGGCGGAGCGGCGGCCGACGCGGAAGTAGTCGGCGCCGGGGAACGGCGCATACTCCGGCTCGTCTTCCGTGTCCGGGTCCGGCTTGGTGATGAGAAGCTCGGCAACTGCCGTACGGAAGTCGTCCATCGCGATGCCCGCGGGGTCCGGCTTGCCGGGCTGCCACTCCTTGTGGGCGATGACTGAGCGCGCCGTCCAGCCGTGTGCCCGGCACAGGGCTGCGCTGACCTTGTGCATGGCGTCCAGCTGGGCCGCGGGCCATGCTTGTCCGCCGCCGGTGTTGATGCACTCGAAGCCGTAGAAGTGCGGGTTGCCGTCCGTGTTGGCCTCGTTGTCTGGCGGCAGGGTCTTCTCGGCGATGACGGCCCTGAGTACGTCGTCGTCGCCGGAACCGGCGTGGTTGGCGCGACCGTAGCCGACCAGGTGGACAGTGCCGGAGCGGTCGATGACGCCGTGGCACAGCGGGCCGGGCAGCGAGGTGTAGCCGGTGCGGCAGAGCTCCACCATGCCGGCCTCGGTGGAGTACGGGCCGGTGTGGTGGATCATGACGCCGTGGACCGGGCCCCAGGCGCCCTTGTGGTTGCGATTGTTGGTGCGCCAGTTGCCGTGCTCGACGACGCGGGCACCGGACTTCTTCAGGACGGCCAGGAACTGGTCTGCGGACAGTGGCAGGGCCACGTCGGGACGCCTTCTCCCCCGCGCCTCCGTGCAGTTGAACAGCGCCAGGAGCCAACTGGCGGTCCCTCGGAGCGAAGCCGTGTCTGGCAGGGCGGAGGGTCGCCCAGCGCGCGGAGCCTACCGCATCACAGGAACGCCACCCCGGCCTCGCGAAACACGAGGCCAGGCGGAAGCTCCGGTGCAGACAACGCGGCTCTCTGCACATCGTCTGGATGATGTGCAGAGAGCCGACGTCTGTCAGGAGTCGTAGGCGATGTCGAGTTCGCTGGCGTAGGAGGAGTCCTCGACGGCGGTCTCGTCCTGAGCAGCGGAGGACCTGCTGATCCCGTCGAACAACGAGTACTTGAAGCTGAAGCCGAGGTTCGCGGTTCCTGGGCGGCCGCCTACGTTCACTCGGAACTTGCAGCTTCCGTACAGCGTGTACTCCTTGTTGCGCCGGTTGTTGGGGACCGACGAGTGCCAGAAGTAGCTGACGGCGACGTTGGTGTGCCGGTCATGGTAGGGGAGCTGCATATGGCCAGCCGTGCACGTCATCCTCCCCGTCGCGATAGCCCGTACCGCCGGAGAGATACGGAAAGACCACGCCATGTGGGCCGGCCTGCCGACGGTGCCGGCCATGTTCACTTGTCCCGTGAAAGTGCCGTTGCGGTCTGTGCGCTTGTAGGACGGGTCGGACATCTTGAACGTGTGCTTGGCCTGGTTGACCGCGGCGTTGGCCGGGGCGAGACCGAGAGCGAGAACCGCGGCAAGCGCCGCCGAGCCGACCGCAGCGGCTCTTCTGGTGGATATGAAAGACACGAAATTCCTGTCTGCTTACGCACAGCGGCAGAGACCATCCGGCCACTCTGCGTGACTGATAGGACTGATCCGATCGGTTGCCGATGCGCGATCAGGAATCGAAGTCGATGTCCAGGCTCGATGAGTAGCCCGGACCGTCATCCCCGTTTGACTGGCGGCGTGCTCCGGCCTCGGGCCAGACGCACACGGCGCGCCAGTGGTATTCATCCTGCTCGGCCTCCTCGGCCGAGAAAGTGACAGACTGACCAGCGGTCAATTCGCGGAAGCCCTCGGCCTGGATAGCCGAGAAATGTGCCCACACCCTCTCCGGAAGGGCATCAGAGGCAAGAACTCCCCACCCCTCGTCGCGGTGCCACTCGAGCACGTGGCCAGCAAACACGTCTCCGGACGTCTCGGGCATGCTCCCCTGTCCCCCTTTTGCGTCATCGGCGTATCGCCGTCCGGCGCTCACTGTGGTCAGCAGTGATCGACCGGATCAGTGATCAACCTAGCAAACACTTTCGGCCACACCCTGACCGGGCGGCCTTGTGTTGTGGACCTGACGAAAGCAAGCGATCACACGCAGCCGGTCTGGCTACCGGCCGTCGATCAGCCGCTCGGCGAGATAGGGAGAAAAGGTCCCTGCGCGGATCCCCTCGCCGATTCCGCAGGAACCGTCCGAGTCGCCCGGGACCTTGATCCAGAGAAGGTAGTCGGCGCCGCCGACGCCGATCGAGCTGGGGACGCCGAGGCGGCGGCCCGCCGGATTGCACCAATCGACGTGCTGGCCCTCGGCGTTCATCGCGCCGTTGCCGTTCCGCGAGGTGTCGACGACGAAGCCGCGTCCGGGGACGCCGAGACGGGCGAGCTCGGTGGTGATCTGGGTGGCGTACGTGCAGCAGACGTCGACTGCGTCGAAGTTCGCGACGTTCACCGCGAAACCGCGGACGTGTGCGACGCCTGCGTCCCGCAGGAGGGTGGCCATCTCGGCGGGGCGGATCCAGGTGGCGTTGCCGCCGTCCAGGTAGGCCGTGGTCGCGGGCAGGGTGCCGAGGGCCTGGGCGGCGTACGCGATCAGTGCGGTGCGGTCGGTGCGGGCCGCGGCCGTGGGGAGGTTGTCGAGTTGGGCGAGGGAGTCCGGTTCGACGATGACCAGGGCGGGGCGGTCGGCGATGCCGGCTACGGCCGCGTCGATCCAGGCGCGGTATGCCTCCGGTGAGGGGGCTCCGCCGGAGCTCTCGCCGCCGTTGTCTCGGTTGTGGACGTTGTAGAGGGTGATGATCGGGAGTTGGCCCTTGGCGGCTGCGGCCCCTACGTATGCGTCGAGGTCGGTCTTGATGTCCCTGTTCCAGTCGCCGAACCAGCGGGCGCCTGGGCGGCGGACCATGGAGCGGTCGATCTTCTTTGTACGGGGGTCGTCCCGGTTGGCGGTGGTGAGCCACTTCGCTGCGTTTGAGTCCGGGTCGACGTAGAAGCCCTCGTCGGCGGTTGAGCAGGTCAGGCGGATTTCGGTGAGGTGGACGGTGACGGCGGTGGACTGGCCGAACTGGAAGGTGAGTTGGCCCGTTGCCGTGTCCAGGGGTGACGTGAACGGGAGCGTGAAGCACGTGTCCGCGGTGCCGAGGGTCAGCGTCTTGTCGAGTGCTGGCGTCCAGGGGTCGGCGCCGAGTCCGACCAGGGCGCGGAGGGTGGTGCCGGGCTGGCTGGCTCTGGCCGTGAAGGACAGGGTGTAGCGGCAGCCGGGTCTGAGGATGAGGTTGTTCTGGCCGAGTAGGGCGTCCCACAGGTTGGTCGCGTCTGTGGTGGCGGTGGCCTCCAGGCCGGTGCCGGGGGCGGACACCGTGACGTATGTCGGCTCGCCCGTCCACCAGCCTGTTGTTCCTGCTGTGAAGCTGCCGTTCGTGATCAGGTCCCCGTAGAGGGCGGGCACCTCTTCTCCCTTCGTTGGGCGGTCACTTGGTGTACGTGACGCGGAGCTTGGGTGCGTACGTCTGGCCCACGCCGCGGGCGCGGCCGTAGTACGTGCGGTTGGTGGTGTTGGGGTCCAGGGCGATGCCTCGCCACTTCGTGGAGTCGAAGACCGAGGTGATGTCGACCCACTTGCCTTGATTGCGGGACCAGTTGATGCTCTTCGCCTCGGTGTCGCACGAGAATCTGACCGGGCGTGCGGCGTGTGAGTGGGCGCGGATGACGGCAGTGCCGCCGGCTGCGTAGTACCAGTGCTCGAAGTAGAGGTAGATCTCCGCCTTTTGGATCACCGCGCCGGAGAGGTCCGTGGTGAGCTGGGCGGGGAAGCCGATCAGGCTCGCCTGGGTGCCGTTATTGGAGCTGTAGTAGCCCTGCAGGCAGCTGTTTCCGTAGTAGGCGTTGTAGCCGGAGCGGTTCGCGTACGAGCCGGACCACGATGCCGCGTACGTCTTGGTGTACGTGCGGGTGGGCGGGGCGCTGGTGCCGCCTCCGGTGTTGTAGCCGCCGGTTTCCGGTACGTGGGTGCCGATGTCCTCGACGTACAGGACGCCGGGGCTGTTGGGGGCGCCATACAGGTCTACGTACTGGCCGTCGGGACCGTACTCGTTCTTGAAGGTGATCAGGAGGCGGTGCAGGCCCACGCCGAGTGTGGTGCCGGAGCGGATGAGTTCCAGGCGTACGCGGCTGGAGTTGCCGATGGACAAGTGGTGGGTGGACAGCTGGAGTTGGGGGGAGGTGATGGTGGGGGTGGCGGTGCCTCCGTCGCGTAGGCGGAGCTGTAGTTCTCCTCCGGGGGCGGATGGGTTGGCGATCGCGTCGAAGACGATCCGGTACATGCGGGTCGTGTCTGCTTCGAAGGCGAGCTCGACGAAGCCGTACTCGCTGCCGGTCGTGCGTACAGAGGCTGTTTGGTAGTCGATCGCGACCAGGCCGCGGGCCTGCGCGCCGAGCAAGGCCGTCACCGGGTCGCCGCCGACGGTCAGTTCGCCTGCGACCGCGAGGTCGGCGAAGCCCGCGTTGCCGTTCGTGTCGATCGTCGCGACTGCCTGGCCGCCGCTGCGCAGGGTCAGGTACTGCGGGGTGCCGGTGACCAGGGATACGGCTACTTCACCGGTCTCGTCGTACAGGCGTAGGCCGTCGGGGCCGAGTTCGGCGCGGGCGCCGCCGACCACGCGGCCGAAGATGGTGTGAGCCTCGGCGTTGTCGAAGACTGCCCAGCCGGTTGTGGCCGCGGATGTCTCCAGGGCGAGTACCGCCCGGGTGGTGCCCTGTGGTGCGGCCACCTGGCCGGTGATGCGTTGCCACATGCCTGGTGCTGGGTTCGGTTTCTCTACGACGCCGTAGCCGAGGACGGTTCCGGAGGCGTTCTCCCAACGGGCGAGGATCTTCACGGCCTGGGCGTTGAGGTCGTCGGACACCAGGACGTCGACGGCGAGGTACAACTGGGCGCCGGCCAGGACGGGCACGGTGGCCAGGGGCAGCGTGAAGTACGTTGCCTCGTCTGCGAGGCAGTCCACGCGGACGCCTACTCCGGTGCGGTTTCCGCGGGCCAGGGACCAGGGTGCTCCGGCTGCGGCGACCGCGCCTGCGATCACCGCGCCTTCGAAGCCCGGGTCCGGGATCAGGTTCGTGCCCTGGCCCACCGCGATCTGCTCCGGGGTGATCGAGCCGACCGCCAAGTGGGGTGTGGTGATGGCGCCCACGGCCACATGGCCCTGCTGGATGACGCCGTTGCCCAAGTCGGCGGAGGCGGCTCGGCGGGCCGCCGTCTGGACCGCGGCCGAGGGAGCGCTCGGCGTCCCGGAGGTGTTCACCGCGACCAGGCGGACCCACAGAGCGCCGTAGTAGTTCGTGGCGATCGTGACCGAGGCGCCAGACGCGGCTTCGATGGTCGCGGCGGGCCACATCACGTCGGGTTCGGTCTCCGGCGATTTCAGGAGGTGGACCTGTATGCGGGACAGGTCCAGCGGAGCAGCGTCCGTGTCGGTGAAGGTGCCATCCCATGTGATGCGTAGGCCGTTGAGGACCGGTTCCACCTGGGCTGCGGAGGGGATGGGCGGACGAGGGCCGTTGACCGCGATTACGCCACTGGTGCCGTCCGGCTGCTGGCCGATGATGGCGCGGAGTGAGCCGCCGGCGTCGTACACCTCGACCGCGCCGTCTTCGATGGAGGAGTACGCGAGCTGGGAGGTGCGGGTCTGTTGGGTGAGGCGGCGCTCGAGGGTGGCGATGCGGGCCGCGAGCTTCGCCAGGTCGTTGGACATGGCGGTCAGCTCCCGTAGGTGAAGCGGTCGGCTCGGGCGAGGGTGAGTGTGATGCGTTCCGGGTCTTGGCCCTGGGGTGGGCGCAGCGTCCAGCCGGTGATGCGGCACCAGCCGTCGAAGTCCGACCACTGGTCGTGGAGGGACACGCGGACGTCGTCGCCGATCTGCCAGCTGCCGGTCGGGGCTGCGGGGTGGTCGATGATCTGGATTTCGGTGACCTCGCCGAGGATCTGACGGGCGGTGCGTTCGGTGCGGGCTCGGGCGGCGAGCCGGTCGTTGGCCTTCTCGGCGGGGGATTCGAGGACGTGTTCCAGGCGTAGGCGGCCGTTGCGGATCGCGTCGATGGCCCGGCGGCGGCCACGGCCCTCGCCAGCGCCGAGGGCGATGACGACCTGGGCGTACGCGTCGGCGTCGTAGGTCACCGGGACGGTGGCGGCGACGTTCGTGCCGGAGGCAAAGGAGATATCCGTACGGCGCGCGCCCAGGCGGGGCCAGCCGAGGCGGATACGGCCGCCCGGCTCTCCGGCGGCGGTCCAGTCCGTGGTTTCGGTCCACTCGGGGCCGCCGTCGATCTCGGTCATGTCGTCGACGACCTCGCCAAGGACCGGGGCCTCCCACCAGTCGGTGCTGTACGGCTCGGCCGGGGTGCCGGCCTTGGCCTTGCTGGTGGTGGCGTCCACGGCCACGCCGAGGTTGCCGTCAGGCTGGGATTGCGCGTACGCCCACACGTCGCGGATGACCTGGCAGGGATCGGCGTACGTATACGGGCCGCGGCCGCCCAGATTGCCGTGGATGTCGTGGCGTCGGTGCAGGTAGCTGCCCCAGCCTGCCGCCTCGATCGGGTAGGCGGCGCCTTCCGGCTCGGCTCGCCAGACGATGCCGCCCCACAGCAGCGTGCCGTCCCGTTCGGCGGTGAGCAGCGTGTTGCCGGGGTCGAGTTGGGCGAGGAGCAGGTGGGCGAAGCGCGGCTCCAAGCGGCAGGAGAAGTCGCCGGCCGCATTAAGGGACAGCCCGAACTCGACCTGCGACAGCGGCAGGTCGGTGGCAAGCAGTTCGCCGGTCAGGGCGTGCCAACTGCGGTAGCGGTACGACGCGGTCATCGGCTCGGCCTCACCGCACGCCTTCGGTGAACTCGACGTCCGCGATCAGGGAGGTCGCGTGGTCGACGCCGAGGTTGCCCCACTCGATCTTCGAGGGCTGGGTGCGGATGTACAGGTCCTGCGTGGTGCCGCGCAGGGCCGCGGAGAGCGTGATCGTGTCGGCGAGGACGATCGTATTGCGGCGGGCTTGGGAGCCTCCGTCGTCGTCGATGGCGGTGGACTGCCCGTAGTCGGTGCCCAGGACGGTCTGCATGTAGGCGAACACGTCGGCTTCTGACAGCCGTAGCCCGGCGAGGGTCATGACTACCTTGGCGGTGGTCGCCCAAGCAGGGATCGGCACCTTCCAGCGGGCCTGAGCCGGCCAGTTGTACCACTGGCCGTTCTGTGCGGTGAGCCTGTTCAGCGTGCCGGGATAGGCGGTGTACAGCGTCCGTTCGCGGCGCGGGTTCGCGATCTGCCGCACATCCTTGATGAACGAGTCGATGATCACCCACTTGTTCGCTGGAATGTCGATGCGGGCGAGCGGGATCGCTGTCATCCCCGAGGGCACCGTCGTGGTCGTGGGCGACACGTTGCTGACCACGTGGAAGTAGCCGATCTCGTCGGTCTCTGGGTTGCGGGTGCCTTCGTACTCGGGGTCCTCCACGCGTAGGCAGAGCAGGTCTGAGCGGGGGGTCGCGCCCGTCGGTGCAATTGGCACGATGGCGTCGCCGACGTTGTACTGCGTGTACGAGCCCTGCCCCCAGGTCGCGCCTCGGATCACCGCGGAGCCGTCCACGACCCGTACACCGCCGCCGGGCGTCTCCAACTGCTTCACCTTGAGGTCGTCGCCTTCGGTTACGCCCTGGGAGCCGCGGGCGAGGTCGCGGACCATCATGCGGAAGGCGCGGGCGGCGTGGGTGCCGCCGTGGGTGAGCAGTGGTGGGTTGATCAGGGTCACGTACGAACTCCTTGGGCTATAGCGCGGCGTAGGCCGCGCGCCAAGTCACGGCCAGGCGGGTGGAGTTGGTGTAGTCGCGTGCGGTCCACCAGATCTCGCTGGTGCCGGGCGGGATGACGAAGGTGTCCAGCCGAGAGGCCGGAGACAGGGCGGGGGCGAGGTTGCCGGTGCCGTTCCGCAACGCCCAGCGAGTGCCGGGGCGGGTCTCGATCTCGACGTACTCGCCGCTCTGCAGCGCGAGGGCCAGCTCGATGACGCGGTCCGATTCGACGTGCTGGATGCGCGGGTTGGTGCACGGGCCGGTGATGCGGAGTGACGGCCAGGCTGGGAGGTCGCCGTCGTTACGGACCCAGCCGCGCCGTTCGTCGGGGATCGCCACGCCCGTCGTCAGCGGGGCGACCAGTGGGGCGCGGAAGCCGCCCAGGCCGTCGGATGACAGGGTGAGGGTGAGCGCGGAGGCGTCGTCGGCGTGGAAGCGCGGGTCGAGGGCTGCGAACTCCAGGTCCAGCGGGATCCAGCCGTGTAGCACTTTCGCCGTACTGGTGGCTTCCACGCGGCGAAGTCGGCCGTACAGGCGGCGAGTTGTACGGCCAGGCCAGCGCAGGCGCAGTACGGTCTGGGCGCTCGAGTCTGTCCGTACGGCAGGATCGTCGGCGGCGCGTTGCAGGCGGCCGAGGACGTCGAGGGCCGCGGCCAGGTTGCCTGCGGTGCGGATGCCCGCCTCGATGCGGATCGTCCGGGCCGCGTAGAGGTCGATGCCGGGGAACGCGCCGTCTCCGGCCGGGTTATCCACATCCTGTGTACGAAATTCGGGGATACCGAGACCCTCAACTTCGCTCACCGGTACATCAGTCCCGGCACCGATCAGGACTCCGGCGATCTCGATCTGCCAATCACCGAGCTCCGCCATCACAACCGGCCTCCCCTCTGCGCGTTACGCAGTCGCCGCATGACCTCGGCGCCGATCTGCTGCGGAGTGGCCTGAGCCGAGGTGACGGTGACGGGCATGGTGCCGATCAGCGGCTGCTGCTCCCGTACGACGACTACCTGAACCGGACCAGCCGGGCGGGCGTCGACCGTGCGCACCGGAGCGAACGTCGGCTCTGCTGAGGCGAGTTGGAGGCCGAAGCGCTGCGCGACGTCGCCGAGCACCGCCGTCGCCGCCGCGCGCTTGGCCGGTGCAAGCGGGATGAACGCCTCCCCGCCCGTACTCGCCTCCGCGAACTTGATCAGCGCGGTGGGCGAGGAGTAGATGCCGGGCTCCCAGATGCCGCCGCTCGCGTAGGCCAGGCCCTTGTTGGCCTTGGCCAGGTCCGCGAAGAACTTCGTGGCGCGCGAGCCGAGGGAGGACTTGATGCGGGACTGGCCGAGGTTGCCGGCCTCGATGACCCGGCCCTCCTCCAGGCCGGTGGTGTCGGCGACCTTGTGGATGCCGGTGGTGCTCGATTTGATCGCGGTGATGACGGTGAGCAGGTCGGTGAGGTCCTCGTCCGCGAAGGTCTTCCCGGTGGCCTTCGCCGCATCGTCGGCCTTCTTCACCTTCTTCTTGTCCTTCACCGCGGCGGCTGCGAGATCCTCGGCATCCTCGTCTCCCTGCTCGGCGAGCATCGCCGCCAGATCGCCGTAACCGAGGGCGGCGAGCCGGGCCAGGTTCTTCTCGAACGTTGACTGGTCCTTGACCGCCTGAGTGAGCTGGCGGGTGAAGTCGCCGAGCGACGCCTTCCCGGTGCCGGCGAGCTTCTCGAGCTGCTTGGCCATGTCGCGGACGTACTTCGTCGTTCCGGTGGCCATCTTCCGGGTCAGTTCCACGCCGTCCTCGCCCATGGCCTCCAGGGCGTCGACCACGTCCTGCCCGGCCCGGCGCGCGACGGTGGCCAGGTCCCTGCGCCAACCGGCCGCCTGGGAAGCTGACTTGCGCAAGTTCTTCTCGAACAGGCGCAAGTCGAAGACCTCGACCTCCTTGCCGCGCCGCTTGACCGTACGCATGGCTCTCGAGCGAATCGACGAGGCGGATCCCAACTCAGGCCCCGACTCCACCTCGTACGACCAGCCAGAGAGACCACCGGAGGCGTACCACTCAATCGGGCCGCCACCGAGGCGCCGTACCGTCTCCTCGGCGATGCGGCGGGAGCGGGCGCGCTTCGACTGCGCGAGCGGGATGTACGCCTCGCCGCCCGTCTCCGGCTCTCCCCAGATCCGCCAGGAGCCGGCGGGGGCGATCTGCGCGACGTGGTTCTCGCGCCGCACGCCGCCAGCCGCGAAGTAGTCGACGACAGCGCCTTCGGCATGACGGCTGAACCGGTCGGCCTGCTGGCGCAGTAGGTCCGCGGTCGTGGAGGGGCCCCGGCGGACGGTCTCAAAGATGTTCACGTGGTGGGTGGTGATGGTCACCGACTTGTCGCGCAGGCTGCGGATTGCCTGATCCAGGGCGCCGACGTTGGCCTTTTGGGTGCCAGTGGGGACGGTGATGATGACCCGCTTGCCCTTGGTATTTTTGATCTTGAAGCCGAGTTGTTCGAGCTGCTTGCGAGCCTCCGCGGTCGGGGCGCGCATGGTGATCGTCTTGCCCTTGGTCGACCGGACTCGGTCCTGAACCTTCTCAAGGTCCTTGATCGCGGCCTGGGTCTTCGCGGCGACCGAGACGTTCTTGCTGCCGGGGACATCTCCGAGCTCGTCGATCAGCGCTTTGAGCGCGCCGCGGGCGCCCTTCGTCGGAGCCGTGATCTTGATCTCGCGGGTGCCAGGGACGGTCTTCACCGTGAAGCCGAGGTCCTTCAGCTTCTTCTGGGCATCCTCGCTCAGCGAGTCCACGCGGATCGTGGTCGCCTTCGGCAGCCGGTCGAACTCGGCCTGCACCGCGAGGAGATCGGCCAGCGTGGAGTCCATGCCCTCGGTCTCCAGCAGCAGCGAGACCTTCGATGGCATCAGCCCGAGACTGTCGGCCACCGCCTCGGCCTGCTCGCGCGTAAGCCCATAACCCTGGGCGGCTCGGATGGCGGCCGTACGCGCCTTGTCCATCTGTGCGCGGGCGGCGGTCAGCGACTCGGGCAGTGATTTCCCGTTCTGCTGCGCGAGGGCGTACGCCGATACGGACGCGTCGGCGGCTGCGTCGCTCAGGGAGGTGAGGGACTGGTAGAGCTGCTGGCCGTTGCGGGTGGTGGTGTTCAGCGTGCCGTTGTTGTTCAGCAGGGCCTTGCCGAAGCCGTTGGCCTTGTCGATGCCATGGTCCAGGGCCTCGTTCACGTCGAGGATCGCGCTGTTGACGCGGGCCTCGGCGGCCTGGAGGGAGATGCTGCCGCCGGAGAGCAGGTCGAGGGCGTCCTTCAGGGCACGGGTGCGGGTGTCGGCGTCGGCGGTGGTGTCGGCGAGTTCACCGACCGCGGTCTTCAGACGGTCGTACGCGCTGGCTCCCGCCCCGCTGCCTTTCTGAGCCTGTTCGAGGTCCTTCGCATTACGGGTCGCGGTGGCGGCGTCTCCCGACATGTCCTCGAGCGCTTTGGCCGCCGACGCGTACGCACCGGCCCGTTCGAGGATCGCCTCACGGTCCTTGTCACCTCGGCTGGAACGGTTGAAGGCGTCCTTCTCCTGGTCGGCCAGTGCTCGCAGCTTGCCGGCCAGGTCGTCGATGCTCTCGCCCTGACCGAGGTAGGAATCGGTGACGTCGGAGAGGGAGTAACCGAGCCTGCCGAGGACGTCCATGAGGGTGCCGTAGTTTCCGGCGAGCTTTGTGGTCTGGACGTTCTCGGCTGCTTGGCGGCGGACGGTCTCGTCGATGACGCCGTTGGACTCCCGCAGCGCGTCGGTCAGTGAGCTGATGCGCTGTTGGTGCTCGGCGGCAGTCCGTGCCGCCTTCTCCTGCTGCGAGGCGAGGAGTCCGAGTACGACGGTGGCGCCGACCATGGCGGCACCCCACGGTCCGCCCATGAAGGCGACCAGGCCCCGGCCTGCACTCAGTAGCCCGGCGCCGGCGGCGCGGGTCACGCCGTTGAGCGTGCCGGTGAAACCCGTCGTGGGTCCTTGGGCGCTGCGGAATGCGGCCGCCATCTGACCCACGACCGGGATGCGCGACTCCACGACTGCGAACGCCGCCGCGTACCGCGTCAGTGACGTCCCGGCTCGCGCGGCCAGGTTCTGCTGCACCTGCATCTGCGCGCCGAAGCCCCGCCATGCGCCGGTGAGTCGCCCGCTGACCGTTGAGGCGAGGCCGCCCAGGATGGGGGTGAGGCGTCGGGCGAGGAACATCGCGGCGATCGCCGTCTGGACGGGCGCGGGCAGTGCGCCGAAGGCGCGGACCAGCGTGCCGACCACCTCACCGACCGGGACGAGTACGGCGGACAGCCCGGCGACTGCGGACATGGCCAGGTTGGCGGTCGTGACGAGGATGTCGAGGCTGTTGCTGACTCCGCTGGACTCGTCGCCGAGCAGGCCGAGTGCGGAGGCGACCGGCGCGGCGCCTTCGGCGGCGTTGCCGAGCACGTCGCCCAGCGCGCGGGCAGCGTTGATGAGGAGGTTCAGGCCGGCGGCCAGGCTGTGCTCGCCGAGGGCTTGGAGTGGTCCGAGGAGTTGTTCGGCCTCGCCGATCAGTTCGCCGAGGCCGCTGCGGGCGTTGGCCTTGAGCTCCGGTCCGTAGAGGGTGGCCAGGTCGCGCCCGTACTCGATGGCAGCGACGAGGTACGGCGTCGCGCCGGACAGCCCGCGCGTCATCAGCCGGGCTACGTACTCCAGCCCCGGCGCCATCGCGTCGTACAGCGCGAGCCCGGTCTGCCGGGTCTGCTTCTGCAGCAGCGTCATCGCGCCCGCGAGGCCCTGCCCGCGCGCGGCAGTGATCTGCGCGGCGGCGCCGGATTCCCGTACCGCGAGGCTGAGCGCGTCGAAGGACTCGGTGCCCTGGTGAGCGAGGGCGATGGCGCCCGACATGGCGGGCTTGCCCATCGACTTCTTTACCGCCGCGGTGAAGTCCTGCTGGGACATCTCGTGCTGGGCGCGGGAGAGTTCGGCGATGACGTACCGCAGGCCCTTGAACCGGCCCTGCGCGTCCCACGCCTCGATGCCGAGCGCGTGCAGGCCGTCGCGCATCTCCTTGGTGGGCGCGGCGAGGTTGGCCATCATGCCGCGCAGCGCGGTACCGGCCGTCTGGCCGAGGATGCCCGCCTTGCCGAGCATGCCGACCGCGCTGGCCGCGTCCTCCATGCTCACGCCGAGGCCGGCGGCGACCGGACCGGCGTACCGCATCGCGTAGTAGATGTCGATGATGCCGCCGGAGGCGTTGTTCGCGGTGGCGGCGAGGATGTCGGAGGCGCGGGCGGCCTGGTCGGCGCCGAGGCCGAACTGGTCCATGATGTCGCCGAGGTAGCGGGCGGAGTCGGCCGCGTTGACCCCGGCGGCGGAGGCGAGTTGGAGGGAAGCGCGGGTCGCGCTGATTGCCTGGTCGGTGCGGAAGCCCGCCTTTGCCAGTTCCACCATCGCTTCGGCAGCGTCGGCCGCGGTGGTGGTGGGGAGGGTGAGGTCGTTGCCGAGCTGGTTGGCCATCCAGGCGGCGCGTTGCATCTGCCCGGCGGTGGCTCCGGTGACCGCCTGGAAGATGTTCATCTGCCGCTGGTAGCGGTTGCCTTCCTCGACGAGCTGGCCGGTGCCGAGGACGAGGGCGCCTCCGGCGAGGAGGCTGGTGAGCGCGGTGGCCTGCTGACCGGCGCCCCGGAGGGAGCGTTCCAGTACGCCGACGTCGCTGCCGGCGCGACGCAGGTGGTTGCCGGTTTGGGCGCCACGGGTGGCCAGGGTGCCGAGCCGGGCGGCGGTTGCCTGTGCCTGTGCGCCGAGGAGGTTGATCTGCCGGGAGGTGCTTCGGCTGGAGGCGTCGAGTGCGGCGAGGCGGCGGTCGAGGTCGCGGGTGCGGCGGCCCAGATCGGTGGCGGCGTCGGCGGCTGAACGCAGGCCGGAGATAAGGCTGTTGGCCTGTGCTGTCAGTTGGACGGTGAGGTTGTACGTTGCCATCCGGTCGGATCACCGCCCGCTCGTCAGGTCGGCTGGGGCGGTCTCGTCGGTCGGGCGGTCGCTGTGCAGCGCCTCGTACGCCTGCCGCGGCAACAGCGTGATCTTGATGCCGTATCCCGCCCGCCCCTCGGGCACCTGGTCACGCTCTTGGGCGATCAGCTCGCAGCCGGGGCAGCGCACGGTGTCGGTGACGTACGCGTGCCGGTGGCCGCCCTTGTCCGGGTCCCACTCCTCGGCGCGGGTACGGCAGTCCGGGCACAGGGTGCGCTCCCACCGCTGCCAGGCCAGGGCCTTGGCCCGGTCCAGATCACTCCAGCGGCCGTCCCCGCCGAGGAACTGCGAGTGCGGAATGCCGTACTGCGCGCACAGCTCCAGCTCGGCCCGCAGCCGCGAGTCGGCCGTCAGCCTTTTCCCAGGTCGGCCCGGTCAGTACGTGCCTCTTGCTGCACCTCCCACGCTGCCTCCCACAAGGCGTTCGCGTCGGGTGCCGACCACGCGTCCAGCAGTTCGCGGGCCTCGGCCTCGCTCATGCAGCGCCCGGAAGGTGAGGTAGACCGACGCCGCGCGCAGGGCCTCAGCCGCCGCCTCGTACCGCTGGGCGGCGATCGCCGCACGCTCCGCGAAGACGGCGCTGCCCGTATCACTCTCGGCCAGCAACCGCGAACGGTCAGCGGCCCGCTTCGCCTCGTCATACTCTGTCCGCCGCGCTGCGTCGTCGCAGATCTGCAGAACGCGCTCTGGCAGGGAGCGACGGCGCAGCCGCTCCATCTTCTGCTCCCACGCCGCGGCCTCCTGGCTCTTCGCGGCGGCCATCAGAGGGCCTTCTTCCTGGTGGCAGCGCTGGCGACAGTGCTGGTTCCGGCGCCCGTCTCAGCCGCGGCAGGCGGGACGGGTGCATCGAGGGCCGGCGGCGAGGTGATCGTGAAGATGCCCTGGAACTTGGCAGCCTCGTTGCCCGCGTTGTACTGCGCGGTGCGCGAGGCGACCTGGACGGGGAAGCTGTCCATCGACTTCGATCCGGGGATGTCACCCTTGCGCAGGAACACCACATAGCCGACCGCGCCTTTGGGCAGCAGCGTCTCCATGGTGTCGCTGAACTGGTCCTCGTAGAAGGTGATCGAGGAGTTGTCGGCCTTGTCGTTGCCGGGAATGGAAGAGGTGAACGTCGACGCCATATCCGGCGTCTCGATCGCCTCGTTCGTCAACGACCAGCCGTCAACGTCGCTGATCGCCTCGGTCAGGTCAGTGGCGTTGGGGGCCGAGATCTCCGTACGGGTCGGAATCAGGTCATCTGAGGCAATGCTCTTCAACCAGAGGATCTTGGTGATGCCGCGCCGCATGAAGCGCTGCTGAGTCACGGGCCACTCCCAAAAACAGGGGGTTGCGCCGGGCTCGTCGGCCGGGCGTCCGCATGGCTCCGCGGTGAGAAGAGGTGGTTCAAGCGGCGGGCGTCACGGTGATCGTGAACCGCTGCACGTAGGTAACGATACTGCCCTGCGAACCGTCAACCGGTTCTCCATCGGCGTCGTACGTCAACTCCCGGTCGATGACCCGCAGTCCGGGAGCCGTGATCTCCGTACGCCACCCACCGCCGTTGCGCTCGAAGAGCACCGCACGGATGCGGTCGCCGAGCCACTGCACCTGATCGGCCCGCTCTCCGACGCTGGTCGCCTGGTACGTCCAGGCCGCGTCGGCCTGCCAGTCGGCAAACGACGGCCCGGAGAACTCGCCGGGCAGACTGTCGAGGATCAGGTACGGGAAGGCCGCGGGCTTCCCGTCCGCAGCCCGCGGCAGCACCGCGAGCCCGCACGGCCGCCCGGTACCGACAGCGAGCATGCCAAGGAGCGCCCGAGTCAATGGCAGCCTCGGCGGACTCATCGCGGCAGCACCCCCGTACGCAGGGCCTCCAGAAAGCCGGGCTCGGTCTGCCGAAACGCCGGCTCGATGTGCGGGTAGGGCGGCTGCCGGTACTGACGCCCCAAGCGGTCGACGCCGACGAATCCGTACTCCAGCCGCCGCGACTGCGGAGCATCCGTGAACACCACGGCGCTAACCCACCCACCGGCCGCGGTCACCGTGACATCCCAAGACGCCCGGTACTGCCCGGTGATGACGTTCGGTCCAGGCCGCCCGGAAGCGTTCTTCTGGATCCGAACCTGCAGCAGCATGGCGTGATGCCGGGTGATCGCCCGCGTCCGTGCTCGTACGGCCGGGCCCAGCCGAGCAAGCGCCGCAGCAAGCTCAATCGGGTCGCGGAAGGCGGCAGCCTCGGGATGTGCGTTGGGGTGCGGGTTCAGGTTGGGCATGGCGGAGCCTAATGCCGCCGCTCAGCCCGCACCCACCTCACCTGTGACTGAGCGACATGACTCGCTGACTTGGCTCACGAGCGCCGTGGCAGCCCGCCACATTTTCAGGATTTGTTTGTTCGGACCACTGCTCCGAACCCGAACAATTCCTGAGCCGCTACACCTAGTGCGAACGATCCAGCCGACCCTTGCAAGGAAGGTAAGAATTCATGGGATGAAACGAGCACTCGCCGGGATGGCGGCAGTCCTGGCAGTCGGGACCTCAGCATCGCTGGTGGTGGCGCCGGCGCAGGCGGCCTCCGGAGACCGGACCATTCAGTACGACGACAATAACGTCCGTCTGGGAACCAATCAGTGCGCTGAGTCCCACGGCTCGTTCGTGCCGCTGGGCGGAGCGCCCGGGTCGCCTTCGGGCCTCATCGCAACCGCCTCGTCCGGAACCGGGAATTGTAGTTCGCGAATCCGCATTGTCTACGTCGAGAGGTGGAACGGCCCAGTGCGCCAAACGGCGCGCAGGACTGCGGGACCAGGTTCAGCGACCGTCGTGGCCGCAGACAGCGGCTTCCGCTGCTACGTGGAGTTCGGCGTGCGACGCAACGACGGCACGTATTTCACTCGATTCATGATCTCCCCCAACCGTCCAGCAGGCTGCCCGTCGTGATCTCGCAATAAGGGGACCACCTCTTGCTCCTGACGTGAGCCACCTCAGCAGCGGCCTCGCCCTGCACCGGGCGATCCGGGAGGCGTTCGAGGTCCTGGAAGTGGAGATGAGGGCCGGGCACATGGCCGGGTACAAGAGTGCGCCACAGAGGGTGGTACGTGAGTTAGAGATCAAGTCACGTACCACCCTCTTATGGCCCCCATCGAACGCGACATCCGTACGTTGGTCGGGTCTTTCTGATCACCCCCAAGGCGTTCGGATTCGACGAGCCATGCGCACACGAAAGCCTGTACAGGCTCCGGTGGTCCACACTGGCCGTGTGACGACCAAGAGGCCCCCGAGCGGCGATCCACGTCAACAAGAGGCCCTATGCGGGCTGTTGGAAGAAGTGGACGCGGTGCTCGTCGCCTTCGACGGCACGATCTGCGACCTGTTCGGCCCGGCACCGACCGCGCACATCGCCGAGGAGATCAAGGCCATGGCGCGCGAGGAGTGGGGCGTACTGGACCAGGTGGTCGAGGACTGCGACGACTCGCACGGCATCCTCCTGGCGCTCAGGGACATGTACAAGCGGAGGTCACCCGTCCCTCTCAGCCACATGCCGCTCGACCTGGCACACAGAATTGTCACGCGGCACGAATACGCCGCCGTCGCCACTGCCGAGGCCGCCCCGGACCTCGAACCGCTACTGGACGCACTGACCGCTCTCTGCAAGCGTCTGGTGGTGGTGAGCAACAACGCCGAGGGTCCCGTGTGTGAGTACCTCGAGCGTGAGCAGCTCCAGTCGAAGTTCGTGGATGTCTGCGGCCGGGATCCGCACGAGCCGGGCCATATGAAGCCGCACCCCGATTCGTTGCTCCGCGCACTGAAGTGCCTGGAGGGTCTGGCCCCCTCCGGCGCCCTCATGATCGGGGACCAGCTCACCGACCTGGAGGCGGCCCAGAAGGCGGGCGTCCGATTTCTCGGCTACACCCACGACGCGGCGCGTATGCGGGAGATGAGACAAGGCGGCGCGGACTGGGTAGTCGCTTCGCACGCCCCGGTGTTCACCGCTGCCCGGACGCTTTTGGCTGCTACTCCGCGAGCAGCTTCCACATCGAGTTGAACCAGTCCCGCATGCTGTTCACGAAGAAGGTTCCCGGGGAGTCCGGGTTGCCGTCCTTGACGTAGTGCGTGAAGCGGGCAGCGATCCCGACGAGGTCAACACCCAGTCGAGTCGGCAACGTGCTCCTCAACGGGGTCCAGCCGCAGGACTCGTACGACGGCATAGGTACCGACACCGACGTCAGCCACGCGAAACCGCCGACCAACAAGCAGCGGATCACGCACTGGGCGGGAAACGCTCAGCACGTCATCGAGCAGCACCGGCGGCGCGGACAGGGGTAGCAGCCCCTGATACGCGGTGGACGCGACCTGCGGCGCGACAGACGCATCGAGAGGCGGGACGAGGCTGAGCTGCCCCTGGCGCACAACGGCGCCGACACCCGCCCAAACGAGAACGGAAGCAGAGCCACGCGGCTTCAACTCCCCTGTTTCCTGATCGAGTTCATCGCCTGCACTCCCATCGGCATCCCGCCACAACTGAAGCTCGTCATCAAGCAGCTTCTCCACGACCCGACGCACGCCGGACAAATCAAGCGCCACGAGCCCACTCCGCCAGCTGCCGCAGTACCGCGGCCGTACCCCCACCTGACACGTTCTCCAGATCCATACGCCCAAGAGCCGCGCGTTCCAACTCCAACGGGTCCAGTGCCTCCAGGAAGGCGGCAGCAGCTGGACCGGGTTCTGGCGATACGCCGACCTCCACCCGGGCCAGGAGGTCCAGTTCAGTAGGCCATGCCCCGGTTGGGCGCAGATGCAATACGACGCGTGGCAGGTCGTGAGGGACGGCATGCACGTCTACGGCGGCGACGTGCTCGCTCACGTCCTGGCCATTGACCACGACGGCGTACGAGCGGCCGTCGAAGCGCAATTGGAAGCGGTTCGGTGTCGTCACCGGCGGAGCCTAGACCTCGGCACCAGGCTCGGTCTCCACGGCCTGCCTAGGGAGACCGGTTGCCCGAACGCTGGATGTGCGCCAGCAGCATGGTGATCTCGGCCAACAAGCCGCTCTGATCTCGCCACATGCGGCGTGTCGATCGCACTTGTGATCACTCGATCGATAGTTCTTCCCCTGGCCAAGTGTTCGGACTTTGGGTCCGGCATCACAGGAGTTCGGGGGTTTCACCATGCACATACCGTGGTTCAGGCGCGCCCGCAGACAGGCGCTCACCGTGACGACTGCGGTCGCTCTGCTGTCGGCGGCGGCGCCGTCCATGGCACAGGCAGACACTTCGGCTGATCCAGAGGTCGAGTCGTACGTCCTGCCGCTCGGTTCGGCGACGCCATCGCTCGAGGAGCTGCAGAGTGAGCGCGGCATTGATCGCTTGCGGGACGTTGCCCAGAATGCGGAGCCGGTTGCGCAGCTGCCGCAGGAGACGACAGGGCCCGCTGCGTCGTACGCACCACTGGCTCGCCAGGCGTCCCAGTCCACACCCGTGGATTCGCCGTCCGGGCCGACGCCAATGATCGCGGCACCGGAACCGGCCCGCGCGATGACGTTCGACGAGTGCAAGAAGGGCCTGGGCACCACCAAAAAGTTCTACTTGAAATCCCGGTTCGCGGTCTGCTCGGGTGCTTCGTTCGTGCAGACCTGGATCATCAACGGTAGGCCCACCGGCGCGAGCAAGTTCGACGTCCGAGTCGTGGGAACGATCGCCAAGAACAGTCGCACCATCAACTTCCAGTACTACTTCACCGACATGACGGCGACGGGCACCGCCCAGGTCGCTGCCTTGAAGATCGGTACCAAGGGCAAGATTCCCCAAAGCTGGCCGTCCGGGGTCAACTACAGCCGGGGCGGCACCATGCCCGGAACGAAGACCTTCACCGAGCTGAAGGCCCTGCGTACGTTCAGTGAAACGGTAAACGCCAAGCCCGGCCAGGGCAGCGGCGGTGCCACGGATCTGGTGTTCGCGGTGTACGAGCCCTCCATCACCATCACGCCGCCACCCGGCGTCAGGCTCAACGGCAATCTCCAGGGTGATCTCTTCATGCTGGCACCGCGCTGGGACGCCGCGAAGTACCTGGCCAATTCCACGGGCGGTGGCAACCCCGAAAAGAAGGGCGCTGCGACGTTCAGCTACGTGGGGACGCTGACCTACAGCGCGAAGGCCGGAGCCGAGGAGCGTGCAGTCGCACAGCACATCAAGACGGCGTTCACCAAGCCGGAGGACACCAAGCCGTACATGTCGGCGAAGAAGGTGCCCGGTCAGACAGTCAAGGACCCGCTGCACCGGACGGTGAACAAGACTCGCCGGGATGACAACCGCAAGGCATCGGTCAAGCAATGCAAGCGGTACTGGGGCGCCAACTACACGCAGGGGGCAACTCGGGAGTGCGACGAGTACCCCTTCGCCACCACGTATGAGGGTGGAGCGGAGCACGATTACGACGCGGACGCGAAGAAGTTCAACTTCTCCGTGAAACCGATAGCGAAGGCGGACAACGGTGCGGGCGGCAACCTGCTGCTCAGCTTCTACGCCAAGAACCGGATCATCGACGGGATGGACGACGGCTTCATCGTGAAGATCGTCTCCTAGCACCGTCCAGGGCGGGGGTTGACCGCGCTGCGGGCACCCCCGCCCTTCTTACGTTCAGGTCTTGGCGGGCCAGAACTGCACGAGGTACTTCTCCACGCCTTCGCCAGTACCTTCTTGTTCCGACAGGGCTGCGGCCTCGCTGCGCCCGGTGCAACTCACCCGCACACGCCAGGAGCCCCCCGCGTCGGCCAGCGCGATCGCGTCATCGGCGCGGCCCAGGCCCATGGACCACACGGCCACTTCACCGCTGGTCGACTCGAAGTCGGCCTCGGCTTGCTCATCCCATCGTGAAGGATCTTGTACGGGCGGCTCCCCGTCCCACACCTCCACGGTGACCGAGGCGGTGTGCGTGTGGCCGGCACTGTAGATGTCGAGACGGCCTGGGAAGGCGTTCAGGAATACTCCGTCCGCGAAGTCGTCAGGGAACGGGACCGGCAGATCGCCGTCGTCAGACTCCTGGAATCCGAAGCCGTGGTACTCCACATCCGCATCAACGTGTTGCTGCCGGACAAGCTCGGCCATGAATGCCCCTTCGGCATGACAGACGACTGGTCATCCTCGTGATCGTAAGTGAGACCTCCCGAAGGCAGGTTGGTTGCCCAGGCGCAGGCCAGCCGCGTCCGGAGTCCAAGCCAGGTGTTCTGCGTGAGCGAGACTGACCGGCCATCACAGGAAAGTCACTATTCCCCCTGATAGCCAACACATTGTCTCCCGGGCAGTACGGTCATCCCCTCCAGAGCGCCCGCAGGGGGACCAGATGACCAACCCGTACACGTGGCCGCCCAGACCGCAGCCACCGCGTCCGACCCCGATGTGGGCACGCAAGAGGTACGTCCTGCCCGCGCTCGTCTTCGCGTTCTTCCTTGTCTACCTGCTCGGCATCGTCGCCGGTGCCAGCCGCGACGGCGGCACGACCGACGACGCGGAACCCGCGGCGGCAAGCCCCGGCCCGACCGTCACTGTGACAGCAACCGCAACCGCGAAGGCGAAGGCGAAGCCCGCGCCCACGGTCACCGTGACAAAGACGATGAAGGTGACCGTCACTGCACAGCCCCCCGCAGGCAGCGGCAACGGCTCTGGCAGCAGCGGGACCAGCGGCGAGAGCAGCTCTGGTGGCGAGACAGGCATCCAGTTCGGATATGCATGCTCCCCTGTCGGCACGCTCGGCACCGCCGAAAACGGAGACCCCGCCAAATGCTTTATGGGCAAAGACGGCCGACCTCGATGGGGTTACGACTCGAGCCGTGGCTAGCCGAGCGCCCACTCCTCCCGGCGGCACGGCAACGAGTACGGTACGAGGCCCCCAGCAGCAGGGGCCCCTTCTTACCGTCCTTGCCGAATGCCCTCGACGAACGCCGAGAACGAATCACGACCGACAAGCAGCGCAGCCCCCTGGGAGACCTTGCTGTCCCGGATCGCAATGCCGACGTACGCCGTGTCAGTCAGGTCCGCGACCTCCACGCAGTTGTTGCCGGCGCCGTCTGAGTACGACGACTTGAACCAGCGCGCTCCGGCGCCGGTGAACTCGGGGGCCATGTGGGTACGGGTGTGGGTCATTTGGTGATCTCTCGCATGAGTTGTTGCAGGAACTCGGGCGTGTCCTCCGGCGGCAGCGCGGACGCCGTGAGGGCGTTGAACTTGCGGGTGAACCGTCCGACTTCGCGTTGCTTGTCGGAGACCGACGTGGCGCTCCACGCGTTGTCCACCTGCACCGAGGTCGGCATGCCGTCGTCCAGGTGCAGGATGCTGAAGTCGTGCACGGACAGGTATCCCCGAAGGGTCTGGGGAAGGACCTGAACGCTCACGTTGGGCAGGGACGCCAGCCTGGCGATCTCGTCGTACTGCTCCCGCATCACGTCCGTGTCGCCGACCACGTACCGCAGGGCCGGTTCGTACAGAACGGCTCTCAGTCGCAGGGGCTCCTCGTCCCTGGTGAGGAATTCCTTCCGCTTGATGCGGACCTGGATGTTCTTGTCGATGAACTCGCTGGTGGTCTCCTCGATCGGCTTCGCGAGTTCGTACAGCGCGCGGGCGTACGCCTGGGTCTGCAGCAGTCCGAGTACGAGCGCTGGGTGGAAGGCCCACGTCTCCCGTGCGGCCGTCTCGATCCCGACGAAGCGAGGCATGCCCGACGGCATCGTGGATCGGAAGGGCGTCCACCAGTCCTGACTCGCGCCGTCCCGCTGGATCCCCAGCAGTTGCTCCACGTCGCCGTCGTCGGTGACGCCGTACAGCTCCAGAAGGGCGCGTAGATCGCCAGCACTGCGGAGGTCCTGAAGCCCCTTCTCGACGCGGTGCAGCTTGGTGACGTACAAGCCCTTGACTGCGCCGCTTCCGACGACGTCCTCGAGCGTCATCCCTGCCTGCTCGCGCAACTGCCGCAACTCGTAACCGAGTTCGATGCGCCGCACGGTCGGTCTGGGTTTGGCCGCCATGTGTTCGCCCTTCCATCGCATGCGTTCGCCGAAGCCGCGATGCGCGCAGTCTGACACGCCATATGCGCGCTGCAACAGACCATGCGCTTGCGGTGTCATGTGCCACTTTCGTTCTCGAAGAAATTTCTAGAGCCTTTTCGTTGCGAAGCAACTTTCCCACGGGGCACGGTGATTGGGCCATGGAGAGCGCCTCTGCGCTCCCGGTCTCCCCTCACCTGCGGAAGGACTGGGCGATGGTGCCTGCAGTTCCGACGACAGCCTCAGCAGCTCCCGCGCTCGCTGCAGGCGCCTGCGCCACATCCGCGACTCATCCAGCCGCAGAGCACGAAGAACACTTCGAGGAGCACCACGAGCACCAGCACTCCTCCGTAGACGTCGCCTTCGTACGAGATGCGTCACGCGTCGAGCACGCCCGGCGTATCGGCATCACCTGGCTCCGGAACGTCTGCCGCGTGCAGGCGACACGGGTCGAATCCGCGGAGGTGGTGATCTCGGAGCTGATCACCAACGCGGTCCTCCACGGACGCAGCACGACGGTCGGACTCCGTCTGAGACACGTCGACGGTCAGGTGCGCCTCGAGGTCAACGACCACTCGCCGTCCGGCATCCCCCGCTCGAAGCGAGTCGGCCCGGACGAGGAGAGCGGACGTGGCCTCTGGCTCGTGGACGCCCTCGTCGACGAGCTGGGCGGCAGTTGGGGCTTCACCGACGACGGAACCGTCGCCTGGTGTGTCTTCCCGTCCTGATCGCCGCGTGCCCCGTTCCTCCCCGTACACCGCCCTTCACCACACATCTCCGATTCGAGGAGTGCCATGTCGACACCACCGCTGCCCGAATACCGGGTGAAACTGCCGAAGGACCTCGTCGCCGGCCTGGCGCATTGCGCGTCGTCCCTGCCTGACTGGCAGCTCACCGACGGCCTGCTGTCCGCTGCGACGATGACCGCTTACCGCCAGGCCATGGCGGACCTTCCGCACGTTCCGGAGTTCGCCGCCATGTGTGACCGGCTGCTGAACACCCCGGACGGTGACGGTTTCGCCGTCCTGGAGTTGGCCGAACTCCTCGATGCCACCGGCATCCAGTACGACGTCCGCGTCATCACCGCGCTGCTCTCCCTGATCGCCAGGCCCCTGCGTGCCTTCGACCGCTGGCCATTGTGGAAGCCTCTCGGCACCAATCTGGCGAAGGATCCGATGCGCGCGACTGGTGCCGGTTACAACCCGATGCACCTGGACATCGTCAACTCCACCTGGCCGCCCGACTACAGTGCGCTGCTCTGCGTACGTCCTCGATCCGAAGGGGCAAGGCCACAGCCTCGTCTCGCAGGTCCGCCGAGCCGTGGACCGTCTCAGCTACGTGGACGCCGAGCTGCTCACCCACCCGAGGTACGAGGACGGCGACTTCTACGAACTGACCGGCGTCGGCGAGGAATGGAAGCCCTTCCCCATCATCGACGGACACTCGCCGCTGGGAGGCTTCGTCCGTTTCACGGCGAAGATGCTCGCCGACGCCGACCCCGACGACCCGTACACCAAGGCTGCTCGCGCCCTGGAACGTGAACTCATCAGCGGGCAGCGGCGGTTCCCGCTCGGCCGCGGCGACCTGCTGATCGTCAACCAGCACCTGAGCTGCCACGGCCGTGAGGCCCTCGGCGACGGCCAGGAGGACGTGCCCGCGGACGAGCGCCGGCTGCTCCTGCAGATCTTCCTGCGCCGCGAGGAGGTCCTGTCATGACGACAGCCGTCCCCCTGCCGACACCGACCGTCGTCTCGTCCACACGGCCGCGGGTCACGCTGACGGTGTGGCTGGCCGACCTCACGTACACCCAGCAGACGATCTCCGCAGAGACGATGCCGCAGGCGATCGCGGGCCTGGCCACCTACGCCGCGACGAAGATGGACCTCGTCCACCCCGTACGGATCTTCAAGTACCCCGAGGCGCTGGCAGCCGCTCTGGAGGCGGACGGGCCGCCCGACGTGATCGGGTTCTCGCACTACATCTGGAACAGCCAACTCTCGCTCGCATTCGCCGAGCTGATCAAGCGGCACTTCCCACATACGACGGTCGTCTTCGGTGGCCCGCACTACCCGCTCCGCCGCCCCGAGCAAAACGAGTTCTGGCATGAGCGCCTCGCTGGGAAGGTCGACTTCTACATCGATGGTGAGGGCGAGCCCGCGTTCGCCGACCTCCTTCGCACCCTCAACGACGTCGACCGCGCCGAGATCCGCGGACACGTCGACGGGGTGCACTGCCTCGGCGACGACGGGATACTCCATGCCCCGCGCCCGCGGCTGCGCATCCACGACCTGTCCGTCGTGCCGTCCCCGTACGTCGCTGGCCTCATGGACGAGTTCTTCGACGGCAGGCTCGTCCCCACCGTGCAGACGAACCGTGGCTGCCCGTTCAAGTGCACCTTCTGCCAGGAAGGAACGTCGTACTTCCAGCGGGTCGCCAAGAAGCACGCCGAGCAAATCCGCGACGAACTGCACTACATCGGCCACCGCATGAAGCCCCTGGTCGAAGCGGGGACCGCCCGCAACGAACTCCTCATCACCGACAGCAACTTCGGCATGTACCCCGACGACCACGGCACCTGCCGGGTGATCGCCGAATGCCAGCAGCTCTACGGCTGGCCGCGCGTCGTCAACGTCACCACCGGCAAGAACCAGCGCGACCGAGTCCTATCCGCCGTCTCCCAAGTGCCAGGCGCGATCAGCCTGTCGGGCGCCGTGCAGTCCCTCGACCCCGACGTCCTGCGCAGGATCGCCCGGTCGAACATCGACGCCGGCAAGCTCATGGACATCGCCCTCGCCGCCTCGGACGCGGGAGCCGGTACGTACAGCGAGGTCATCCTCGCCCTGCCCGGCGACTCCAAGACCAAGCACCTCGGCACGCTGCGCCAGCTCGTGGACGCAGGCTTCGACCGCCTGAACATGTTCCAGCTGACCCTCCTGCCGGGCAGCGAGATGTGCACGGACGCCTACCGCCGCGAGCACGGGCTGGTCACCAAGTGGCGGGCCATGCCGCGCTGTTACGGCGCCTACAACGTGCTGGGTGAGGAGCTGCGGGCTGCCGAGGTGGACGAGGTATGCGTCACGGTCCCCGACATGCCGTACGAGGACTACCGGGAATGCCGGGTGATGAACCTGTTCCTGGCCTCGCTCTACAACGGCGGTGTCTTCGCCGTACTCCTGGCTCTCCTGCGAGCGCACGGCGTGTCACCCATGCGCTGGCTGGAGCTGGCACGGTCGATGGGGCACGGCCCGACGCTGACGGCCGTGCTGAAGGAGTTCGAGGCGGAGACGGACGAACAGCTGTGGGACGACCGCACCGCGCTGCTCACGCACGCGACCGAGCACATCGACGAATACATCGAAGGCCACCTGGGCAACAACCTGCTCTACACCTACCGGACCCGCATCATCTCCGAGGCTCTGCAGGACACCGCGGACCTGGCCGCTCGCGCCTGTCTGGCCGCCCTGCGTGAGGCGCGCGTCGGCGTGGGCGGCGGCAGCCTGATTGAGGCGCTGGTGCAAGAGGGCGCCGAGTACCACCGCCTGATGCTCTCCGAGATCTTCCGCGTCGACCCACCGGCGGTCCTGCGTCAGACTGCGGGCTTCAACCTCGCCCTCTTCCTGGGAGCTGCGCAACGACGGGAGGACGTACGTGATCTCCGCCGCTTCCGACGCTCCGTAGAAGGCGTACGGGAATTCGTCCTCACCCCCGCCCAGCAGCGCACTTTGAACACGTACCTGCGTCAATTCGGCGCTACTCCCTGGGGTGTTGGACGGCTCCTCACGAAGGTCCGCCTGCCTGATATCGTCCGGCAAGTCCGAATGTCTCCCGGCCCGGGCAGCGCCCCGGCGCCCGCCGGAACGGAACCCCCCACAACGTGACCAGTGCTGACCTCGACCGCCGCCTCGCCGCCCTCGGCCGACCCTTCCGGCTGATCGTCACGGGCGGCGGGACCGGCGGCCACACTTACCCCGCGCTCACCGCGATCCGCACGACCAGCGCACGGCTCGCCCGCCTGGGCATCGGCCTGGACGTGCTGTGGGTCGGCACGGCGGCTGGTCTGGAGGCGCGGGTCACCGAGCGCGAGGGCATCCCGTTCAAGACGGTCGCGACCGGCAAGATCCGCCGCTCCAGCAACCCGCTCAAGCTGGCCTCCCCGGCCAACATCAAGGACATGGGCCGCGTCCCGCTGGGCGCCGCGCAGGCTCGTACGATCGTCTCCGACTTCCGGCCGGATGTGGTGCTGTCGACCGGGGGTTACGTAGCCGTTCCGGTCGGCTTGGCAGCCAAGTTCTGCCGACGTCCGCTGGTCATTCACGAGCAGACGGTCCGGCTGGGCCTGGCCAACCGGGCCTTGGCTCGCGCCGCCACCCGGATTGCTGTTTCGTCCGAGTCGACGCTGCCGCTGCTGCCGGATTCGGTGCGCGATTCGGCGGTCGTCACTGGCAACCCTGTACGCCCCGAAGTCCTGACTGGCCAGGCGGACAAGGCGATCAGTGCGCTTGGCCTCACCGGCTTCGACCGGAGCCTTCCGACGGTGTACATCACGGGCGGAGCCCAGGGCTCGGTCCAGATCAACACTGTGGTCCGCGCGGTTTTGCCGTGGCTGCTCAACCAGGCCAACGTCATTCACCAGTGCGGCGCCACCTCCATCGAGGAATCCCGCAGGTACGCCGCCGAGCTCCCGGACGACGTCCGGCATCGCTACCTGGTCACCGATTTCGTCGGGCCGGAACTTCCCGACGTACTGGCCCTCGCTGACGTCGTCATCTCCCGTAGCGGCGCGGGCACGATCGCTGAGCTCACGGCTCTCGGTAAGCCGTCCGTGCTCATTCCGCTCGCGACTTCGGCGGGCAACGAGCAGGAGCACAACGCGCTGCATCTTCAGGCGGCGGGGGCCGCGGTCGGCCTGCTGAAGGACGCGGTGACCGCGGAAGGTCTCCGCGCGGCGGTCGGCCCAATCCTCGGCTCAGCCGAGCAGCGCCAGCACATGGCCCAGCAGGCCCGCGGTCTGGGACGTCCGGACGCGGCGGATCGCCTTACCGACGTCCTGCTGAGCGTGGCCGTCTGACGATTCCGCCTCAGGACAGGGCTGCTTCGCACTCCGGGCACCGCTTGATCGCGCGTCGTGAGGTGTTGCCTTGCGTCGCGACTGCGGGATAGCTGGGGCCGAGACGGTCCCAGAGCCCGGGCGCCGGATCAGGAATCCAGCCCCAACGCGGCGGCGTCACCAACTCCTCGGTGGGGTGGCCGCACGCGCCCGGCAGGTGCGCGTACTGCGTAGCGGAGATGAGGATGGTGTCGGCTGGGAAGCGCCGCCACTCCTGTCGCTTATGGGGCGCTGGTTGTGCTGCCTTCGGCACGGCGCCATCCGGTGGGCAGGCACACCCCATCCCGATGATGAAGTCGCACCGCTCGCAACGCTCTTCCGTCACGGCCTTGCTCATTCTCAGGCCGCTCCGGCGTCGACTCGATAGACGATCTTCCCGTCGCACTCGGAGAACCCCAGCGACCTGTAGAACGCTGGCGCACCCGGGTTTTCGCGGTCCGCCATCCACTCGACGCGGCTGCAACCAGGGCGCTTGGCTGCCACCGCGCGGAGTTCATCCATGAGGCGGGCGCCGATGCCCTGTCGACGAAGGGTGTCGCGGACGTAGAGCTCCTTGAGGAACAGGGAGTGTGAGGACCCTGCGGCCGGCCAGAGGAACGAGTACGCCGCTAGGCCGACGATGTTCCCGGCCTCATCCTCAACGAGCAGGGCGGACGCCAGTGGAGGCGAGCCGAAGAGGGCTTCCTCCACTTGGGAGATGCGCTCGTCGATCGGCTGGAACTCGGTCGCTCCGTAGTACCGCTCGATCTCCTCGATCAGCTCGGCCACGACCTGGACGTCCCGCTTCTCTGCGGGCCGGATCGTCACACCCATCTGCTTCTCCCGTTGCTGTTCGTCGACTTCACTTGATTGCTCCAACGCGTGGTCTCTCGTATCGGCACGGCGGTACGCGGCTACGGCGCAGGGGCGGCTGACTCGTGGAGGTTCCAGCCGTACTCCCGTAGGGACCCTTGGACATGCCGTATCAGGTACTCCAGATCCGCGCAGTAGACGGAGGGATTCTGGTAGCCGCGCCCGGTACTGAAACGGTGCGGGAGATAGCCGCCACCGCACACCTCGACCAGCGGGCACCTCTGACACTCCACGGCCAGTGAACTCACAACATCCTGGCGGTGCAGGAGCTTCGGGTGATTCAGGACCTGGTCGAAGGAGCAGCTGGAGAGGTGATGCCCGAGAGCGGACTCCCCCTCTTCGACGGCCCGCAGGGTGTCAACGCCTTCGATCGCACCGTCGGACTCGATCACGACGCTGGACGGCGGAGCCAAGCCGAGCGATTCCACGGAACTCCGAACCCCGGAGCTGAGCGCGACGATGTCCTCGAGCATCCGAACGGTGTGCTGGTACTCAGGGTGGGCGAGCCAGGCGTCGTACACCCTGCTCATCCAGAGTCCGTACTCGGGAACGTCCGGGTCGGTGCGGTACGGCGGGTCGTCGTGCGTGCCGTGCGGGAGGTTGAAGTCGATCGTCGGTGGCTCGAACGAGGCCAGGTAGTCATGCACTTCTACCGGGTCATTGGCCAGGTCCACGACGGCAAGCAGGCCCGCGAAAAGGTGCGGCCGGGTACGTAGGAGTTCGATGCCGTGTACGGCCGGTGCGGCGCTGGAGCGACCGACGAGGGTCAGGCGGTGCCGGTCGTTCGCGGCCGGCGGCCCGTCGAGGCTGACGCCCACGGCCACCTCGTATCGCTCGAAGAGATCCAGCCATGCCTCGGAAAGCAGCGTGCCGTTGGTCTGAAGTTCGAAGTGGACCTCCGTGTGCGCCGGGATTCCGTCCCGGATGATGGCCAGGAGGTCGGCCAGGTGCCGGATACCGGCGAGCAGCGGCTCGCCTCCGTGCAGTACGACGTGCACGGACGACAGCTTGTGCGTGCGAGCGTGCTCACCGATCCGGCGTGCGGCGACTCGGGCGACGTCCAGATCCATGCGGGCGGGCAGGTACCGCGCCGCTTGGTCCTTGGAGTTGAAGACGAAGCAGTAATCGCAGTCGATGTTGCAGCGGTTGGCGACCTTGAGGATGAACGTCCGGAAGGGAACGGCGCCTTCGTACTGAGTCATCGAGCGCGTGCGCTCACAGCGGCCAAGGCCAGATGAGGGAGGCGGAGTGGGAACCGTCTCCGGTGCGGCGTGCAGCGGTCTGCTCGGCCGCAAGCCGTTGCTGTACGCGGGCGGCAACACGGTCCAGAACCGCGGTTGTTGGAGCGGTCTCCGAGCTGACCGGACTGGTGTGGCCCATGACCTGCGACGCGGGAACGGGCGTGCGTGACGGCATTCGACGCTCCTCGTGATCAACGTGCCTCAGGACCGGTTCGCGGTAGTTCAAGCGCAAAGCGAAGCCACAACGTAGCAGTGCGGCCACATACCGCGACACGGCGAAATCAGCCATGCGGGCTGCTCATCCTGCCCGTGACGCCAGGAGCCGTTCGACCTCGTCGGCCGAGGCGCCCGCGCCCAAGCTCCGATAGACGGTGATCGCTTCCCGCAGCAACTCAGCAGCCTCTGTAGACCCGTCGATCCCCAAGTCGCAGCGGCCGACGCCTTCCAGCGCCCGAGCTTCTTCCAGAGGGCAGCGAACGTCTCGCGCCAACCGGAGGGCTTGCTCGAAGTGGCCACGCGCCTGCGCCTCGTTGCCGGAGGTACGCAGTAGAGCTCCCCAGTGGTTCAGGACTTCGGCCTCACCACAGCGATCGCCCAGCTGGCGCAGAATCTCCAGGCTCCGCTGGAACGCCTCGACGGCACTGTCCTGCTCACCGACCATGCCGCGCGCCGCGCCCAACTCGCTGAGCGAGGCGGCTTCCCCGCCGCGGCTGCCGAGGTCCCGGTACGCATCCAGGGCCTCCTGGAGCGCGCGGATCGCGTTTGGCCCGTCGCCGGAGAGACGGTCCAGGGTCCCGATGTGGCGGATGCTGTTGGCACGGCCGAACCGGTCGCCGAGCTCGGTGTAGTACTCCAACGCCTGCGTGTGGGCGTCTCGTGCTCCTTCGAGATCACCGGGCAGCCGCCGTACGACGCCCAACTCGTTGAGTGCGTACGCCTGGTGTAGGCGATCGTCCAGCTCGACGTAGATGTCGAATGCTTCCTGGTGGTGCTGTACGGCTACGTCGTACGCGCCCATGAGGCAGTGCACGACGCCCAGGTCCCGCAGGGAGTTCCCTTCCCCGTATCGGTCGCCGAGCTCGCGGTAGATCGACAGGGCTTCGCTCTGCGCCTCCACGGCCGCGTCGAAGTCACTCATCTGCCGGCGCACCATGCCGAGGTCCGCGAGCGCGTTCGCCTGGCCGAGTCGGTCTCCGACCTCACGATAGAGGGCAAGGGCTTCGGTCTGGGCGCGGGCCGCGTCTTCGTTGTCCGCGGTCAGGTACCAGACGATGCCGGCCTGGTTCAGGGCGTTCGCCTTGCCGCGGCGGTCACCGACGGCGTCGTACTGCGTCACCGCTTCGCTCAGGGCCTCGGTCGCCTCGGGGTAGGCGGCCATGAAACGGCGTACGACGCCGAGCTCGGCGAGGGCGTCGGCCAGGGCTTGCTGATCACCGGTCTGACGGGCGGCCTCGGCGGCGGTCCGGTGGAGTCCGACGGCCTGGTCCCAGGGGCCGGACTGGCGCAGGAAGGGGGCCATGGCCGCGGCCAGGCGGATCACGGCGTCGTGCAGGGCGAGAGAGTCCGCCTGCCGGATACAGGCCAAGACATTGGCGCGTTCGTTCTCCACCCAGTTCAGGGCGTCCGAACGCGACGGCAGGGCGGGAGTCTCCACCTGCTGAGCTCCGTCCGGAGGAGGCGGCGCCACGGCGCCGCTGCGGACGATGCGCCCGTTCGCGACGGCGAGGGCTGCCAGGTAGTAGGTGCACACGCGTTGAACGGCCTGTACCTGATCCATGCTGTCTCCTTCGGCAGCAAGACCGCGGGCGTAGTCGCGTAAAAGGTCATGAAGCCGGTAGCGGCTCCCTGGATATTCGTCGATCAGGTTGTCGTCGTAGAGGGCGTCGAGGTACCGGCGGGCCGTTGCCACCGAGACCGCGCCGAGCGCCGCCCCGACGTAGGCGTCGAGATCGGTACCCGGGTAGAAGCCGAGCTGTCGGAAGAAGCGTTGCCGCTCCGGTGTGAGATCACGGTAGGAGAGATCGAACGTCGCCGTAACGGCGCGCTCTCCGGCGCGCAGCTCTCCCAGACGATCCTGCGCCGCCACCAGTCGCTCGTGAAGGTCTTCTGCACTCCAGGATGGATGGTGTCGAAGCCGTGCCGCGAGGAGGGAGACACCGAGCGGCAGGTATCCACACAGTCCCACCAGTTCGTTCAACACGCCCTCGTCGAGCATGTCCGATGGCCGCCCGCTGAGCCGTACGAACAGGTCGACCGCATGGTCCCGCGGCAGAGCGTCCACCGGCAGGACCACCTCCTCGTGCGCCGCCAGCCGCTTCCGGCTGGTCACCAGCACCAGACATCCGGTCCCACCGGGAAGCAACGGCTCCAACTGCCGATAGCTGGCTGCGTTGTCGAGAATCAGCAACGCCTTCTTGTCAGCAAACCGGCTCCGCCACATCGCGGCCCGTGCTTCCGTAATCGCCCCGACATCGTCGCCGACGGGTATCTGCTGCGTCGGCACGCCGACGGCCGCGAGGAGCGAAGCCAACGCCTCGCCAGCCTGAACCGGGCTGCGCCCAGTCGTGTGGCCGTTCAGGTTCACGAAGAGTTGACCGTCCGGGAAACGATCGGCAAGCACATGCCCGGCATGCACCACGAAGGCCGTCTTCCCGACTCCGGGCATCCCGTCGATCACATGGACCGGTAGGCCCTCGCCGTTTTCCTGGGATGCCTGCACCGAGCGCACCAGAGACTCCAGCTCCGCGGCACGGTTGGTGAACGCCGTAGAGTCGCGCGGCAGCGACCGCAACACTCGGGCAGCGCCGGGCGGACCCGCACCGTCATCCGGACGTACCGCCGGCTCCGGGCTCCTGGCCGGTACCTGGCGATCGTCCAACGCGGCGAGCAGCCCCGTCAGCCCCGCTGCGACCACGCCCAGGATGACGAACGAGAGCCAGGGGTTCTCCTGCAACCAGCCCAGCCAGGAAGGCCACTGCGACTGTTCCGACACAGCGTTCGTGACGAGGCCCACGAGCATCGTGGTGACCGCACCACCACCGGCGACGACGGCGATCGTCGCACCTCGACGGGCTCTCACACGCACGCTGCCAAGCCGACGACGGGACCGCCGGTCATCGCTTCGCAGCCATCAAGCCGTAACGGTGCACAGAGATCCGACCTGGCCACAACGGCAACCCCCGAGTTCGACACCCCAACTCCCCAAGCGGATCAGCCTGCACGGACGTTGGTCAAGGTCGCCTCTGCGCCATATAGCGCCTGGTCACGATCGCTCGAGAACGTCCCACGCGCCACCGCCGCACCGTCACCGCCCGCGCGGTCGGCGCCGGCCGTCCCCGCATCAGCGGGGACGGCCGGGCCTGCTCATTCCGCGCGCCGCATACCGCGGAACACCCCCGCGTCGGCGGGGAACCGGTGGGCGGCGTCGTACGCGTCAAGGACCTTCGGAACACCCCCCGCGTCGGCGAGGAAGACGATCTGTGCACCCTGGCCACGCTGGGGAAGATCGAAACACCCCCGCGTCGGCGAGGAAGACAGCGAGACCCGCGACACCCCGAGGAAGGCGTACGGAACACCCCCGCGTCGGCGGGGAGGACGCCTTCTCCTTCTCCTTCAACTCCGCGAGTTCCGGAACACCCCCGCGTCGGCGGGGAGGACGACGCCGGGCTGGGCCTGGGTGACGGTCATGGTGGAACACCCCCGCGTCGGCGGGGAGGACGGCGACCCGCGCCAGTACTCCGGACAAGGGCACGGAACACCCCCGCGTCGGCGGGGAGGACGAGAGCATCGACGCCTCCGCTGAACACACTGACGGAACACCCCCGCGTCGGCGGGGAGGACGTGTCCAGCTCGGACGAGGGCCGGTACATCATCGGAACACCCCCGCGTCGGCGGGGAGGACTGCACCAGCAGCCTGAGGCGCGCCGTCTCCGCCGGAACACCCCCGCGTCGGCGGGGAGGACGGCCTCGGGCTGGTTGCAGATGGCGCAGACGCCGGAACACCCCCGCGTCGGCGGGTAGGACGTGAGCGGGCTGCCGTAATCCGCCTTGAACTGCGGAACACCCCCGCGTCGGCGGGGAGGACTACCTCAAGAGTCAGAGTGGCTGACGAGCCGTCGGAACACCCCCGCGTCGGCGGGGAGGACGACGTCGTCCGGGTTGGGGGCGCAGCGTACGACGGAACACCCCCGCGTCGGCGGGGAGGACCATGCCGGACCGCCCGCGGCCTCGTCGGTCAGCGGAACACCCCCGCGTCGGCGGGGAGGACCCCACCACCAAGGCGTCGGTCCGTTCTCGCGTCGGAACACCCCCGCGTCGGCGGGGAGGACATCAAGGTATTCGACTCGCCCCAGGCCTCGAACGGAACACCCCCGCGTCGGCGGGGAGGACCGCCGCTCACTCACGCCGCAGCGGGCCTGGACCGGAACACCCCCGCGTCGGCGGGGAGGACACTTCGCGACCTGGCCTTCATCCCGGGCTTTGCAACTCCTTTGCCAGTGTGGGACGTCGAGGCGCGGCCGTCATGCGCATCAGGGTGAGGCCGTCGAAATCCATGGGTACGCGACGGCGGGTACCGGCGGTGCGGATTGCGTAGCCTTGTTCTGTGGGGGCGGGGTGGACGAGTACGGCGGCACCGTCGCCGACGACTTCGGTGACCGCGTCCCACAGCTGGTCGCGTACGCGGGCTGAGACCGCGCCGACGAAGATGCCGGGGACGACTTCGGTGGTCCACCTGCTGAGGGCGCCTCGGAGGTGGTCGGGAACGGCGGTGGTGGCGATGACGAGCATGGCAGGCATGTCAGCTGCCTTCTTGTCCGTAGTTGACCCCGGCGGGAAGGACGCCAGTCTTGGGGTCCCATAGGTGGACCATGTCGACATCGTGCCGTTCGGTACGGTCCGCGGTGTCGTCCACCTCGGAGCCGAGCAGCGTCTGGATGTCCTGGACTATGCGGGGCAGGAGGCGGAAGAGGCGGAGTTCTTCGCGGAATTTGCGTCGGGCCTCCTGCTCCGGGTCGGTCGATTGGTGCAAGGAGAAGGCGACTGGCAAGGTCGTCCCGGCCTTGTACAGGTCAGCGAGGTCGTACACGAAGGCGTGTTGGGTGCCGGCGTGGACGAAGCCGAGTGCTGTTGAGCAGCCCAGGGCGAGCAGGGCGGCGTGAACGATGCCGTAGAGGCATGTGTTGGCCGCGGACAAGGCGAGGTTGACGGGGTCTTGTTCCTGCCATTGGTCGGGGTGGTAGTTACGGCGGAAGCGGCCGATACCGTGCTGCTGGGCGAGGATGCGGTAGAGGGCCTTCATGCGCTGGCCTTCCATGCCGCGCAGTTGGGCGAGGGTGATGGACTCGGGCACTTCGTCGCCGAAACGCATGCCGTACATGCGCACGGCGACATCGAGCCGTGCTGCGGGATTGGCCCAGGCGTTGACTTGCTGTTCGAGCCAGTGGGTGGTGAGGGAGTCGGGGAGGATTCCGGCGTAGGCACGAACGCCGCCTGATCCGGTGCAGACGACGCTGGTGCCGTGGCGGGCGAGGGTGGCCAGGGCGCGGGTGGTGACGGAGACGCCGGGTCCGAGCAAGAGGCATGAGACTGCGGCGGTGGGGATGTAGACGGTGTCGGTGTGGTCGTCGTCGACCTGTATCTGGGCGCAGACGCCGGTGTCGTCCTGAACGACGCGGACCATGTCCAAGTAGAGGAAGGACAAGGAGTCGGCAACACGCGGCAGCATGGCCAGGGTCGGGGCGGCGAGGCGTTTGCGGGCATCGCCGCCCCTTCTCGGGGCGCTCACGCGGATGTTGCGGGGGCGAGGCTCAGCAAGCCGGCACCGTAGGACTTGCCTCGTCCGATGCCTGCCAGGAGAGCAGGGGTGAGCGTGTCGGGGTCGATGACGGTGGCGGTGCCGTCGTAGCGGATGAGGCTGTGCCGCATGGCCGCGGCGTCCTTTCCCCGGGGGCGAACCGGTCGCAGGGGGGTGGGCAGCAGTGTGTGGAGGTCCAGGCCCGCCTCGGCAGCGCGGCGGGTCCACCACTGGTCGGCCTCGGCCCCGGTGAGCGGAACGATCTTGCCGCGCTTGTTCTTGTGCTCCAGGGGCAGTCGTTCGCGCTTGGCGGGGTTGACGGTGATGCGGTAGCGGACAGCAAGTCCCTTGCGTAGAGCGGCGAACATGGGGGCCAGGTCTTTGACCTCCGTCTGGCCGTAGCCGGCGGGCAGACGGTCTGGGGCAAGGGAGGTTGTGGCCTGGACGAGGAGCGTGCTGGCGTGCTCGGTCTCGTCGATTCGGAAGAGCAGTCCGGTGTCCTGACGCGGGGTGTCGCCAAGGTCGTCGGGGACCATGCGCATGAGGGTCTTGTGCATCTGGGTGGCATCGCGCAGATCGCGCTGTACTTCGCGGCTGTGCGGGTTGAGCCGGATGCGGGCGAGGGCCGCTTCGGTACTCACGCGTCCTCCTCCTTGGCGTAACTGATGAGCCGTTGGTGCAGGGTGGCTTGGTCGGACCGCAGGGCTTCGGGTAGTTGCTCAGTCGTGCGATACAAGAGGCGTTTGCCGTGGCTGCGACTGTGCTGGGCGAAGCTGACCGGGACGTCGTTGGCGGTGAGTGTGACAGCCCCGTCGGGCAGTTGGTCTCGGTGGTACTTCTCCCAGAGGAAGTCCACCGAGACGCCCGTCGTCTCGGGCGGTCGGTGCTGGTCGTCGGCCTCGTGGACGCTCAGGGGCACCCGTTCCATGAGTTCGCGCACGGGGTCGTCCACGGATGCACACAGCAGGAATGGCTCGTCGGGGAGGCAGGAGCGCCGCCCCAAATAGGGGGCCCAGTACGGCTGGTCGAGGGCTGCGGCGATGCGCGCAATCTCGTCGTCGGGTCCGGCGACGGCGACAATGAATACGGCGTCAGCCAGGTAGTGGCGCCGGGTAATCACGGCATCGCCCTTGTGATCGCCGCCGCTGGTGGCGGCGGTCAGGTGCTTGGGCCGTCCGCCGCCGACGGTGTGGTAGTCGATCAGTCGTACGCCGGGCCGGTCGATGCGGACAGTGAACTCCAGTCCTTCGTATCGAGCGAGGCCCTCCTCGTCGCGGCCGCGGCCGTGGGCCGCGCAGAACATGCCGATCAGTCCTGAGCGTGTGGGGAACGCGGCGCTGTCGCGGACTGGGGTGAACGCCGAGCGCTCGCCCCAGGACTGAAGGGGACCCGCCAGCCGGAGCAGCAGTCCGCTCACTGTTCATCCCCGGATTCGGGCAGGGCCACGTCCACGGCCGCCTCGATCAGGTCGGGGAAGGACTCGTACGTCTTGCCGATGCCCTCGAGAGATGTGCTGGTGATGCCCGCGTGGCCATGGAAGGGCCGGTTGCGGTTGCCCGTGAGCCGGTTGATGTCCTGCGCGTACGCGGCCAGGGCCTGACGCGAAGGTCCGGAGAAGCCGCCCGCGCGATCGGCCGTGACGGGGGTCTCGAAGGCAGCAGCCATGGAGATGGGCCGCTGGGTGCGCACAGCGAGGTAGGCAAGATCGGGGATGGTGTGCGGGGCGGTGCTGTTCTTCTTTGCCTGCGGCAGCGACATCAGGAACTGGTCCGCGAAGGACGCGAGGACGGTCCGGACCGCCTTGCGGTCGTCGTCCAGGTTCTTCAGCAGGTCGGTGACATTGACCGAAGCGAAACGGTAGAAGACGCCGGCGCTGAATTCGGCCGTGTCCAGGTGGCCGCTGCCCGTATCGGCCTCGCCGAGCCAGTCGTCCACAGCAGTGAAGTAGTCGCGCTGCGGCTCGCTGGCGTGGGTGGTGAAGGCGTGGGCGACCTGGGCGGCACCGTCCACGTTGGCGCCGGGAAGCTCGGCGAGCATGCGGCCCAGCAGGCTGATGGAGGCAGTGCGGCGCTTGAGGATCTCCTGAATTCGGGCGGTGGGCAGCAGAGCGCCGGGGTTCTTCTTGCCCTGCCCTTTCTCCAGTACCTCGCGGTTCTCCGAGCACACGGCGGTCAGCTCCTCGATACCGCTCTCCGGGAGGAAGAGCAACACGGAAGTATGTCCGGCCGCCTCAGTCTTCAGCGGCTTCTTGACCGCGCTCGTGGCGATCTGAGACCCGGCGAACTCGGCCAGCTCGGACGGCCATCCATCCCGTTCCAGCGCTTCTTTGACCTTGATGGGCACCAGACGGGTGCGGGCGGCTTTCTCTCCGAGATCCTGCTCCACGCCATGGCGAATCGCGCGCTTCCAGGATTGGCTGGAAACTCGGATGCGTGAGGCATTGCCGTACTTCACGGTTTTCGGCGAACCAAGATCATCACGGTTGAGATTAGCTGCCGGCACCGACTGAATGGCGCTGAAATCGACGAACAGTGACATTACTCGTTTTCCTCCTGCGAGTCGTTGTGGTCTTCGAGGGTGCGCGTGCGGAAGTAGCTCTCCAGCCAGCGCGTGGCGATACGGTCCCGGTCGCGGTTCCACCACGAGAGGTCGTCGAGCAAGATGGCCCAATCGACCGTCACGCCACGGTTCAGCACGTGCTGAACCAGAGAGGGCAGCCGGGGATGGATCGCATCGCTGCTCTGGCGTGCCATCAGATGCAGATCGCCCTCAGCCGAACCAGGCTTGAGAGCCTTTCTGTTCACTACTTCGGCAAGCGAAGCCCCCAGGTTGGGCCGCTTCCACCAGTCCTGCACTGCCGCGCTGCCGTCGGCGACTGCTTCCGCGTCGGCGTCGCGCGCGCTACGCGGCCGCCCGGCGATCAGCGCCGCAACGGCATAGTGCGCACGGCGGACATCAGGGTGCTGCCTCTCAGGCAGACGCGGCACGAGGTAGCGGTGCAGGTAGTTGCAGCGCTCGAACGGCAGACCAAGCCCGGTGCGTAGATCGGCCCGCACCTTATTGTCCTTACACAAACCGAGGACATAGCCGACGAAGACATCGTGGCGCTCGATCTGCTTCTGTTTCGCCGATTTCGTCGCCATGGGGATAGAAGACATTTCAGCTCCCTGGATAATTGGGGCCGGAATTCCGGTCAGGCAGCACAGCTCGGATCGAGGCACGAGCGCGGATTCTGGCTCTGGCCAGTCGCACGTCGGCACGGTCGGAGCCGATCGCCTCATCGAGAGCGACGAGTGCGGCCTCTACGAATGAACCGTGCGGCGGGGTATCGCACTGCTCCGGGGTGACCAGCCGCCAGAACTCCCGCTCGGCGACGGGCCAGTAGTAAGCGAGCGCCTTGTTGGCCCACGGCCCGGGCTTCTTGGGGTCCAGCTTCACCTTCGCCGACGGGTCATCCGCCGGATCGGTCGTCAACTTCCAGGCGAGCCGGGCCGCGTACTGGAGCCGGTCCCCGACCTCCTCAGCGGCCTGGTGGCAGCGCGCGACGTACAGGGCCATCCGCTCATTGACGTCCGCTTGCCAGTGCAGCACCGGCGGCGTGGTCGCCTCGTACCAGCTGGTGTCGCGCTGCTGTCCGTCCTGATCGAACCCGTACGCCCGCACGCGCAGGGTCGGCCGGAGCAGGGGCGGCAGGTGCTCGAACGCGCTCGGCCACTGTGACTGCCCATCGCCTTTCAGTAGCAGCGCATCCAGGTCACGCCAGACAGCGCGCTGCCCGTCAGCGGGGCGAGCGAAGGGGGCGCCGCCAGTCTTGGGCATGTCCAGCACGACGTACGGGTCCGCGGCAGTTGGCGCGGGCTCGTGGGTGGACCAAGTCACGTACGCATCAGTGACCTCGGTGCGGTCGGCTGAGGGCTCCAACAGCACGGCGTGTCGCGCCCGGCCCGTGAGCAACCGTCCAGGCCAGGTCACTGCCGGGAGCGCGTCCAGGGGGTCGGGAAGAGTCGCCTCCTCCCATGGGCACCGGTCTTCACTGTCAAGGTCCACGCTGTCGGTGGGCGCGGGCACCGCGAGGACCAGCGTGGTGAACAATTCAGGCGCCCAAACGTGGAAGGACACGCTCTTGCGCAACGGCCCCGCGTCGCCGTTACCCGGCTTATGCGAGGTAATCCGGCGTGGCGTGCACTGGCCGGAGGGGCCGTAGTACAGCTGCGCGATCAGATGCCACGCTGCTTCCTCTGCCGGGATCGAAACGGGCGCGCCGTCGGTGAAGTGGCCGAACAACACAGCCCCGTTGACGCCGGTGGGGCGTCCAAGCACCAGCTTGTTCACACCGGACGGGTTGGGATTCCCCTTGGCATCGACGCACTCGGCACGCAACCGCGGATCCTGCAGGAAGGGCCGCTCGGCGTCGAAGAGATCGAAGCGTCCGGGAGGCACCTCTTTGTCGAAGTAGGCGTCCACCGCATCCGTATCGAACCGGCTCCGTGCCAAGACCTTCGTGCGCAGTACGAACCAGTCATCGATGTCGTCGGCCAGATCCTCGCTCCCAAGCCTCACACCGTCGTTGTGCGCGATCCGAGCCGTCAGCGCGGCCAGGATGCGCAGCAGACCGGATGCAGCCGGAGGCACCGGCAGTTCCAAGTCCTCGATCTCATGCGCCCGGTGGAACAGTTCCCGCAATCCCACCCGCACCGACCTCCCGGCCAGCCGTACCGGAATCCACGGCTCGTCCCTCAGATCGAACCCGTCCGTCACCGCTCCCCCTCCCGTGTCAGCAAACCTCGTTCAAGACATGACGGTGCCCCTCGCGTCACCAGAGGAGACCCGCTACCAACAGCGAAGCAGGCACCACTGACAACGGCCGCCGCGTCGCGCTTGCCTTGCAGTACAGCAGGCGCCTGAGCGCCTGTCAGGTGAATGGAAGAAGCCGAATGGGACAGGTGCCATTTGACGCCTCGTCATGGCCTCGGTACGGTCCGTGCTGACCAAGAGGCGTTGAAGCTCCGCTGACTCAGTCCGCTGAAGTGGTGCCGCGCCCTACAACCGAGGAGGGGTCCATGAGCTCGAACCCAACTGTTCCAGCGCTACCTTCACGCGGGTTTACATCTAGCCATCCGCTGACCTTGATTACCGTGATCGTCCTACTGGTACTCGTTCTTCGGCCTGACGCCGCTGTGGGCGCCACGTGCGGCGCTGTACTCTTGGCTGTCTCCGAGGCGTACCGTCGGCTGAGTCGCTAACTGGCTGACCACGTGTGCGCGGCGGCGTCCGCAAGCACGTCGGCGAACGCTGCCACGAGCACTCCTCCTCGCCGATGCGGGGGTGTTTCGCCGAATGGGACAGGGTTCTTGTCCTAGGTGCCGAGTTTCCCCGCCGATGTGGGGGTGCATGCGAGACCGTCAGCCTTGACGCCTCACTCACGCACCAGTCCCAACTCCTCATCCAGCCACATGCGTTCACGGCGAACCGGGACTCCCTGCACCTGCCCATTGCGCACCGGCTGCTTGAGGACGACGAGGTCGTCGAGCATCGGGTGATCGGCCCATGATTCCGGAGGACGGTGGAGTTTCTCTTCTCCCTGGAACCAGTCCGCGCGGACCGGGATCGTCTTGCCCATGACGGTGCGTACATCGTTGATCGCCAATCGACCGTCCATGCCAGGCTCCGGCAGGGGCTCCGAGCCGTGCAGGTCCAACGTGACGGTGCCGTCCTCGTGTTCGTACACACACAGCAGACGGACCGAGTCCGCCCCGAGCCGGGTCGCGGCCTCCCACTCGTCCTCTGTGCCCTGCTGGTGATGCAGGGCACGGAGTTCAGCGACTTTCCCTGCCCGAGGGATGACGAGAACTTCCCCGACGCTTCGCTGCGCGAGGTTCTCACCGGTGTAGGCCGACCAGGCCGCCGACTTCGCCGGGTTCTCCCAGTCGAACCGGTCCTTACGGTCACCGTGCACCTCTTCGACCAGGCACTGGACATCACCTGGAATGGAGATGGACTGCGCCCCGCGCTGCGCCAGCACCTCTGAGGTCTCCAGCAGCAGGAACTCCGCGTACACCGTCCCCCACTGTTTCGGTACGGCTCCCTGGCCTGCCAACGGATCGAGTACGACCAGCCGGGGCCCTGTCTCGGCAGCCCAGGCGGGGCGCGGCCGGCCTCCGGGCCGTCCGCGCTCAGCCCACCAGCTCTCGTGCCGCCAGCACCGGCCGGCGCGTTGCAGCAGCAGCGCCAGCGGAGCCAGGTCGCTGATCACCACATCGGCATCCAGGTCGAGCGACTGTTCCACAACCTGCGTGGCCACGATGATCCGTCGTTCCGGCCGCGGCCCCGTGCGCCCCATCCCAGCGGTGACGCCCTTCGTCCGCGCCTCTCGCACGTCGCCAGGAAAGCGCGCATGCAGTAGCTGCAGTTCCTCGTCCAGCAAGCCCTGGTCCCCGAATCGACTGCGGAGCCAGGTATACGTCTCTTGGGCGTCGGCCACCGTGTTGCACACCACGAGCGCGCAGCCACCGTCGCCCGTGACGACCGGCGTGAGATGTCGCTCGATGACCGTAAGCCTGTTCCGGTCGCCGCCAGCGGAACCATGAACGACAGGCTCCACCTTGACCTGGAGTTCCATCGCTCGCTGGACGGCTTGCTCCTTCTGACGGGCCTCGGAGATCTCGGTGCAGTAGATTTCGGTGCCCGCCGCACCTTCGGCGTCGACGTACAGCCAGCCCGGATACGACGCCTTGAACGAACGCCCTCTGAGCTCGCTACGCCCGCGCCCGGCGCCCATCAGGTACTCCTTGATCAGCCGGTCGCTGACCGAGGCCGGGAGGGTCGCAGACAGAAGGATCACCGGAACTCCGTAGGCGCCCAGCCAGTTCAGCAGCCGCCCCAGCAGAACCTGCATATACGGGTCGTACGCATGCGCCTCGTCGACGATGAAGGTCTTGCCGGACAGAGCCAACAGCCGCAATGCGTTGTGCCGTACCGGCAACACCGACATGAGTGCCTGATCCACCGTGCCGACCGCGTACTGGGCGAGCAAAGGCCGCTTGGCGCCGCGCAGCCACTGTCGGGGCCGCATCTGCGCTTGGTGGCGAGCCGTGCCTGTGTCCCCGCACTCCTCACCGTCGCAGACCAGGACCTGCGGCCCGCCGCTCAGGGCGTCATCAGCGTAGGCGCTGCTCAGCCAGGCCATACTGTGCGTCAGCGTCAGGCTGGCGCCCTGCGCATTCTGACGGGCCAAGACGCCGGCCACGCGGCCGTGCATCTGGTCGCTGGTGGCCATGGTCGGCAGCAGGAACGCAAATCCCCGCGTTCCGAAGACCGCAGACATCGCCCGCTCCGCCTCGAGAGCTGTCTCGCTCTTACCATCACCCGGCGCTGCGGTGACCAGCAAAATCCCCGCTCCGCTGCGATCTGCGCGCTTACCGGACATGGCAACGGCAAGCTCCTCGGCGACGGACCGCTGCAGGGCGTTGGGCTCCCCGTCGATCCCGTACGCCTCGGCGAAGTCCTTGCGTTCCAGCGCGACCGGCAGCAGGCCGGCATCGTGCGCCAGCGTCTCGGCCTCCACGCACGACTCGGCGAAATGCCGCTCGAGGGAGGCATCCAGCCGCCGCTGCCGCCGCCGGAGGTAGTCCTCCTGGCTGACCAACCAGTCCGCGAGGATCACCACCCCGGTCACGAGGACCGCTGCGGGGGCCTTGAACTTCTCGGGGGACCGGGGCTCGCCGAGAACCTGGAACACCGCCGAGGCGTGCGCCGTACGCTGCCGCGCCCATGCGGCTCCGCCCATCAGAGCTTGGTAGAGGGGCCCGTCAGTTTTCTCGCGCCCCAGCCTGTAGAACCGGCCGTGATGCCCGCCGATGATTTCCGCGATCCGGTCGATGGCTCCCCTCCCGGACATGTCATCCGCGAACCCGAGTGCAGCGAGCACCGTCGGCGCCACCGCCATTCCAGCCACGTCGTGCTGGAGCTTCTCGACACCGATGTTCCCCGGATCTTGGGCAAGCGTCTTACTCAGCCGTTCTCGGCCTCGGGCATCACAGAATTGAAACCCGGACAGCTTGCCGATGTCGTGCAACCCCGCACACAACGCCACGATCGTCCGCGCCCGTTCAGGATCGTCTGCCAGCCCCAGTCCAGCGGCTATGCATCGACGCTGGTTGTCCGAGAGGTAGCGGTCCCAGAGCCACAAGGCCATAGCAGCGGCATCAAGCAGATGCCGGACTAGCGGATACGGCGGAAGCACCGGATCGAGGCCACGCGCCTTGCCCCACACCGACTCGTCCGGCGCCTCATACGGCCTGCGCATCATCGAGCAGCCCCCTCAACCTCGTTCCGGTCTACCTCCTTTGACCTAACCAGACAGCACTGACAACGCACTGGTGTTGCGACGTATACGGTGAGTTCGTGGCTACTCTCTGCATCATGAGCAACTTGGTAATGAACTCGCAAAGCGGTCGCTAAGCGGCAGGTCAGGAAGTGTCTTCCCCGCCGACGCGGGGGTGTTCCGGTCCTGTAGCTCGTGCATCGCGGCGAGGAACGGTCTTCCCCGCCGACGCGGGGGTGTTCCGGTGGCCGGCCAGTCCATCTACGTGCAGGACGGGTCTTCCCCGCCGACGCGGGGGTGTTCCGGCCGCCACCCCACCCGTCCTTCGACGCTCCAGGTCTTCCCCGCCGACGCGGGGGTGTTCCGGTGTTTGTTCGTCCACGGTACTGCTGGCTGGAGTCTTCCCCGCCGACGCGGGGGTGTTCCGTCCGCACCTTTGCCGAGGTACCGGAGCGTCAGGTCTTCCCCGCCGACGCGGGGGTGTTCCGGTGCTTGCCCGGTTCGCCCAGCGGTTCAACGAGTCTTCCCCGCCGACGCGGGGGTGTTCCGTCCTTCGGTGGCGGGCCGGGCCAGAACACGAGGTCTTCCCCGCCGACGCGGGGGTGTTCCGCTCCTCGGCGACCAGCGCATGGTCGTCACCGTGTCTTCCCCGCCGACGCGGGGGTGTTCCGACAGCGTTCCGCTTTTGGTGCACGGAGACCTAGTCTTCCCCGCCGACGCGGGGGTGTTCCGCCTTACCCAGTCCCTGTCCATGGCCCTCATCAGTCTTCCCCGCCGACGCGGGGGTGTTCCGAAGTTCGACACCCTCCGCAACGAGGAGATCGAGTCTTCCCCGCCGACGCGGGGGTGTTCCGCCAGCCGCTATCAGGCGGAGTGGCGCATCACCGTCTTCCCCGCCGACGCGGGGGTGTTCCGCGGGTCAAGCGGCAGGGGCAACGCCCGAAGAAGTCTTCCCCGCCGACGCGGGGGTGTTCCGCCTTCGGATGGATGCTCGGTGACCTGGCCGCTGTCTTCCCCGCCGACGCGGGGGTGTTCCTGTCGCGGGGTAGGTGCAGGGCCCGCTCCCCCCGTCTTCCCCGCCGACGCGGGGGTGTTCCGCTGCCGGAGGTAGTGGCCCTGGCATAGGCGGTGTCTTCCCCGCCGACGCGGGGGTGTTCCGTCATCGTCACGGAGCGGATTTGCGGCTATCCGGTCTTCCCCGCCGACGCGGGGGTGTTCCGTTCGCCGGAGGGGGTAGGTGCGGTGTGCGGACGTCTTCCCCGCCGACGCGGGGGTGTTCCGTCGGTCAGCGTTGCCGACGGGTGCGCCTCGCCGTCTTCCCCGCCGACGCGGGGGTGTTCCGCTGCACGCGGAATGGAATCCGGAGCTGAAGCTGTCTTCCCCGCCGACGCGGGGGTGTTCCGTCGGCTCTCAAGTCGCTGGCTGGCCGCGGCGGGTCTTCCCCGCCGACGCGGGGGTGTTCCGATCCGGGCCCGGCTGCGGTGGATGGCAGGCCAGTCTTCCCCGCCGACGCGGGGGTGTTCCGGTAGGGCGGCCCTCGGTCGTGTCGCCCAGCCAGTCTTCCCCGCCGACGCGGGGGTGTTCCGTCCAACGACGCAGCCGAGAAGCTCGTCGCCGCGTCTTCCCCGCCGACGCGGGGGTGTTCCGTCGACGCCAAGACCGCGGTCGGCCGCTTCACCGTCTTCCCCGCCGACGCGGGGGTGTTCCGGAGTTCCACGCCGACTACGCCGACCGGATCAGGTCTTCCCCGCCGACGCGGGGGTGTTCCAGCTCCCGGAGCGCCCTCCCACGGGGCCGTGGTCGTCTTCCCCGCCGACGCGGGGGTGTTCCGTTCCTCATCAGCCGCAAGCCCTACGCCGTCGAGTCTTCCCCGCCGACGCGGGGGTGTTCCGTCGGACAGCTCAAGCGGCAGTGTGAAGCGCAGGTCTTCCCCGCCGACGCGGGGGTGTTCCGGAACCGGGCTCGGCGAACAACCCGCTGCGCACGTCTTCCCCGCCGACGCGGGGGTGTTCCGTCATCAAGGGGCAGCGGACAGCTCATGCGCGGGTCTTCCCCGCCGACGCGGGGGTGTTCCGGTGCTTCCGCCGATCTGGACCGTGGTGCTGCCGTCTTCCCCGCCGACGCGGGGGTGTTCCGGCCCCCTCGCCGTCGAAGGCCTCGTCACCGGCGTCTTCCCCGCCGACGCGGGGGTGTTCCAGTCCGCCGCCGCCCGAGTTGTAGTTGGCCGGCCGTCTTCCCCGCCGACGCGGGGGTGTTCCGTTCGAGGCCGCCATCGACGCAGCCACCGAGTCGTCTTCCCCGCCGACGCGGGGGTGTTCCGCTCCACTACCTCGGCACCGCCTACACCGACCGGTCTTCCCCGCCGACGCGGGGGTGTTCCGCCGGCCGCGAACTCCAAGGTCGACGACTGGCGGTCTTCCCCGCCGACGCGGGGGTGTTCCGTCCTCCTCGCCGAACCCGAACGCCACTCGGCGGTCTTCCCCGCCGACGCGGGGGTGTTCCGTGGCTGGCCATCAGCTTGGCGGACGGTGCGTGGTCTTCCCCGCCGACGCGGGGGTGTTCCGCCAGAGTTCAGCGTCATGGGCGGTCTGGCCGTGTCTTCCCCGCCGACGCGGGGGTGTTCCGCTACGCCAACCGCCCCGCACACCGCATCCGGAGTCTTCCCCGCCGACGCGGGGGTGTTCCGCCAGGGCCGCAGTAGCCGGCCTGGCGGACCCTGTCTTCCCCGCCGACGCGGGGGTGTTCCGTTGTCGGCCACGGCGATGCTCCTTCAGGTGGGGTCTTCCCCGCCGACGCGGGGTGTTCCGGCAAGGCCGGAGAGCTATCCGATCTGGCGGACGTCTTCCCCGCCGACGCGGGGGTGTTCCGTCGTGCCCGAGTTCAAGGACACGCTCGATCGGGTCTTCCCCGCCGACGCGGGGGTGTTCCGCACAACGGCTCCGGGTTCGCGGCCGACCGCTTGTCTTCCCCGCCGACGCGGGGGTGTTCCGCGATCCCCGAGCGCTGGTTTCCCGTACTCGCCGTCTTCCCCGCCGACGCGGGGGTGTTCCGGTCCGACCGACGATCACGTCATGGACGTCACGGTCTTCCCCGCCGACGCGGGGGTAGTTCCGGAGTCAGCCGACGCGCTCGCCGCGGCCCTCGAGTCTTCCCCGCCGACGCGGGGGTGTTCCGTTGCCCCAGTCGCCGAAGTTGCGGCCGTACGGGTCTTCCCCGCCGACGCGGGGGTGTTCCGAACCATGACGGGTACATAGACGGATCGAAACCGTCTTCCCCGCCGACGCGGGGGTGTTCCGACCTGGATCGCAGGGAGATTGACGGCTTGGGCGTCTTCCTCGCCGACGCGGGGGTGTTCCGCGGCACGTCCGCGACTTCGCGAGTGACCCCGCGTCGTCCCCGCCGACGCGGGGGTGTTCCGTCGTCGAAGCAGCCTGACCGTCAGGCGTAGACGTCTTCCCTGCCGACGCGGGGGTGTTCCGACGACCCTGTCCCGGATGCTGGAGGCGGCCCTGTCTTCCCCGCCGACGCGGGGGTGTTTCGATCAGCAGGAGTCCGCCGGTCCACATGAGGTAGTCTTCCCCGCCGACGCGGGGGTGTTTCGGCAGACCGATGAAACGGTCCCAGGACTCCCGGGTCTTCCCCGCTGACGCGGGGGTGTTTCGCCGGCCACGCCCATCAGGAGCGAGAGCGTGACGTCTTCCCCGCCGACGCGGGGGTGTTTCCGCCGCGATGGTCTCGCTGTTGGGTTCCTCGCCGTCTTCCCCGCCAACGCGGGGGTGTTTCGTTGACGCGGGTCGGGAGGGTCCCAGCGGTTCGGTGTTCCCCGCTGACGCGGGGGTGTTTCGACGAGATCTGCGCCTGCATGGACGGCGACACCGTCTTCCCTGCCGACGCGGGGGTGTTTCGTCGTCCTGCCGGGCAACCAGGCGGAGGACGCGGTCTTCCCCACCGACGCGGAGGTATTTCGCCCCGCCAATGCGACGTCCCTCTTTGGTACTCGTCTTCCCCGCCGACGCGGGGGTGTTCCGTACCCCGATGCCTTGCCGACGCGGCCCTTCCGGTCTTCCCCACCGACGTGGGGGTGTTCCGTTCATCGCGGCCCTGAAGGGGGCCGGCCTCACGTCTTCCCCACCGACGTGAGGGTGTTCCGACGACGTGCAGGGCGCCACCGGCCAGGGTGAGGTCTTCCCCACCGATGTGGGGGTGTTCCGGCCCGGCAGTTGCGCCGGTCGCAGGTGGCAGCGTCTTCCCCACCGACGTGGGGGTGTTCCGGGCTTCGACTGTTCGGGGCTGACCGTGTACGCGTCTTCCCCACCGACGTGGGGGTGTTCCGGAACGGGTGACGATCTCCCTCCCCGCGGACCAGTCTTCCCCACCAACGTGAGGGTGATCCGAAGGATGGTAGGAACCCGTACTCGTCGGCCGTGTCCTCCCCACCGACGTGGGGGTGTTCCGCTCAAGGGGCGTACCAGGAACCCGGTCACCCAGTCCTCCCCACCGACGTGGGGGTGTTCAAGAGACTCACCCTCCGCCTCCTCGCCGCCGACCGTCTTCCCCGCCGACGCGGGGTGTTCCGAAGTACGCGGCGGGCTACTGGCGGACGTTCCCGTCTTCCCCGCCGAAGTGGGGGTATTCCGAACCTCGAGTTCAGGTACAGCACCTTGTGCCGGTCCTCCCCGCCGACGCGGGGGCATCAGCTTGAAGCACGGACCTCCTCTCCTAACGGTCAGTCAGCGGGTCCGTCGGCGCCATAGCGAGGCTGGAGTGACGTATGTTCCTTCAACCACCGCGTTATCTTCGAGAGATGCGATCTGGCGCTCGATTGCCCTTACGTTCTCCGCGTTGTTGACGGTGGCAACGCCCTGGACCGTGACGGCCAATGGGTCGGAGACGAGGGCGGCCCTCCGTTCGCGGAGAACTTCCACGGCGACGGCCTGGAGCGAGCCGAGACGCAGATAGCGGCCCTCAAGATCGGTACGGTCAGTTTCGCCGAGTTCTGAGCGAAGGTACGCGTATTCGGCCTCGGTGAGGCTCACGCCGCTTCGGCCCTCCCGCGCCGGGACTGTCGAGGCGGTTCCGTAACCCAGGCGTCCGGGTGAGTGATCTGCTCGGCGATCGCCGGGTCGCCGACCTCGGAACCAGGCTGGAGGAGCACCGTCTCATGCGTCTTGGGGTCGGTAACGAAGACCGCGGTGGCGAGCGTGCGGGCGGCTGGCATCACAGGACCTTCGCGGTGATGTGGATGTCGGGGACGTACATGACCGGCATCGCGACTGCGGCGCCCTTCGTCCAGACCTGGACCGGGTCGTCCTGGTAGTCGGCGGTGATGACGATGCCGGGGGCGTCCTGACGGGTGATGGCCGGCTTGGTGCCGGATGAGAGGACGAGGGACTCGGCGGTGATGCCGTACTGGGTTTCCGCCCAGGACTCGGGGTTGGGTGGGAGGAGGATCCAGCGGTCCTCCGGGATGACGCGCTGGTAAGCGTCATCGACGGAGATCTGGACGTCGTAGACCGTGATCGGTGGGAGGTTGTAGCGGGCGCGGACGACCTCGACCTCGTTGGGGGCGAGGACTGCGGTGGGGGTGGTGGAGCCGTTGACGCTGCCGTAGTAAGCGGCGCGGTAGGCGTTGTTCGCGGCCAGGGTTGCGCGGGCCTTGTACGAGGTGAGGACGCGTGCCGGGAGTGGGGCGCCGATGGAGCGGAGGTATTCGATCCAGCGGAGTTCGTCGGCGATGGGGTCGCTGGTGGGGTCGGACCAGGGCTTGGCGGCGGTGGGCATGTTGGCGGGCGGGACGCCGAAGTCGGCTTCCAGGGTGAGGCCGTTCTCGCCGTTCAGGCTGAACTTGCCGTCGACCAGGAGATCTCCGGCAGCGAGTTCCATGCGGTTATGGATGGACTCGACGTGGCGTTCGATGTCGTCGTAGAGCAGCTCGATGAACTCGGAGGCGTCGGCGCCGCGGGCGGTGTCGAGGAGGATCTGCTCCAGTTCGCCGACGATGAGCTTCTGGCCGAGGGGCGGCAGCATGCCCTCGGTGATGATCTTCTCGGCTTGGCGGCGGGCGACGGCGGTCTGGGCGTCGTACGCGCGGAACTTGGCTGCGTTCACGCGGCGCTTGCTGCTCTTGATGCGGAACTTGACGGAGTTCAGGCGGCGTTCGGGGATGACCGTGCGGGTCAGTTCGAAGTCGGCCGGGGTGGTGATGGTGCGGGCGAAGACGTTGAGGTCGGCTGCGTCGATGTCGCGCAGCAGGGTTTCGAGCATGGTGGGTGGGGCTCCTTGAGCGGCTCAGCGATCCGCGATCGGCGGCGGGTCAGATGAAGTGGAGCTGCGCGGTCGACGTGGTGATGGTGGAGACGTCGAGGCCGCCGGGGATGTGGGCGGCGGCGATTACGCCGTGCCAGAACAAGGCCGCGCCGGCGCGGGGGCTGCCGGGAGTGAAGGGCACGTCGGCGAGGAGTACGCCGGTGAAGGTGGCGCGGCCGTCGGTGGCGGCAGGGTCCCAGGGTCCGTACAGGCCGGTGGTGGTGACGCGGCCGAGGGGGATGCCGGCCTGCATGACGTTGCGGGGCTGGTTCAGGGCGGGGGGTGTGTAGTGGGCGCCCTGCTTGAACAGGGCCGTGTCGAGGGTGATGGTGAGTGGGGTGTCGAGTCCGTGGGTTGACACCAGCCAGGGGCGGTCGGCTGTGGCGGACTCGGAGTAGGTGATTGGCTGGAGGTCCATGCCGGGTGACGGGTTCCTTCGGGCAGGCCGTGTTGGCGGTGAGTCCGTACGGTCACCGGGTGGTGCCGTCGTCCGCGGCGGTGCGGCTGTGCCGATCGGGCGCGGTCCCGTGGGTGAGTGCAGGTCAGGGTCAGGGGTTCTTCAGGTGACCCCGGCGTCGGGCGATCTCCCGTCCGCACTGGCCCGGTTGGGGTGGCGTGCTGCCGGAGCGTCCCGGAACGTTGGACGGGCTGCCGGAAGGCGGGGGCGCCGGGGCCTGGAGGAGGCGGGCGCCGAAGAGTTCGGGGCGGCGTTGCTTCAGGTCCTCGGCTGTCTGGGTCAGGGTGGCGTCGTCGGCGTCCGGTTCGAGCTCGCGCGCGAGTAGTACGGCGGCGTCTTCCAGCTCCGTACCGGTGGCTCCGAGGCCGACCAGTACGGCTCGGCGTGCTGCTTCCCTCTCGCGCGCCGTGGCCGCCGATTCCCGTTCCTGGGCTTGTCGTTCGCGTTCGGCGGCGGCCTGTTCGCGGCGCTCCACCTCGGAGAGGCGCGCCTGTTCGGCGTCCTTCTGCTGTTGTTCGGCCTGGCGCTGGCTTTCGACGTACTCCGTCAGGGCCTTCGCGGACTCGAAGCCGAGCTGGCCTAGCAGGTCACGTACGCCTGCGCGGCGGCCCTGGTCCTTCTCGCGGGCGAAGCGGCGGGACAGTTCGTCCTGCGGGATGGTGACCATCGCCGAGTCTGGCTGCTCGGTCGCCGCCTGGGCTTCCGGCCCGGTACCAGGGTCGTCGGAGGAGGCTCCGGAGTTCGGCGAGATCGGGTGGCCGTCGCGGCCCTGCGTTCGTACGGTCATGGGCTACTCCTCGCCCAGACGCCCCCGCGTCGGCGCGGAGCTTAACCCGTAGCGGCCGTCCGTGGCTGGTGGGTGTGCCCATTCAGGCGGCTGTCGTGTTGTCTGCTTCCTCGTCCTTCTCGCTGTCGGAGTCCTGCCGGTCCGGTGCGGGTGGAGTGGCCCGCGCCTGGATGCGCTCCACCTCGAGGGAGGCGTCCTCGATGGGGAAGCCGGCGTCCACCAGCAGTCGTACGCCGGTCTCCAGCGAGAGCACCCCTGCCTGCACCCCGCGAGCCACCAGCTCCAACGCGGCTGTCAGATCGGTAGGCAGGTAGGCACCGAATGCGATCGTGGCCTGGGGGTTGTCGCCGGGAGGCAGTACGCCGCCGAGTTGGTAGAGGCGCTGGACCATCTTGAGCAGCAGCGGGTACTTCGCTTCCCGGGCCAGCCGCATGGAGCGGATCATCGCGTCGAGGGGACCGAAGCTGAGCTGCAGCGCGTACCCGGACGGCACCTCCGAGGGCCGAACCGTACCGAGCACGCTGCCCGGCAGTCTGGTGACCACCGAGAGGCGGTCGCGCAACGTCTCTACGTACGCGCGGAGTTCGGCGAGCTGCGCCGAGGTGTCGACCGTGCTGAGCTGGCCGGTGTCGCCGAGCGGCCAGACCATGCCCGGCTCGACCTGGACCGGGAGCGGCTGCCCGGTCTTCCGGTCGACGGGCAGCCGCGCTCCGGACAGGCCGATGATCGGTGAGCCGGTGGTCGCCGAGGCGCGCTGGCTGTCGGTGTCGGCCGCGGCGAGGTCGTCGAGGAGTTGCGCGGCGGACAGGAGGCTGGACTGGCCGTAGTGCTCGGCACCGTTGATGGTGTTCGGGACGTGGATGACTGGGATGAAGTCGAGTTGGAGGTCGAGGTGGTTGAGGACCTCGCCGTCGGCATTGGTGCGGAAGCGGGCGCGGGTCAAGGAGAGCGCGTCGAGGTCGCCGGTCCTGTCGATCTGGTCCAGGTCCCATTCGGCATCGGTCAGGTAGCAGGTGACGCCGCTCGGCTCGCTTGACCACGGGTACGTACGCCGCGAGCCGCCATCGTCGATGGGGCCCAGCTCGTACGTAACTCGGCGCAGGGTCCCCTTCCGGCCGGTGGCGGGGTCGTCCGGGACCTCCCACGCCAGGTGGACGCGGTTCGGGTATTCGTCCGCATCGAGTGCCCCGTCCGGGAGTACGGGGAAGTAGAAGCCCGGGTCGATCGTCTTAAGCACCGGTCGGCTCTTGGCGCGGGACCATGCGAGCAGGTAGACGGTGTCGCCCAGCAGCACCGCGTTGCGCTCGGCATGCTGCATCCGCATCCACACATGCTCGGCCTGCGCCCACTCCCGCAGGAGCGCCTCCCGTTCCGGGGCCGCCGTGGCCTTTTCGTCCTCCTCAACCACGATCTGCTGCGATTCGCCGAGCAGATGACTGAGCGTCTGGTCGACGATGAGGGACGCGTCGCCGTACTCGCGCCGGTCCACGCCGTCCTCGCCGAGCAGCGCGGCGGCCTGGTTGCTGTCGTACGACGCCAGCACGGTGTACGCGGCCAGACGGCGCCGCTCGGACTCCGGTACCCATGAATCGCCCATGGGTCCGGGCAGCTTCGTCGGGCGGCCTTCGGCTGCCGCCTGGTAGGCAGGCTTGTACGCCAGCGCTCCCCAGGTATCGATGATGAGCTGCCGCCAGCGCCGCATGTCCGCACTCCCCGGTCACGGTCCTTTCAAGGGCGGCGAAGCCTAAGCCAATCCGATCCCGAATTGCGAGAACTCGCCTTCCATGCTGGGCTGGAAGGAGGAGGACGAATGCTCCCGGCTAGGCAGCTAGGGCCTGCGATGGACGCCCACTCCACAACGCGAGAACCGATCCATACGACAGCCGGATGCCGATAGAAGGCTGTGGACTGCGGCCACACAAACGTCCCCAGAAGAATTCGGCTAATAACGGCCAACCACAGCACTAGATCTCGCGCACCTCATGATGGCCTGACACCTTGAGGAAGAGGTCCATTATGGTTGAGAACCCAGATCGCTACACCAAAAACCCGAAGGGTGACGAACAGCCCGAGCAAGTTCAATGGCCCAGCCAAACGGACTTCGCGCCCCCTCCAGCACCCGCCGCCTGTCCTGCATGTGGGCAGGTGACATCCGGTGAACTTTCCTGTCAATTCTGCGGGCAGGCCCTCTTCCTACCCAAAGGACTCCCCTTGTCTACCATCGGCCTTCGATTTGGTGGATATCTACTGGAGGGGGTCCTATTCGTCTTCACCGCAGGGATCGGGTGGCTTATTTGGGCGCTCTTCCTGTTTCCGCAAGGACAAACACCCGCAAAGCAGCTACTTCAGATGAGAGTGGTCCATATCGGCGAACAGCACACTGCTCGATTCTGGCGGATGTTCCTTCGTGAATTCATAGCGAAGCCGGTCATCGCAATTCTCGCGACTGCCACATTCTTCATCCTCTACCTGTGGCTGTTCTGGGACCGCAATCGGCAGGAACTATGGGACAAACTGGCTTCCACACTCGTCGTCAGCGACCGACAAGGCTTGCTCCGCCCCCCACCGCGTCCTGACAGCGCCCAATAACAGGCCGCAACGGGGGCGATGGGCAGTCGCACAGGAGCGCCCCGCCCGACGAGGAAGTACAAGACAGTGCACGCGAAGTCGAACCTAGGCAGCGGGCGGCCGACGGGCGCACGGCCCCCGACGGGTATGCCCCTTGACCAATACGTTGAAGAAAGTGGGGCAATGAAGATGAAAAGACGGATCACGGCCATCACGCTACTGACAACAGTGGGATTCTTCTTTTCGGCTCCGTCCGTTACGGGAGCGTCAGCCGTGAACCAAGGGTCTCAAGAACAGTACCTGAGCGAAACTGACCCGCTTAGCTCAGAGTACGGCGTGGAGAACGGATCTGCAGAGATCAACGGTGAACAATATTCGCAGAGTATAGCCATGCGGGCTGATAAGAGCTCTGTGCCCTATGGGGACGCTGAGTATAATTTGGGCCGCAGGTGGCAGAGCTTCGATGCAACCATTGGTTTGCGAGACGACTCTCCAAGTGAATCCGCGCTGAATTTCGAAGTTTTCGCAGACGGGGAAAGGCTGCATGAGGAGCGCATGAAAGTCGGAGAGTCAAGCGAGATCGCCCTCAATGTTTCGGGCAAGCTCCGGATAACACTCAAAGTCTCCTACGACTCTTCCGAGATCATAGATACCTACTGCTATGGTGTGTGGGGAGACGCTCGGCTTAGTAACCCTTGAGCTCCCTCAGCCCGGAAACTCGGGCGTTTTTGAAGGGTGCCCCACGCTGACCAACCACCCTTCGCGGGCTGCGATGGTGCTCGATCTCAAGTAAGGGCCCTCTCAGAGGAGAGGACGTGTTCGGCATGGCGGTAAGCCACCGGCGACGCATCTCATGCATTCTCGCCGCCTTAGTTTTTGCTGCAGGTGCATCGACGGAGGTCAGGGCTTCCGTCCCCGCGCAGTCAAGATCCCAAGGCGCTGGAGTGAGCGGTGACTTCCTGGTGGCGAAGGCGCACCCGAAACCTTCGGCACCGAAATTGATTGACTGGAAGAACCGCGCTTATAGCCTCACCTGCGATGACGTGGTCGACAAACCGGTCAGGGTGACTTTGCGCAATGGAAAAGGTGTTGCGAAAGGAAGCATCCTAGGCGGCGGGTATGACCGATGGGAGGTCGAGGTTCAGCGAACCGCCCAAGGCCGCCTGTCACGCCTTGGCAATGTGACTGCTGTGCTCTTTTACTGCTCTCCGCAACCGAGCAACTTCTTCATGCAAGAACTACGTGTCTATCGCACCGATGACGGCAGCGAGATAGGCCGTACACCAACCTTCGATGTCCAGGAGTTGGCGCCGCAATATCAGCCGAAATCTCTAACGATCAAGGATCGTCTCCTTGCCGCTGACCTCAGGTTTTACGGACCTCAAGACAGCCACGCGGACGGACCCTCGATACTCCGCCATGTGACCTGGACATGGGAGGACGGCCGTTTTGTCCCGCATGGGGCAGATGGGGAATCGGAGGATCGCGGCCGGGTTGACCTGAATCGCCAGCACATGACGGTAAATGGAATGGGCCCCCTGGAGTTGGGCATGAGCCGCGACGAGGCTGCGAAAGCAATCGGCGCACCGATCCCTGGAAGAGAGGGCAGAAGAATCTGCACCGACTTCAGCGTGGAGGGAGGACCGGAGGGGCTCCTCCTACGCTTCGAGTCTGACCGCCTCGTCGCAATCTACGTCCACCGGCCGGCAACGACCATCTCGACGCTTTCAGGCATCCATATTGACAGCACTCGAGACGATGTACTCAATACATACCCGGGAGAGATCACATCCACTATTCCGGAATACGGCGGCGAAGAGCTCATTTTCGCACCAGCCGCGCCGGAGTTTGCGGGCAAAGTAATCAGGTTCGGGATGAACAACGGCGTCGTCGACACCTTCATCGCCGGTGAGAGCGACTGGGCAGTATTTGCCCCTTCCTGCGGGGGCCCCGAATAAAGACGGCTGACACCATGAGGAACGGCACATCGATACGGGCCTACACGGAAACCCGACGTCGACCGCGGTTACAAGTGGCAGCGAGGGCGGACAATGGCTGACTTTCTCAGCTCTACAGCCAGGCGGATTGCAGCAGTTCTATTCTCTGAAGCCATAGCCGTGGCTATTGCTACGCCCCTGTCCGCCGCCGGTGCTTATGCGACGCTGCCATCCCGTCCAGCCAAAGTGTGCGGGACGGCACAGGCGGCAGGAAAGCAGTTCACCAAGGGGGTAACCCCTGTGCTGTTCGTGCACGGTTTCAACTCTGGGCCGGCCATGTGGACTGGAGGCGAAGCGAAGGTTGAAAGATCCAATAAGACACTCATTGATCTGGTCTCGCAGACAGGATCCACCACTGCGTTTACATTCGACTATCGGAGGTTCAGTAATCGCTGGGTGACAGATAAGGCTATAGGCCACAGGCTGGCCAGCACGATTTCTTGCCTAAGAAATCTAGCCGATCGCAAGGTGATTGTGGTGGCCCACTCCATGGGTGGCCTTGCTACACAATGGGCCGCAAGTGATAGAGGCGGTCGCGTGGGACATAACATCTCCGCCGTTGTCACCCTCGGTACACCATACAAAGGATCCTGGTTGGCCGAGTGTACGCTAAACCGGAACCTCGACCAGCGCCACCCAATCGAATGCCAGGCGGCAGAGACACAATTCGAGGAGTGCGATGAGAAACAGCGTAGCGGCAAGAAGCAGCCAGCTATCTGCAGAGGCGTGCCCTCCAAGATCGCACGTCAAAGCAAAGCAGTTGAGGGGCTAGCCAACAAGAACTCGGAAATTACCAATCTCGCGCCATGGCCGTCGAAAGGTGGTCCAAATGTTTACCCGCTCGCGGGAAAGGCGGATTTTAGACTCTTTGGCATATTCGCCGTTGCTGGGATCGAAATAGGGGACAAGGTTGTGAGCGTAGAATCCGCCACCAACGGTAGTCGGGTAGCCACTGTTGAGTGTGAGGCAAAGGATCCGCAGAAGGATACGTGTTTCCATACGATGCTTCATCGAAATGATACTCTCGCGAGAACTGTAGTGGGCAGAATTAAGATGGCCATTCAGAGGGAAGAGGGGCAGTCAACTCCTGGGCGAGTTGAATTGAATCGCCAGCGCATCACGGTCAACGGTATGGGCCCCTTGAAGCTCGGAATGAGTCGAGCCCAAGCGGAGAAGGCACTTGGGGCGCGGATTCCAGGAATACCTGATCAGCCAGAGTCATTTGGGCGGCCTTGTAGGGACCTTCCAGTGATGGGTGGACCGAAAGGACTGTTCCTGCGATTCTCGCGAGATGAACTGGTCGCAATCCGAGTGTCGTCGGCCGCATCAACGTCGATTTCGACAGCCTCTGGGATCCACCGGGGCAGTCCGCGATCAACCTTGCTGCAGACCTACGGAGCAGAAATCACGACCACCTCGGTTGACAACGGCAACGAGGAACTCCTCTTCGAGCCCAGCGCGTCGAAATTCGAAGGAAGAGTCATCCAGTTCTCCGTAAAAGATAGCAAGGTTGACGCCTTCGCAGCTGGTGAGCCCTTCTTCGCAGACAACCTCGATTGCAGCTCAGACTGATTTGGGCAGGTACGTACCTCCCTCACCTCTAACTACAGTCGACCGTGCCATCTCGCCGCGCGCGACCGACGCCGTCAAAGTCTTGCTTGCCCTCCACCTGTCGGCTTCATCGTGAGGTTGGAAATCGTCAGTGCTCCGAGCAGGCTATTCACGGACATGGTCATCGGCGCCCCTTTAGCCGACTGTCCGCCGTGGAGGCCGGAGCATCGGGTGCCCCAGCATCGAGCAAGAGGTCTGTAAGCGCCCAGACGCAGGAGTCGAGCAAGTCCGGAGACTTCTCCTCGGTTTCAAGGGCCCCGACGTAGGTCGTCATCTGCTCCTCGAGGACTGCGAACCTGCGGGGCGGGCCAGCGTGGCTGATCCGGGACTGTTCGTACAGCATTGCGACCGGGGCCGCGCGGGCCCTCTTACCGCGGGTGGCGTGGACAACGCGGCACGGTACCGCCGGGTCAACCTCAGCCAGGAGCGCGGGAAGGTAGTCGCCTCCGTTGTTGGATTCGATGACCACGCAGTCCGCCTGGTGCTCGTGGTACAGCGCAGCAGCTCGTCGCATCGCTGCCGTCGGCGTGTACCTGTCCTGTTCGGCGTGGAGGACGTAGCCGCGCGGGCGGCGATCGCCGTACATCTGCTCCAGTGGGAACGAACGGCCGGCCACCGTGAAGGCGGTTAGGTCCGCGTCGTCCGTCGTCGTGACCGCCGGGTCGACTGCGACGACCAGGCGGTCGAGTGGTGGGACCGCGGTGCGCGCGATGCGGAAGCCCTCGACCTCGAACATCCACTGCTTCCACAGGGCGCCCTCGACGTCTTCGAGGAGGACGCCGTCGAGTTCCTGGCGGCCGAGGCGGGTGCCGCCGTACTCGGAGTCGAGTTCGGCGAGGGCGGCGGCCGAGAGGTTGGCCCGGTTGTCCTCGGTACGGCCTGTCGTGAGGACTACGGTGGAGCCGGTGCGGCGGCCGCGTTCCACGAGGCGCTTGACGTGCGGCAGCGGCTTGGGGGTGGTGGAGATGACGACCTGCGGGGACGGTGCCTCGCGCAGGCAGAACCACAGCATGTCGTACACCGATTGGGCGGTGTGGCGGTTCCAGGCCGCGTACTCGTCGAGCCAGCCCTTGTCGAAGGCGAAGCCGCGGAGGTTGTCGGGGGTCTCGGCGCCGAAGCCGTAGATCGCCGAGCCGTTCTTCAGGCGGAGGGTGGTCAGGCCGTTGCCGGGGCTGTAGCGGCGGATGTCCTCGGGCGGGATGACTGCCAGGAGGCCGGACTTGGGGGATTCGAAGCAGATCTCCTTGACCAGGGTGGCGTTCTTCGCGACGACCGCGATCATCGTGCCGGGGGTGGCCGACCAGGCGCGTACGGCCTCCGCGGCTGACTTCGTTTTGCCCCAGCCGCGGCCGGTGAGCATCATCCACGCTGTCCAGTCGCCTTCAGGGAGGCGCTGCGTGGCGCGGGCGTGGTGGTGCAGCCATTCCTCGTGGGGCAGGCCGTCGCAGTCGGGGCGGTTGCAGGACCAGCGGCGGGCCGATGCGGTGTCGGCTTCGAGTAGGGCGGTGATTTCGGCGTGCAGCTGGGCGTCGGACATGCCGTCCGGGTCAGGCAGAGCGGTGAAGGAGTCGGCGGTCACTGCTGGTCGCCGCCCAAGGTGCCGATGCGGGCCTCGAGTTCGCGGCGTAGCTGTTCCATGCGGGCTCGACGTTCCTCGTCTGTCAGCCCGGTCACGTCTGCCGCGTCAGCCGCGCCCCCGCGGGTGGCGGAGGCGACCTCGGCCAGGTCCATGCCGTACGCCTGGCGCTCGATGCGGATCGTCACCTCCAGCCAGCGGATCACGTCCGACGGGCTGAGCCGCGACGGGTCGAGTTGCTGGAGCTGGGCGACGATCTTCGACTGGGCGGCGGAGGCGAGGCGGGCGTGTCGGCGGGCCACTTCGCGGGAGGCGTGTTGGCGTTCCGCGCGCCAGAGGCGGTCCTGCTCGCGGTCCCACGCTTCGGCGCGCAGTACCCAGCGGTGGGCCGTCGACCAACGCTCAATGAGCGTGCGGGACTTGGCGAGCCGTTCGGCGACCTTGCCGATGCTGCGGGACAACCCGAGGTCGCGGTAGCAGGCAAACGCCTCCCACGCGGCGGCCGATTCGCCCGGCTGCCGCTCCCATGCCTCGGCGCTGTCCGCCATCCGATCGGTGCTCTCCTGCCTGCTCTCTCCGTCCTCCCGCCCCTCCCGATGCCGGGACGCCTTCGGTTCAGCTCGACGTGCGGCGCAGGCTTGGGTCGAGAAGCCCGAGGTGCGCCAGCAGGTTGGTGCAATCGGCGCGGCGCTGAGCCCGACCCCGGCCGGTGGCGCGGGCAGCTACCTGGAGGGCGGCCTTGCGGCGTACGGAGTCGGGCAGCGGTGTCACAGAGACGGTGCGCTCCCATGATGAGGAGTCCTTGGCCAGGTTCACGGCTGGTTCCCTTCTCGTACGTGATCGGGCTCCAACTCGCCCTCGAGGAGGCGGGCCAGCTGGTCGGCGAGGCGGAACGGCTGGCCCGCGAGGTGCTCGGTCAGGGCCCGGGCCAGGCCGGCGGCGGTGCGGTGGACGGTGGTCAGGTGGTCGATCTCGGCGTGGAGCCGGTTCAGTTCGTCGGTGTGCGGGGCGGTCATGGGGTGGGTCTCCGGAAGTTCGGGGGAAGGGCGGCCCGCTGCCGGGCGGGGCCGAGCACCTCCAGCACAGTGGGCAGATCGCGAGGCCGCCACACGGCGACCTCGAATCCGCTGGCGGCCAGATGCGCCAGCCACTCGCGCTGTGCCGGGCGGATCCGGCCGGTGTCGGTCTTGAACTCGACGAAGAGCGTGCGGCGTTGGCCGAGGTGGCCGAAGACCTCGTCCGGCCAGCCGGGATCGGAACGGCGGGAGTCCGCCGTGTGGTACTGCAGCCGCCAGCCATAGCGTGCGGCGATCTCGCGGACCTGGCGGCGCCACTGCTCCTCACCCGCGCCTGCGGCCACCACGGGGAAGCGCTCGGCTTCCAGTTGTTCCAGGGATCCGTACCGCTCGCTGAGCAACTTGCGGTACAGCTCCTCGTCCGCCTCCGACACCGCCGTCACTGCGCACCCGCCAAGTAGTCGGCAGCCCACAACTCCAGCGCCCTCCACCGCTGCCCAGCCTCGATGTCGCCGTCCCGCTCCATGCGGTCGATGGCCCGCTGGACGACCGCCGCGGCGTCCGCCGGCATAGTGCGCGTGGCGAGCACCGTCTCGATCGGAGCACTGCCCTTGCGCTTCGCCGTCTGCTCCTCCGGGTCGTACCAGCCCTCCGCCAGCTCACCGAGATGCCGTTCGACAACGGCGAGGATGATCGCGAACGCCGCAGCAACGTTCCCGATGTTGTGCGCACCCTTCGTCGTATCCAGGGTGTCCAACACGCCCTCGTACTGCTCGATACGCGCCACCCAACGGGCATCGGCCGAGGCCGCCTTCCGCGCCGCCTCCAGGGCCTTCTCCGCGGCCTCCTTCTCATCCGGCAGGAACACGATCTGCACGGTCGCGAAGTCCAGGTTCGCCTCCGCGAGGCTCGGCACACTCACCTCCTCCAGGAGCTCGAGCGTCTTGTCGTCCAGCCCGGAGTACAGGCGCATGGAGACGTCCTCCAACTCCTCGTACAGCGCCTTCAGGGTGGCCGGATCGTCCTCGCCGCTGATCGCGTTGTGGGACAGCTGCAGCGCGATCTGCTTCTGGCGGGGCAGCGGGTCGGTGACCTCCAGCCAGAAGATCGTCGCCAGCCCGGCCTCGATGGCGGCCTTCGTACGGTGGTTGCCGGACAGGACGATGCGGCGGCCGGAGTCGGCGTCGTTCCACACCAACGGCGTCGACGTCAGGTGCCCGTCCTCGCGGATGTTCGCCACCAGGCGCTGGAACTGCTCGTGCCGCATGAAGCGGGCGTTCAGGTCGAGCAGCGTCAGGTCGCGCGGGTCGCCCTCGACGATGCGGGGCTTGCTGAGCTGGGTCACCGGGCCGTGTCCTCCTGGGGTTCGTTGAGCCCTTCGGCGCGTCCGTGCTTGCGGCTCCACTCGGCGAACCCCTCGGCCAGCGACCAGCGGCCCAACTCCGAGCCGTAGTCGAGCTGGTAGCGGTAGGCGGGATCGGTGGAGTCCTTACGGGAGTTCAGGCGCAGCAGCCCGCGGTACTTCATCGACACCGGCCGCTGCGTGAACGCCGTCGTGTTCAGCCTGGTCAGGCGAGTGTTCATGGCCCGCTGCGCCAGAAACTGCGCCTCGGTCGACAGCGCCGCGTACAGCACGAGCTTCGCCAGCCGCCCGTACGACGTCGGCGCGACCGGGAAGTCGGAGAGCAGGTAGACGTTGTGCGGGTCGTACTTCGGCATCGAGAACGCGAACGCACCCACCACGACCCCGTCGACCAGGACCGCGAGCGCCATCGTCGGGGTGCCCGGGCGGATGTTGTGGTTCATGTACTGCGAGCGCAGCGTCGCGAACTGGCCCATCGACAACGGGGCCAGCGTCAGCGTCCCGCCGAGCCGCTGCCCCGGTACGAGACGCGGAGCGCGCACCGGCTCCAAGCGCTGGTGGGGCCGCACGATCCGCGAACGCGGCACCGACGAGTACACGTTGATCGGCAGCCCGCGGTTGGCCGTCTGCACCTGACCGCGCAGATGCCCGGCCAGCTCCTCGACGTCGAAGTGCAGCCCGAGCACCCAGTGCGGCCGGTCGGTGATCCGCTCGATCAGCGTCTGCTTCGCCGCGTCGTCCAGCGTCGGGTACTCCGGTGCCGGCCACTCCAAGTGCTTGTCCAGCGCCGCGAACTGGCCCTCGTAGTCCCCCGCGTAGAACGGAGGGAAGGCGACCACCGGTGCATCGGCCGGGACCTGCTCGGCGAGCCACTGGTTCACGTCCATCGGCGCGTACGAGGCCAGCCGCAGCGGCAGCGCCTCGATCTTCGCGACCGTCTTCGCGTGCAGCTCGGGGAACTGCTGCCGGTACGCGGCCAGCATCCGCCCGTAGTACGGATGGTCACCGCGCCCGAGCCACTGGAAGAAGCGGGAGCCGAGGAGCACCACCGCGAGCGTTCCCGCCCGACCGTCCATGTACGGGGCCAGCCAGTCGAGTTCGCCGGCCGACTCGGGGCGGATCGTGATCGGCAGTTCCTGCCCGGCCAGGTACCAGCCGATCGCCGACGAGTACAGCTGCACGTCGCAGCCGTGGAGCCGGAACCCGGAGTCGTGCAGCACGCGTTCGATGGTGAAGTTGCCGGAGCAGCCGACGTAGATGTCCTCGGCCTGGCCCTGCCAGGTGGCGGTGTGCTCGTGGATGACCGCACGAAGGTCCGCAGGGATCGAGCCGTGAAACAACGCTGCCTCCCCTGCGCCGAGTTGACCGAGAAGGACGCGGGCCCGGAGGGGCAGGGGGCTGGTCCTGCCGTGCCGGACCGCCGGGGAACCAGGAGGCGCGGGGGACGCCTGGAGGGGGGATGGTTCCTTGGCTGATCGGCTCCGCATCACATACCTGTGCGGACGCGTCCTCGAGCGCCGGGCCCGACTCGAACGGGCTCCTCCCCACCGGAGGCGGGGCGTGCTGCCAGGTGCACCACCGACGCACGGCGGGGCTCGATCGGAAGATCACCCCGCCACGGAAGAACCGTATCAGACGAATGACTGTCACAACATATGTAGTGGACGCGGTTCCGCGCCCACCACATACTCAAAGCCCCGACACCCCAGGGGCGATCAGGACTACTCGTCCACGCCCGAGAGGTCGAGCAGGCTCAAGGTCCCCGCCGGGCACTCCTCGGGCGGTTTCGACTTCGCCTTCACCTTTCCCGGCCCGGGCTCGAACAGCTCCATCTGGCCAGGTGGCGCCGGCTTCGGATCCGGCGGCGCCTCGAAGTCCTCGCGGCTCATCTCCACCCAGTTGGGCCTTTGACTCTCACTCACAGCAGCGCCCCCTGTTCGTACTCCGGTCCCAGCGGCCCGAGCTCCCGCACCTTCGCTCCCGTCTTCTCCTGCCACCAGGCGGCGAACATCCTCCGATGGCACCACTGCTCCGACTGCGCCAGATCCTCAAAGCACAGCAGGACCAGCCGCGAATCACCGGCCGCCACGGCGATCTCCTGAAAGCGCGAGGCGAAGAACTCGGCCCCATGCCAGTCGAGTTGAGCAAGATACGCCGCCTCGTACACCGGCCGCGCGGCCCCGAAGTACTCGCGACTCGGCGCCGCCTCCCGCACCTGATGCTCCAGCGGGTACGGCAACGTCCACCGCGGCGCACCCAGAGTGATGCGCACGGGTACTCCCATCGAGGGCTCGAAGCCCTGGTATCTCTGCGTGAACAGTTCGAACATGCTCCTCCTGTCGTGACTCGCCACCCTGCATGAACTTGCAAAGGTGTCGATAAAATTCTATTTCACTATGCGGCGTCCTTCAAGTCCGATACATATCTAGCTCACTGGTGGGGCAGGTACCGCAGACGCCCCACTCCCGCCCTACATTCACCTCACCCACCCCGTAGCCACCGAGGCGCGACGGCGACCCACGACACGGAAGAGCGGCCGGGGTCCCGCTCGGACTCCCGACCGCTACCACACTCCCGCGCGCCAACTCAGGCCGCGGCTTCGAGCTCAACCTCCGAAGGCTCCTCCGCCGCGACCGCGGCGATGTCAGCCTCGCCGGGCTCCTCCCCACCCTCAGGCTCGACCTCCAGCTCCGGCCGCACCGTCAGCTGCTTCGCCTCGGACATCGCCTTGGCCTTGCGTAGCTTCTTCGCCGCGTCGGCCGCCGCCTTTCGTACGCGCTCCACGGCTTCCAGGTGCTTGCCAACCTCGCCCTCGAACAGCTCGGCCAGCTCGGTGGGCGTCAGCTTCGCCAGCTCCTCGATCAGGGCGCCGGCTCGCTCCACCTGGTCCACCTTGGACTTGGCCTGCTTCCGCTCCTTCGACTTCTCTTCCTTCTCCGACAGCTCCTTCTCGGAGAAGAATCCCTCCTGGTTCTCCTTCATCCGCAGGGCCTGCGCGAACGTCGAGGCGTCGGTCTCCGTCTTGAAGTCGCCCTTCATGTACCGGGTGACCGCCACCTTCTGGTTCGCCGGCGAGAGCTTGGAGAGGTACCAGGCGAAGTCGGCCTTGATCTTGCCCTCGGCGACCAGCTCCGCGATGTCCGTGGTGAGGTTGAGCAGGTCCATGCGCCACCTCACGTAGTCGGTGGTCTTGCCGAACATCTCCGCGATGCGCTCCGCCGCGTACCCGAACCCGACCAGGTCCGCGTACGCCTGCGCCTCCTCCATCAGCGTCATGTCCGCGCGGCCGATGTTCTCGGAGATCCCCATGATGAACGCGTTCTCGTCGTCGACGCTCGAGACGACCTTGGCCTCGATCGTGGTGGCGTCCTCCACCAGGTGCATCGCCCGCCAGCGGCGCTCGCCCATCACGATCTGGAACTTGTCGCCGGCCGGCCGGACCACGATCGGCTGAAGCTGGCCGACCGAGCGGAACTGGGCAGCCAGCTCCTCCAGCTTGGCCTCGTCGAAGAACTTGCGGGGCTGATCCGGGTTGGGCTCGATGTCCGCGAGCGGGATCGCGATGACCTGGATGTTCGCCTCGGTGACGTTCATGTCGCTGACTCCTTGCAGCCTTGGTCTCGCAGGAGGGGTTCCTGTGAGGTGATAACTAAATACTATGGTCAATCGATCTTGAGCGTCAAGTGTTATTGAGATTGATTATCAGGCCAGCAGCTTTCTCCTTCAACACATGTGCGCTCCAGGAAACCTGCATCCAAGTCGACGTCCGCCCCCATGAGGGCCTTCAGAATCTCCAGGTCTCGCCAGGCGTACTCCTGTGTCGGTTCGTGTTCTCGCGCCCTGGTGTGACCCACCTCGTCCGCCGCCCCCTCCATGTCCGATGAGACGTACCCCTTCATGCCGCTCCTCCGTCGCACGCAATGACCCTCTGTGTTCCAGTGCCCTCCATCCTGAATCTGTCCGGCGGCGGTATCTGCAGGGAGTGCAGGCCCGACCCCCGCTCCGTGAATGCGGAGCGCGCGAGGCAAGGCAATCCGGATGACCAAACGAAAGAGTTGTCGGCGGCAGCCATCGAGAGACCCCTCTGGTGACAGACATCGTCAGTAGGGCGCCACGCGACCAGAGTGGCGCCGCGCCCCCACGTTCAGGAGGCGGCCAAAGCGGCCGCACGACTCCGACCCGCCTTACGCTGCGGAGGCGAACGTGAAGGATGCGTGATGATCCTGTGGGCAACACGTTCCGCTGTCAACTATTTCCCATGCCCACCCGGAAGATCGTCCAGTTTGCACGCTATGCACGCCTCGAGTTCCAATTTCTTGCGCCTTTTTCACTCGAAGATCCTCAACTCCCCTTAAGATCCGCAGACATGTCGTCACCACAGCAGGGGCAGGGCGCGGCAGACGGCGAGGATCAGCGGGAAGACCGTGCGGTCCGCGCGGACCGCAGCGACGCAAGCGGCTCCGAGGACTTCGACGCGGCCCAGCGCTTCGGGCGGCGCTTCAAGCGCCTGAACCAGGTCATCTACCCCGCCGAGCAAGGAAGGCCCTACCGGGAGCGGGAGATCGCGGACGAGATCGGCATGTCCGTCAGTCAGGTCAGCAACCTGCTCAACGGCCGCTCCGTCCCGAGGGCGGACCGGGCCGTCGCCTTGGCACAGCGTCTGTACGGCGTACGCGTCGAGTACTTCTTCCTGCCCGACGACGACGCCTATGTGCAGGCCGTCGACGAAGACCTACGGGCCATCGAGCAACAGCGCCGTGGCGAACCGCTCAGTCGCAGCCACCGTGCAGCCGGCACCGCCGCGGAGGCCGATGCGCTGCTCCTCGGCGACGAACAGGTCCGATCCATAGCCGAGGGCGTCGCCGAACTGCCCCTGGACATGCGGGAGACAGTCGGCGCCCTGGTGGACCAACTGCGCCGGGCTGTCGGCTTCCATCCCAAGGACGGACGCGGGAGGCCCCGATGAACGAGCAAGGCAGTGCACCCATAACGACCTCATGGGAGCTGCCCGGAGAGGAGGACCACAGCGTGGGCATGCGAAATGAGAGACGCAGAGTCAGGGCTCTGCTGAAGAAGTTCGGGTTACCCGCGCACCCGACGCTCGACCAGCTGGTCACTGCCTACGAGGCTCAGACCGGCCGCGAGCTGCTGTTCATCGAGCGCGAGTTACAGCCGGGTGAGCCGTCCGGCCTGTACGAGCGGTACCTGACGCAGGACCGCATCTACTACCCACGGCACACGAGTCCCGCCCACCAAAACCTGGTGAAGTGCCACGAACTCGCCCACCTTCTGCTGGGCCACCAGCCTCGGGCCACGACCATCGCCCCCGATGTCGTACGCCGCGTGCTGGGACGCTCCCACTACGACGATCCCGCCGAGCACGAGGCCGAGACGATCGGCCGGGTGCTGTACCTCGAACTGAACCTCGCACCCGACGAGGGATCCGCTCCGCACATCGCACCCTCCCTCGTCCACCGGGAGGGGCGTCATGTCTGAGATGGAGGCGCCGTTCACAGCGACCTACCTCTCCGTCGGCACCCTCATGTACGTGCTGGCCGCGTACAAGACGCTGGCCTGGACCCGTGAACGAATACCCGGCCTGCTGCTCATGGCCGGCGCCGCCTTCGCGGTCGGGACCGGCTTCATATCCGCCGCACCGGACATCTACCGATGGATCGGGCGGGCCAGCGGCATCTCCAACCTCGCGACGCTGGTCGTCTACAGCTCGGTCATCATCTGCTGCGCGTTCTTCCTCGTCCTGGTGCTGCTCTGGTCACCGACCTCCGCAGCGGGAAACGGCAGCAGTGAAGCGGCCCCACCGGCAAGGGTCCGGGCTGCGCTACAACGCGTCATGCCTCCGTACGCTGCGGTGGTCGTTCTCATGGCGGCCTTGTTCTTCTCCGCAGACCTGCCGGACGGAGAGGTGCCGCTGACGTTCGACACCACCTTCGCCGACAGGCCCATCGTCTTCGCCTACCTGCTCGTCTACCTGGCCGGATTCACTGTCGCCTTGTGGTCCATGGGGTACGTGTCGTGGCGACGGTCCAAGGACTACAAAGACCCGGTCGTCCATGCGAACCTGCTCCGCCTCGCGGTCGGCTGCTTCGTCTGTTCCGGATACAGCCTGTTCAAGATCATCGCTGTGAGCGGTAGAGCCCTCGGCACCTCCGCACTCGATGCGCTCAGCACCGCCGTCGGGCCCGCGTCGTCCTCCCTGGGCTGCCTGATCATCGCCAGTGGCTGGTTGGCCGGTGCCGTACGGCTGCGTCGTCAGCGGCGCCGCGACTTCCGCGCGCTCGAGACGCTGTGGCGTACGGTCACGCGAGCCGATCCGGGCGTCGTCCTGACCAGCCCGCCGACAGGATCCAGCTGGGACTTCCATGCCCTCGGACGGGTCGGGGAGATCCGCGATGAGCAACTCGCGCTCCGCCCCTGGACCTCCCAGGACGTCGTCGACACCGCGAAGCGTCTCGGCGAAGCCGAGGGCCTTGCGTCACCCGAGCAGGATGCCGTGGCCGCGGCGGCCGCCCTGCACGGCGCGCTGCTGGCGCTGGAGTCCGGGCAGGTCCCGCGACGTCCCTGCGAGCAACCGCCCGGGATCGACGTGCCCCCGCACGCGGAGCGGCAACACCTCGTCACGGTCGCCCGCCACCTGGACGGTCCGCTCGTGCGCCGGGTTCTGGCGGAGGTAACCAGCACATGACCAGCACAGACGTAGCGCGACGTACGCCGGCCAGCCGCTCCGAGCACCCGCACGCGGCCTATCAGCGGCTGGCGTTGGCCGACTGCCCGAAAGACCTGAAGCTGGGTCTGAACCTCGGCTTCTACCGCGTGTTCGGGATTCCCAGCATCGCCCGCGTACTGGCGGGCACCGGGAAGCTGACCAGCCAGCCGGCCGTACGCGCCAAGGCCACCGGCACGCTGATGTACACCCTGATCGAGCACGGCCTGGAGGATCCGGCCGGTCGCGACGCGGTGGCCCGGCTGAACCGGCTCCACGAACGCCTCCCCGTTGGCAACGACGAGTTCGTGTACGTCCTGGGGGCATTCTGCGTCACGCCGATGCGCTGGATCGATCACCACGGCATACGGCGCACCACGGCGAGAGAGAAGATCTCGGCCCACGCCTTCTACTTCGACCTGGCGGAACGGATGGGCATCAAGGCCGTCCCGGCCTCCTACCTCGAGCTGGCCCGCTGGATGGACGACTTCGAGCGCCACCACATGGCGCCGAGTCCCGAAGGGCGGACGCTCATGGAGGCGACTCGGAACCTGCTCTCCGACCGCTTCCCACCGCTGGTCGCCCCTGTGGTGCAAGCCGCGGCCAGCGCTCTTCTCGACGACCGCCTGCGCCAATCAGTGAGGATTTCCGCCCCGCCGCCCGCCATCCGGCTCATGGTCACCACGGCCCTACGCCTCCGGACGGAACACACGAGGAGGCGTAGGGCCGGTGCTCCAGCCACTCCGCGCGCTGAATGACCTGTGCGGGAGCAGTTGCCGAAAGGGTAGGCAGCCATGCCGAAGCGCACTCAGCCCGCTACCGCCAGAAGATCTCGAACCGGGCCTCGTCGAACTTCCGCGACCCGCGCACCGTCGCCGGCCCCACGCGCACCTCCCGCACGGTCAACTGCACCAGGTTCCGCCGCTGCTCACGGCCTGCCGTCTCGGTCCACCAGCTCTCGACGCCCTGCGGGGTCAACTCCGGCAGCTCCTCGAGGGCCTTGCCCCGGCGCACGGCGGCCATCGCCTCACTGCGCCGCTTCTCCAGCGCGGCCTTCGCCGCCCGGAACTCGCTCAGGTTCAGCTCCTTGCCTCCATACGCCTGCGCCAACTCCTCTTTGTGGACCCGCAGTTCCTTCTGGAACCGCTCCGCCTCCCGAGCCTCCGCGGCGAACCGGTCGCGGATCGCGGCGAGCCGCTTGAGCTGCGCCGGGCTCGCCAGCCGGGCCACGACCCGCTCGCCGATGTACTCGTCCAGCGGCTCGGCGGAGATCCGTACCTTGCCGCAGCCCTCGCTCTCGCAGACGTATCCGCGCCCGCCGTTCGCTGTGGACCGGGCCACCAGCGGCTGCTTGCACAAGGCGCAGGTGGCCGGGCCGCCGGACAGGTAGTGCACGTGCTTGGACTTGCTGCCCTGGCTCTTCTGGTTCTCCCGGAACAGCTCCTGCAGCGCGTCGAACGTCTCGCGGTCGATCAGCGGCTCGGCCGGCCCTGGGACCAGTTCGCCCTCGGCGTTCTCCCTCAGGCCGGTGATCGCCGGATTCCGCAGACGGCGGCGCAGGGTGGTCGGCGACCACGGCCGCCCCGACACCGTCGGTCCCGCGTTCTGCGTCATCCACGCCGTGGCCTCGGTGAGTGTCTTGTCCTCCTCGAGGAGAAGCTTGGCTACCGCCGCCAGGTAGGTGGCCTCCTCGGGGACGGCGGTGACGCCGTCCGTCTCATGCCCGTACGCCCTCATGTACTCTCCAGCCCAAAATCCCCCTGCTTCCCACGCACAGGGTATGCCAACACGTAGCATTGTCACCCCTACATCTGAGACTCGGTTGTGAACCGAGGTCAGCTGCTGCACGGCGGACTGTACAACGAGACGATCGGCTACTGGAGAGTTCCGGCACCTCGGCATGTACCAACTCACCCTTTGGAAAAGGGCTCGTGGAGCCAGCGTCGGGGTGAGCGGCGGCATGTTGCCGTTTCCTGGATCCCTTGCCCAGGCGGTAGGGCTGTGGCTGACTGGCGTGCGTCGCCGGTGCCGAGGGGGAGCAAGCGTGGGTAACTGGGCTGTGATCGTGCAGTACTTCGAGTCCGGCCGGGGCATGTACGAGGGCGGAGTCATCTGCCGGGGGCGTGAGACGAAGGACCAGGCGCTGGAGGAACTCCGCGCCGTCCTCCACACATACACGCCGACCAAAGGGATCATCGAGGAACGGCGCCAGGTGTACCGTCTCGCCGACCAGGAGTCGTACCTGGTAGTGATCAAGGGCCAGATGACGCTGTGGGAGTGCACCCTTCGCGTCGCGGAACTGATGTCGGACTCAGCCGACCCGGCCGTCGCTGAGCGGGCGCACGGAAAACAGCGTGGCGAAAACGGCTGACGAACCGAGCACCGTGACGCCCAGCGGCGGCCTGGGGCCGAGCGAGCCGCGGCATCACCCAGACTCGGGCGAAACCCCGAGCGCCCGCCACAACTCCGCGGAACAAACCCGGTACTTGTTCCCCACCCGCATCACCGGCACCGGAAACTCACCATCGCGCACAAGCCGGTACGCCACCGTCCGCCCCAACCCGAACGCCCGGCCCGCCGTCTCGACGTCAACCGTCACGGGCAGTGACAGAAGCTCGTCCCGCATCACCGGCTCATCACCGTCCAGCACGCAACTGCCGTGTCCTGAACGTACATAGAGGTGCTCCTCGTCTCCCCCGCACGCTCCGGCCGGAGCCTAAAGTCCCTGGCACCGCGCGGACAAGGCCGTTAGGCTCCGGCACCTTTTGGCATGAGAAGGGGGCTCGACGCATCCATGAGCGTCACCACGTACAAGCGCTGCACCTGCAAGGGGCCACGTGTCGACCGCGCGGGCAAGCCGATCCTCAACGACGACGGCACACCGGTCATCGGCGCGCTGGGCGACCGTTGCCCGAAGCTCAAGCAGCACTCGCACGGCTACTGGTACTTCTACTTCTCCATCCCGCAGCCAGGCCGGGACCCCCTCCGTGTCCGTCGTGGCGGCTTCAAGTCGCGAGCAGAGGCCAAGGCCGAGGGCATCCGGCTGTTCAACGAGTCCTCCGAAGGCATCCAGGTCACGAACAACGAGACCGTGGAGCAGTACCTGCGCCGCTGGCTGGAGGCCCAGGCCGGTCTCAAGCGTTCCACCACCACCGTCTACCGCGGACACATCGAGAACCACCTCATCCCGCACCTCGGCGGCATCAAGCTCACCGAGCTCCGCACTCAGCACATCGACGCCATGTTCCGCGCGATCCGCGAGGCCAACGAGAAGCGGCAAGCCGACCGGCTCCGTGCCCTCCAGCTCAAGACCCTGCGCGATGAAGCCCGCACCCGCTGGAGGGCCGCTCCAAGGCCGCACGGGGGCTACAAGAAGCGGGCTGAGATCCGCGCCTTCCGCGCTCGTCTCAAGGCCGAGTGGCACCGCGCCTCCTCGAAGTACAAGGAAGCGGTCGTGGGCACCTCCCACCGCAAGGACACGAACATCCCCACAACACCGCATCCGCGCCACGCTCTCCAGCGCCCTCACCGACGCCGTACGTCAGCGGCTGATCACCACCAACTGGGCACAGCTCGTCTCCATGCCCTCCACCAAGCGGCCGAAGGCCCTGACGTGGACCGACACCCGTGTCGCCGAGTGGCAGCGCACCGGCACCGTCCCCTCCCCCGTCATGGTGTGGACGCCCGAGCAGGTCGGCCGCTTCCTGGACCACGTCGCCGACGACCGGCTCTTCCCGCTCTGGCACCTCATCACCTTCCGCGGCCTGCGCCGCGGCGAGGCCACAGCGATCCCCTGGGCCGAGGTCGACCTCGATCAAGGTCTCATCAACATCACCCAGCAGATCGTGGCCGTCTCGTACGAGCCCTACACCGACACCCCGAAGGCCGACAGCGAGCGCACCATCGTCCTCGACGAGACCACCCGCACCTTGCTCGTGGAGTGGAAGGCAAGACAGGACCAGGAGCGCAAAGCCCTCACCGCCAAGGGCAAGTGGATCGAGACCGGCCGCGTCTTCACCACCGAGGAGGACGGTTCCACCTACCACCCGGAGTGGATCAGCCGCCGTTTCCGCCGCCTCGCCAAGGACGCCGGCCTGCCGCCCATCCGTCTCCACGATCTCCGCCACGAGGCCGCCACCCTCGCGCTCACTGCCGGAACCGATCTGAAGGTGGTCCAGGAGATGCTCGGCCACTCCACGATCACGCTCACCGCTGACACGTATACGAGCGTCGTCCCGGCTCTGTCCCGAGCGGCCGCCGAAGCCGCCGTCGCGATCGTGCCCCGCGGTGGCCGCAGGCAGCCCCTCCGTGTCGTCGAGGGCGGCGGTCAGAGCGCCGCCTGACAGGGCGGTTCCACAGCGGGGGTGACGGGTTTCCTCAATCGTTCCTCACCCCACCCGCCAAATGGGGCAAAAAGACTGTGGGCTCCGGGTGCCACACCCGGAGCCCACAGTCTTGATCGCTTACGATCCAGAGGCGCGCAGGTCACGCGGCTTCTTCACGCGTAGCGCCTGGTGGGGCGGGTGGGACTCGAACCCACGGCCGACGGATTATGAGTCCGCTGCTCTAACCGGCTGAGCTACCGCCCCGTCTACGGCGCGTCGCGCACATTTGTGCGCGCCGTCTGCCGCAGCATAGCCGCTCATACGATCTCCTGCTTCGGATGGTCGGCTACGCACGACCATGAGGACAGCGCCGCAGGCTGCGCGGTTCCGCCGGACATGAAAAAGGACCCCTGAGGGGTCCTCTTCCGTTGCTCTCCCGACTGGACTCGAACCAGTAACCTGCCGGTTAACAGCCGGCTGCTCTGCCAATTGAGCTACGGAAGACCGAGCTCCCCCGACTGGACTCGAACCAGTAACCTGCCGGTTAACAGCCGGCTGCTCTGCCAATTGAGCTACGGAGGATTGTCTCGCTGCATCGAACGTACCTCCCTGGGTATTCGCCAGAGGGCGGGCGCTCGCTGCGACACATACATTAGCGCAAGCAGGGGGGTGCTTCGCCAATCGGTTCCTCCCCCGTGACCGATGCCGACTCAAGGGAAGGGTGGCCGTCATGCGCTATCGACTGACGTTCGTTGCCGGACTGGCCCTGGGGTACGTCCTGGGCACACGAGCCGGGCGCGAGCGTTACGAGCAGTTGAAGAAGTCCGCGCGGGAGATCGCCCAGAACCCCGCGGTGCGCAACACCGCGGAGTCGGCCGCCCAGCAGAGCCGGCAGTTCGCGGGCAAGGCCTACCACGTGGTGAGCGAGCGGGTCGGTGACCGCGTTCCGGACTCGGTGGCCGAGCGCGTACGGCATCTGCGCGAGCGCAACACGAACGGCGCGGCGGCTCACGACGACTGGGGTACCAGCAACACGTAGGCGCTCCGCTGAAGGTGCAGTGATTCGGCTGCCGGGCCGGTGGGGGCTTGGGGGCTGGTGGCGCAGTTCCCCGCCCCTAGGAGGCCTGTGGCCTCCTAGGGGCGCGGTACCGCACGGGGCAGCCGAACGGAGTGCGCTGCGCCACGTGGACGACTCAGTACCGGCAACACACAGCAGGTCAGGGCACAAGCGGTACGAGCGCTTCCGGCAGAGCGGCGCGGTGGGCTCCGGCGGTACGGCAGAATTTCCGCCATGGGGATAGTCGCCGGGCTGGACAGTTCGCCCGATTTCACTCGCATCGTCGTCTGCGACGCGGACAGCGGAGCCGTGCTCAGGCAGGGGTACGCTCCGCATCCGCTCGACGGCGCCGAGGGCGGTCGGCCTTCGGATGTCGACCCGCAGGCCTGGCTGCTGTCCCTGGGTGAGGCGGCGGGTGGCGGGCTGCTCGAAGGTGTGCAGGCCATCGGCGTCTCCGCGCAGCAGAACGCGCTCATTCCGCTGGACACGCAGGGCAACACGGTGCGCCCGGCGCTGGTCGGCGGGGACAAGCGGGCGCAGGTCTGCGCCGCCGAACTGGTCGACGCGCTCGGTGGTCGGGAGGCGTGGGCGCAGGCCGTGGGCACCGTGCCGGGGGCGGCGCAGCCGGTGACGAAGCTGCGCTGGATGGTCAAGAACGAGCCGGATGCCGCGCTGCGGACGGCCATGCTCATGCAGGCGCACGACTGGCTGGTGTGGCAGCTGCTCGGCAGACCGGCCCGGCGGACCACGGACCGGGGCGATGCCTCCAGTACGGGGTACTGGTGCGCGGTGAACGGTGCGTACCGGCCCGATCTGGTCGAGTTGGCACTGGGGCATCAGGCGCTGCTGCCCGATGTGCTCGGTCCGGCGGAGGCCGCGGGGACGACGCCCGAGGGGCTGCTGATCTCGGCGGGAACGGGCGAGACGATGGCAGCGGCGTTCGGCCTGGGCATCGGGCTCGGTGACGCGGTGGTGTCGCTCGGCGCCTCCGGGTCCGTGATGGCCGTACACCACGAGGCGCTGGTCGATCCGTCCGGGATGATCACCTCGCTCGCGGACGCGACGGGCATGCATCTGCCGGTCGTCACCACACTGAATGCCGTACGGGTGCTGCGCGGGAGTGCCGAACTCCTCGGGCTGCCCGACCTGGAGAGCCTGTCGGACCTGGCGATGAAGTCGACGCCGGGCGCCCATGGACTCGTACTGCTGCCCTACCTGGAAGGTGAGCGGACGCCCGCACTGCCGCATGTGGCGGGGACACTGGCGGGGCTGCGGCGGGAGTCGATGCGTCCAGAGCATCTGGCGCGGGCCGCGTTCGAGGGCATGCTGTGCGGGCTCGCGGACGCGCTGGACGTACTGCGCCGTCGGGGCGTCGAGGTGCGGCGGATCTTTCTGCTGGGTCCGGCCGCCGAGCTGCCGGCCGTGCAGGCCTGCGCGCCCTCGCTGCTCGGTGTGCAGGTCGTGGTGCCGCAGTCCGCCGACTACGCGGCGATCGGCGCGGCGCGGCAGGCCGCCTGGGCGCTCGGCGCCTCGCAGGGCACCTTGGATCCCCGGCAGCCGCCCGTCTGGCAGGGTGCGACCGCGCAGATCCTGGACCCCGGCGACGAGGTGGCGGTGGGGGCGGCGGTGCGGCAGCAGTACACGTCGGTACGGGACCAGACCCACCCGGGCGCCGTCGTGCTCTGAACCGGCACCCCGACCGACGGCCGCGCAGCCCGGAACGATCACCGTTGGTCGCCGGAGTCGGGTGTTCCGGACGCTTTGGGAGGTTCTTGAAACGCTGTCGGCTTAATTGGTTGGGGTAACGCCGGTGGAATGTTCGACGATGAGGCGTGGTGCGTCACCACTCACCCCTGTCGCCGACTCCGAGAGACCAGCGTGCTCATACGACTCCTGCGTGCCCATCTCAGGCCGTACAAGAAGGCCATCGCCTTATTGGTGCTGCTGCAGTTCCTCCAGACCTGCGCCACCCTCTATCTGCCCACCCTGAACGCGGACATCATCGACGACGGTGTCGTGAAGGGCGACACGGGCCACATCCTGTCCTTCGGCGCGGTGATGATCGGCGTCTCGCTGGCGCAGGTCGTCTGCAACATCGGCGCCGTCTACTACGGCGCCCGTACGGCCTCGGCGGTCGGCCGGGACATCCGGGCCGGCGTCTTCGACCGGGTGCAGTCGTTCTCCGCGCGTGAGGTCGGCCACTTCGGGGCGCCGTCGCTGATCACCCGCACCACGAACGATGTGCAGCAGGTGCAGATGCTGGCCCTGATGACGTTCACGCTGATGGTGTCGGCTCCCATCATGTGCGTGGGCGGCATCGTCATGGCGCTCGGTCTGGACGTACAGCTGTCCGGAGTGCTCGTCGCCGTGGTGCCCGTCCTCGGCATCAGCGTGACGTTGATCGTGCGGCGGCTGCGCCCGCTGTTCCGCACCATGCAGGAGCGGCTCGACAACGTGAACCGGGTGCTGCGCGAGCAGATCACCGGCAACCGCGTCATCCGCGCCTTCGTCCGGGACCCGTACGAGGAGGAGCGCTTCCGTAAGGCCAACGTCGACCTCACCGAGGTGTCGCTGGGCACCGGGCGGATCCTGGCGCTGATGTTCCCGATCGTCATGACGGTGGTGAACGTCTCGTCGATCGCGGTGGTGTGGTTCGGCGCGCACCGGATCGACAGCGGCGGGATGCAGATCGGGGCACTGACCGCGTTCCTCGCCTATCTGATGCAGATCGTGATGGCCGTGATGATGGCCACCTTCATGTTCATGATGGTGCCGCGCGCCGAGGTCTGCGCCGAGCGCATCCAGGAGGTCCTGGACACGGAGAGCAGTGTGGTGCCTCCGGCGTCTCCGGTACGGGAACTGCGGCGGCACGGTCATCTGGAGGTCCGCGGGGCCGGTTTCCGTTACCCCGGTGCCGAGGAACCGGTGCTGAAGTCCATCGACCTGGTGGCGCGGCCCGGTGAGACGACCGCGGTGATCGGGTCGACCGGCAGCGGCAAGTCGACGCTTCTCGGGCTGGTCCCGCGCCTTTTCGACGCCACGGACGGTGAGGTCCTCGTCGACGGCGTGGACGTACGGACACTCGAGCCGCGGCTGCTCGCGCGGACCGTGGGCCTCGTACCGCAGAAGCCGTATCTCTTCGCGGGCACGGTGGCCACGAACCTGCGGTACGGGAATCCGGACGCGACCGACGAGGAGCTGTGGCACGCACTGGAGGTGGCGCAGGCCAAGGACTTCGTGCAGCGGCTGGAGAACGGGCTCGACTCCCCCATCGCGCAGGGCGGCACAAATGTGTCGGGCGGTCAGCGGCAGCGCCTCGCCATCGCCCGGACCCTCGTACAGCGCCCGGAGATCTACCTCTTCGACGACTCATTCTCCGCGCTCGACTACGCGACGGACGCGGCCCTGCGTACGGCGCTGGCGCGGGAGACCGCCGAGGCGACCGTCGTGATCGTCGCGCAACGCGTGTCGACCATCCGCGACGCCGACCGGATCGTCGTACTCGACGAGGGGCGGGTCGTGGGGACGGGCCGCCACCACGAACTGATGGCGGACAACGAGTGCTACCGGGAGATCGTGCTCTCCCAGCTGACGGAAGCGGAGGCAGCCTGATGGCCGGGCCCATGGGGCGGATGATGGCCGGGGGCGGCCCCGACCAGCAGTCGATGGACTTCAAGGGATCCGGGAAACGGCTGCTCGCGCAGTTCAGGCCCGAACGGGCCACGATGTACGGGATGTTGCTCGCCGTCGTCCTGAGTGTGGGCCTGTCTGTGCTGGGTCCGTGGATCCTCGGGCGGGCGACCGACCTGGTCTTCGCGGGGGTCGTCGGACGGGGGATGCCCGAGGGCGCCACGAAGGCCGAGGTGCTGGAGTCCATGCGGGAGCGTGGTGACGGCGGTATGGCCGACATGCTCTCCGGTACGGATTTCACGCCGGGCAAGGGCATCGACTTCACGGCGGTCGGTGAGGTGCTGGGGTTCGCGCTGCTGGCGTTCGCGGCGGCCGGGCTGCTGATGGCCGTGGCGACGCGGCTGGTCAACCGGGCCGTCAACATGACCGTGTACCGGATGCGGGAGGACGTGCAGACGAAGCTGTCGCGGCTGCCGCTGTCGTACTTCGACCAGCGGCAGCGCGGTGAGGTGCTCAGCCGGGCGACCAACGACATCGACAACATCGGTCAGACGCTTCAGCAGTCGCTGGGGCAGCTCGTCAACTCGCTGCTCACCATCGTCGGCGTACTGGCGATGATGTTCTGGGTGTCGCCGCTGCTGGCGCTGGTCGCGCTGGTGACGGTGCCCCTGTCGTACGTCGTCGCCAGATGGGTCGGCAAGCGCTCGCAGCCGCACTTCGTGCAGCAGTGGCGGTCCACCGGCAAGCTCAACGCGCACATCGAGGAGATGTACACCGGGCACACGCTCGTCAAGGTCTTCGGGCGGCAGGACGAGTCGGCGGCGCAGTTCGCGGAGCAGAACGAGAAGTTGTACGAGGCCGGGTTCAAGGCGCAGTTCAACAGCGGGATCATGCAGCCGCTGATGATGTTCGTGTCGAACCTCAACTATGTGCTGGTGGCGGTGGTCGGCGGGCTGCGCGTCGCGTCCGGCGCGCTGTCGATCGGTGATGTGCAGGCCTTCATCCAGTACTCGCGGCAGTTCTCGATGCCGCTCACCCAGGTCGCGTCGATGGCGAACCTCGTGCAGTCGGGGATCGCGTCGGCGGAACGCATCTTCGAGCTGCTCGACGCGGAGGAGCAGGAGGCGGATCCCGTGTCCGGGGTTCGGCCGGAGGAGTTGCGGGGGCGGGTCGCGCTGGAGAACGTCTCCTTCCGCTACGACCCCGAGAAGCCGCTCATCGAGGACCTGTCCCTGAAGGTCGAACCCGGTAACACGGTCGCCATCGTGGGTCCGACGGGGGCGGGCAAGACGACACTGGTGAATCTGCTGATGCGGTTCTACGAGGTCACCGGTGGGCGGATCACGCTCGACGGGGTCGACATCGCGAAGATGTCCCGCGACGAGCTTCGGGCCGGCATCGGGATGGTGCTCCAGGACACGTGGCTGTTCGGGGGAACGATCGCGGAGAACATCGCGTACGGGGCCTCTCGCGAGGTGACGCGCGGGGAGATCGAGGAGGCGGCTCGGGCGGCTCATGCGGACCGCTTCATCCGTACGTTGCCGGATGGCTACGACACCGTGATCGACGACGAGGGGTCGGGGGTGAGCGCGGGTGAGAAGCAACTGATCACGATCGCGCGGGCGTTCCTGTCCGACCCGGTGATCCTTGTGCTGGACGAGGCGACGAGCTCGGTCGACACCCGGACCGAGGTACTGATCCAGAAGGCGATGGCGAAGCTGGCGCATGGGCGGACGTCGTTTGTGATCGCGCATCGGCTGTCGACGATTCGGGATGCGGACACGATTTTGGTGATGGAGAACGGGGCGATTGTGGAGCAGGGGGCTCACGAGGAGTTGTTGGGGGCGGGTGGGGCGTATGCGCGGCTGTACAAGGCGCAGTTTGCGGAGGCGGTGGTGGAGGTGGAGTGACGGTTCCCGCCGGGGGTGCGCGGGGGTTTGTCCCGCCCCCGCCGCCCCTACCCGTCCCATCTCCAGGGGCTGCGCCCCTTCGACCCCGCCAGGGGCTGCGCCCTTGTACCCCCTCGGGGCTCCGCCCCGGACCCCGTTTCGGGGGCCAGCCGCCGGACCCCCGCTCCTCAAACGCCGGAGGGGCTGATTTTCCGTGGCCGAACTTTGTCAGCGCAGGTCCGCATCAATCAGCCCGTCCGGCACTTGAGGACGAGGCCGTTCAGGCCGATCGGGGGCCTGGGGGCGCAGCCCCCAGCGGGGTCCGGGGGCGGAGCCCCTGGCGGGGGTCCGGGGCTGGGCCGGCCCCCGGGGATGGGACGGGTAGGGGCGGCGGGGGCGACTGCATCCATCAGCGGCTCCGCCGCGGGCCTCAGTCCAGATAACCCCGCAACTGGTCTGCGAACGCATGGTCCCGCAGCTTGTTCAGCGTCTTCGACTCGATCTGGCGGATGCGCTCCCGCGTGACGCCGAAGATGCGGCCGATCTCCTCCAGCGTGCGCGGACGCCCGTCCGCAAGGCCGTAGCGGAGTTGGACGACCTTGCGTTCCCGCTCGCCCAGCGTCGACAGCACCGCCTCCAGATGCTCCCGGAGGAGCAGGAACGCCGCCGACTCCACCGGAGACGTCGCGTCGCCGTCCTCGATCAGGTCGCCCAGCGCGACGTCGTCCTCCTCGCCCACGGGGGCGTGCAGGGACACGGGCTCCTGCGCCAGGCGCAGGACTTCGCTGACCCGCTCGCTGGGCAGATCGAGCTGACCGGCGACCTCCTCGGGGGTCGGCTCGTAACCGCGCTCCTGGAGCATGCGGCGCTGCACGCGGACGACACGGTTGATCAACTCGACTACGTGGACGGGGACTCGTATGGTCCGGGCCTGGTCGGCGAGGGCCCGGGACATGGCCTGCCGGATCCACCAGGTCGCGTATGTCGAGAACTTGTACCCGCGGGCGTAGTCGAATTTCTCGACGGCCCTGATCAGGCCCAGGTTTCCCTCCTGGACGAGGTCCAGCATGGTGAGCCCGCGCCCCACGTAGCGCTTCGCCACCGAGACCACGAGCCGCAGGTTGGCCTCGATGAGGCGGCGCTTGGCCATCCGCCCCATGACCACCAACTTGTCGAGGTCGAGGGCGAGTTGGCTGTCCAGCTCGGGAGCCGGGGTGCGTGCCAGCTTCTCCTCGGCGAAGAGGCCCGCCTCGACGCGGCGCGCGAGCTCGACCTCCTCGGCGGCGGTGAGCAGGGGGATACGGCCTATCTCCCGCAGGTACTGGCGGAACAGGTCCGAGGAAGGGCCACTGGTGTCGGCGGTACGGCCACGGGGCGGCAGCGTCTCTACGGGCGGCGGCTCGGGGGCCTCCGTCTCGACCGCCGTACCGGCGGCTGTGGGGACGGCTGTCCCTACGGCACCGGCGGGCGGTTCGTCGAGATCGGGCGGCGGGCCCCCCGACTCGGTTTCGGGATGGTGCGCGACACGGCTCTGTTGCGGAACCGCCGTGATGACGTCAGCCTCCGCGTCCGTCGTGTTGTCGGTCTGGGTCAGGGTCTGGGTCTGCACGGGGGCGACCTCCAGGGTGATCGCTGCTGAGGCGTACGGCAGCGGTACTTCGCGAACGGACTCGGCGGCCGCGCCGCCATCCGTCCCGTACACGTTGAGCGGAACCGCGGGGATGGAGGACCCGTCGCGTTCGGGTCGGCCGCGCTCCGAGGACTCAGGCACCGGAACCCAGTGTGGAGTACGACACATCCTCGCCACGAGGGGCGTGCGGTGACTTTTTGAAGCCGGTCTGTGACCGGGTGGTTACCCACACGTACGACGGAGTCACAACGAGGGCGCAAGGCCCGGTCAGAGCGCTGCCGCGCCCCGTTCGCGCAAGGCCTGGCCGTACTGCTGGAGCACCCACAACTCGTTCTGTACGGCGGCCAGCTGGGCCGGGTCGCCCTGGGCGCTGGCGCGGGCGAGGGTGCCCTGGACCTCGTGGATGCGACGGTCGACGGCGCGGCGGCGCACCATGACCAGCTGATCGCCCGCGTACAGCTCGTCGACGGTCTTGCGCATGATCGCCTCTACGGCCAGCTCCGTGACCATGGCGCGGACCGCGTTGTCGGGGGCTGCCTCGCGGACCCGGACCAGATACTCCTGGGGGTCCTGGACGCCGTACTCCGCGCCGCCCGCATCCATGATCGCCTGGCGCACGGCCGCGTACGGCGGGGCGGTGAACTCGTCGATCCCGTACGCGTCGAAGGCCGGGGAGACCAGCTCGGGACGCTGGAGGGCGAGCTTGAGCAGCTCGCGCTCGGTGGCGTACACGGGATTGCGGAGGTTGAGGGCGGGACCCGAGGGGGTCTGGCGGGGTGCCATGTCGTACTGGGGTGCGCGGCCGGGCGTCGGCGCCGGACCCCTGCCGCCTCGGTCGCGGGCCCAACGGGCGAGCTGGGCCACGCGCTTGACCACGAACTGTGTGTCCAGGATGCCGAGCATGCCCGCGAGCTGTACGGCGACCTCGTGCTGGGCGCCGCTGTTCTTGATGCGGGCCACGATGGGCGCCGCCTCGTCCAGAGCGGCGGCGCGGCCCGCGGGGGTTTCGAGGTCGTAGCGCGCGACGATCTGGCGGAGCGCGAACTCGAAGAGAGGGGTGCGGGGTTCGACGAGGTCGGCGACCGCCTCGTCGCCCTTCGCCAGGCGCAGCTCGCAGGGGTCCATGCCGTCCGGTGCGATGGCGATGTACGTCTCGGCGGCGAACTTCTGGTCGTCCTCGAAGGCGCGCAGGGCCGCCTTCTGGCCGGCCGCGTCGCCGTCGAAGGTGAAGATGACACGCGCGCTGCCGTTGTCCATCAAGAGCCGGCGAAGGATCTTGATGTGCTCGCCGCCGAAGGCCGTGCCGCAGGTCGCGATGGCGGTGGTGACGCCGGCGAGGTGACAGGCCATCACATCGGTGTAGCCCTCGACCACGACCGCTCGGCTGGTCTTGGCTATGTCCCTCTTGGCGAGATCGATCCCATACAGCACCTGGGACTTCTTGTAGATCGCCGTGTCGGGGGTGTTGAGGTACTTGGGGCCGTTGTCCGCCTCGTACAGCTTCCGTGCGCCGAAGCCGACGACCTCGCCGCCGATGTCGCGGATCGGCCACATCAGCCGGCCGCGGAAGCGGTCGATGGGGCCGCGGCGGCCCTCCTGGGCGAGGCCGGAGAGGAGGAGTTCCTTGTCGGTGAAGCCCTTGCCGCGCAGATAGCGTGTGAGGTGGTCCCAGCCCTGGGGGCTGTAGCCGACGCCGAAGTGTGCGGCGGCGGCCTGGTCGAAGCCCCGCTCGGCGAGGAACTTACGGCCCGTGTCGGCCTCGGAACTCGTGTCGAGCTGCTCGACGTAGAACTGGGCGGCGATCTTGTGGGCCTCGACCAGGCGGATGCGCTCGCCGCGCTGGTGGGAGGGGTTGTAGCCGCCCTCCTCGTACCGCAGCGTGATGCCCGCCTGGGCGGCCAGGCGCTCGACCGCCTCCGAGAAGGAGAGGTGGTCGATCTTCATCACGAACGTGATGGTGTCGCCGCCCTCCTGGCAGCCGAAGCAGTGGAAGAACCCCTTGCTCGGACTGACCTGGAAGGAGGGCGACTTCTCGTCGTGGAACGGGCACAGGCCCTTGAGGTTGCCCCCGCCCGCGCTCCGCAGCTGGAGGTACTCGGACACCACGGCGTCGATCGGAACCGCGTCCCGAACCGCCTTCACGTCCTCGTCGTTGATCCTTCCGGCCACGCGTGAATTCTACGGGGGTGGTGTGACAGTGGAGCACCGTCGACGGTCACGAGACCAGGCTGTCCAGCGGAACGTGCGGGTCCGCCAGTGCCTCCATGCCCACCTGAGCCTTTGACCGGATCAGCTGTTGAATCGGCTCCGTGACGTCCCACACATTCACGTTCATCCCTGCGAGCACCCGGCCCTCCTTCATCCAGAAGGCGATGAACTGCCGCTTGCCCACGTCTCCCCGGATCACCACTTGGTCGTACGAGCCTGGGGGCGCCCAGCCCGAGTACTCGAGCCCCACGGCGTACTGATCGGAGAAGAAATAGGGCACCCTGTCGTACGTCAGCTCGCGGCCGAGCATCGATCGGGCCGCCGCCGGTCCGCCGTTGAGGGCGTTGGCCCAGTGTTCGACGCGCAGCCGGACGTCGAACAGGGCGTGGTGGAAGGCGGCCGCGTCGCCGGCGGCGTAGATGTCGGGGTCCGAGGTGCGCAGCTGCTCGTCGACCGCGATGCCGCCGCCCTGCGAGCGGTCGACCAAGGTGAGGCCCGCGGCCTCGGCGAGGCTGGTGCGCGGGGCGGCGCCGATCGCGGCGAGCACGTCGTGGGCGGGGTGTTCCTCGCCGTCCTCCGTGCGGGCGGCCAGGACCATGCCATCCTGGCCGATGATCTCGGTGAGCCGGGTGCCGAAGTGGAAACGGACGCCCCGTTCGGCGTGCAGATCGGTGAAGATCTGCCCGATCTCGGGGCCGAAGACCCCGTACAGCGGAGTGGGCTGAGGCGCGACGACGGTGACCTCGGCGCCGTACTCGCGGGCCGCGGCCGCGACCTCCAGGCCGATCCAGCCGGCACCCGCGATGACGAGGTGGCCGTTGTCGCGGCCGAGGGCGGCGAGGACGCCCTTGAGGCGCTCGGCGTGGGCGAGGCGGCGCAGATGGTGGACGCCGGCCAGGCCGGTCCCCGGGATGTCGAGGCGGCGGGGCTCGGCGCCGGTCGCGAGCAGCAGCTTGTCGTAGCGCACGAGCGTGCCGTCGTCGCCGAAGCGGACCGTCTTCGCGGCCGGGTCGATCGCGTCGACGGTCTGGCCGAGATGCAGCTCGATGTCGTTGCGCGCGTACCAGGCGGGCTCGTGCACGAAAACGCTGTCGCGCTCCTCCTTGCCGAGCAGATAGCCCTTGGACAGCGGGGGGCGCTCGTAGGGGTGGTCGCGCTCGTCACAGATCAGTATGACGCGGCCGGTGAAGCCCTCCGTCCGGAGCGTCTCGGCCGCCTTCGCACCGGCCAGCCCTCCTCCGACGATGACGAATGTCTGATCCGCGTCGACCACTTGATGCCTCCTCGTAAATATGCCGCCACATGTGAGCCTCCCGCACGCAGCGTGGTGCGGGAAGAGGTAGTGACCCGATCAGGCCACGGAGGGTCACGTCGGGTGTCGCCTGCGGCTGGCTTTCTCCCCAAACCCGCCCCTTCCCGAGACTGGGGGCTCCGCCCCAGGCCCCCCGTTATCGGCCTGACGGCCTCGTCCTCAAACGCCGGACGGGCTTAAAACGTCAGCCGCGCGTGCAAAGATCGCGCAGACGCGTCGGTCAGGGAGGCGATCTGGTCGACGAGCACGCGCTTACGGGCTCTGTCGTCCGGGGCCTCGTCGAACAGAGCGCGAAACTGCGGGTCCAGGCCTTCGGGTGCGCGGGCCGTGAGCGCCTCAGCGAGTTCGGCGACCACGATCCGCTGGTCGGCGCGCAGTCGCTCCTGCTCGGCGCGCTGCATGACGTACCGGTCGGCGACCGCCTTGAGGACCGCGCACTCCAGGCGGGCACTTCTCGGTACGACCAGCTCGGCGGCGTACCGCGTGAGCCGTCCCGTGCCGTACGCCGCCCGGGTGGCGCCCTCCGCGGCGAGGCAGAAACGGCCGATGAGCTGGCTCGTGGCGTCCTTCAGACGGGCCTGCGCGACGGCCGATCCGTCGTAGCCGTGCGGCCACCACTCCTGGTCAAGCAGCCGGTCGAGGGCCTCGGCCAGCTCGGCGGGGTCGGTGTCAGCGGGTACGTACCGGCCGATCGCCACCGCGAAGACCGACTGCCGCTCGGGCTCCGCGTACAGGCAGCCGGGGTCGATATGGCTGGCGTGCAGTCCGTCCTCGACGTCGTGCACGGAGTACGCCACGTCGTCGGACCAGTCCATGACCTGGGCCTCGAAGCAGGTGCGGTCGTCGGGGGCGCCCTTGCGAACCCAGTCGAAGACAGGCCGGTCATCGTCGTAGACCCCGAACTTCCGTGACGCGGGGTCGGTGGGGTGGGCGCCGCGCGGCCAGGGGTACTTGGTGGCGGCGTCGAGGGCCGCGCGGGTGAGATTGAGGCCGACGCTGACGAGGTCGCCTGTTTCTTCGCTTCTTTGGAAGCGCTTGGGCTCGATGCGCGTCAGCAGCCGCAGTGACTGCGCGTTGCCCTCGAAGCCGCCGCAGTCCTCTGCGAACTCGTTCAGGGCCTGTTCGCCGTTGTGCCCGAAGGGCGGGTGGCCCAGGTCGTGGGAGAGGCAGGCCGCCTCGACGAGGTCCGGGTCGCAGCCGAGGGCGGCACCCAGCTCGCGGCCAACCTGGGCGCATTCCAGGGAGTGCGTCAGCCGCGTACGGGGGCTGGCGTCCCAGGCCTCGATGGGGGTCCCCCCGCTCGAGCGAAGCCGAGAGTGGGGGAGGGTGCCGGGGGTGACGACCTGGGTCTTGCCCGCGAGGCGGCGCAGTGCGGCGGAGTGCAGCACGCGGGCGCGGTCGCGCTGGAAGGCGGTGCGGCCGGGGCGCTTGTCGGGCTCGCCGGCCCAACGGTCGACTGACGTCGGGTCGTAGCCAGAGGGCGGGAGGTGGTTCTCGTACGGCTGTGCGGGTGCGGTGCCTTCCATGTCTCGACATTAAGCGTCGGCGGTGACAAATGGGCGCTGCCGGGTGCGGGGCGCCCAATCGTCTGCCGGGTTCTGATCGCTTGCGGGTGCGGGTCGTTTGTGGCTTGTCGCGCCCATACGGCGGAGCCGCAGATTTGCTACAGCCCCGCGCCCCTATAGGGGCGCTCCCCTCGCCCGGCGTTTTCAGGCGGACGCCCGTTCACGGCGGCCGTATAAGACCTGCCCTCAGGCCGAGGCCAGCCTGCGCTCCAGGGCTGCTGCGGGGGCGGCGACGGCCTGGTCGTAGCGGTGCAGGACCAGGCGGGCCATGGCCGGGTGCGCGCCGAGCGGAGCCGCGGCTATCCAGGGGGCCGCCTCGGCACACTCGGTGGAGAAGCGGCCGGGGGCGGTGAAGTACGAGGCGATCGCGACCCGGTGGCGGCCACGGGCGGCGAGTGTGCGGACGGCGTGCGGGACGGTGGGCGCGGCGGCGGAGGCGTACGCCGGGACGACGGGGACCCCGAGGCGCTCGGCCAGCAGCTGGGCGGTGCGGCGGGTGTCGACGGCCGCGTCGGGGTCGCGGGAACCGGCGGCGGCCAGCACGATCCCGCTGCTGCGGCGGGCGGTCTCGCTCATCCGTGTCCGCCAGCCGGCCTCGACGAGCCGCGCGTACAACGTCTCCACGAGCAGCGGGTGCGGGCCGAGCGGCGCGGCGACCCGGGTGTTCGCCGACGAGGCGGCCGCCGCTTCGGGGATGTCCTGCTTGACGTGGTAGCCGCGGCTGAGCAGCAGCGGTACGAGGACCGCGTCACCGGTGCCGAGGGAGGCGAGCGTGTCGGGCAGCAGGGGCTCGTTCAGCTCGATGTGGCCGAGGTGCACGGGCAGTGAGGGGCGCAGCTCGCGTACCTTCTCGATGAGGGCACGGATGGTGCTCAGCGTCCGCGGGTCACGGCTGCCGTGGCCCACGAGGACGAGCGCGGGCGCCGCGGAACGCCGCGTCCCGTCGCGCGAGACGAGGCTGAGCTGGCTGCCGAGCTGGCTGCTGATCCGGTTCATGAGTTGCGCCGTACTGTCGAGGTGAGCGCTCCGGAGGTGCTGGCCACCGGGGCGCGTGGTGGACTCGTCGCAAGAAGGGTTCGACGCCGTCATGAACTGATGGTGGCGGTACGACGTTGCCGCCCCGTTGCGCGGGAATGACGGGTGTTTTCCGGGGGTTCACGGTGGGGCGCAAAGGAGCGTGAGGTGGCCCGGGAGCCGGCGGAGAACCGGATCACCAATCCTTGCGTCCCCTTCGACGAGGCCACTGACCTGGGAGGAAACCGCATGCGCCACCTGAGGCCGGGCAAGCTGCGGCTGCTTCGACCGCGGCTGCTGCGCCTCCTCACGCTGCTGAGACCGCGGCTGCCGCGCACCCGTGCCGGACAGCGGGCCGTGCAACTGGTGATGCTCGGGTGCGTACTGGCGCTGCTCCCCTCGACGTGGCTGTTCCTTGCGGCGGACGACCGGCTGCGGACCACCCGTGACGTGCCGCGGACCGAGGTGGCGATGGTGTTCGGCGCCGGACTGCGGGGCGCGGAGCCCTCCCCGTACCTCGCCCACCGCCTGGACGCGGCGGCCGAGCTGTACCGGTCGGGCCGTATCGAGGTCGTCCTGGTCACCGGCGACAACAGCCGCGAGGACTACGACGAGCCGGACAGCATGCGCACCTACCTCACCGAGCGCGGCGTCCCCGACCGGCGCATCGTCAGCGACTACGCCGGCTTCGACACCTGGGACTCCTGCGTCCGCGCCAAGAAGATCTTCGGCGTCGACGAGGCCGTGCTCATCAGCCAGGGCTTCCACATCCGCCGTGCGGTCGCCCTGTGCCAGCAGGCGGGCGTCACGTCCTACGGCGTGCCGGCACAGGGCGACCGACGTGACGGAACCTGGTACTACGGCGCCGTCCGGGAGCTCTTCGCGGGGACCAAGGCGGCGACGGAGGCGGTTTTCGAGCCCGATCCCATGTTCCTGGGTCCGAAGGAGCCGGGGGTGTCGCGGGCCCTGGCCACGGCGGCGGAGTAGTGGGGGCGCCTCTCCCCCCAATCGCCCCACTCGTCCCGTAGCCGCAGCCCATCGCCTCAGGGGCCCCCGTCGTCCGAGTAGTCCCCGTCGTCATGGCGGCGCGTCAATGTCCCGCGTGCGCGTCAGTTCCACCATCGGCTCCACCGGCGTCCGGCTGCCCGGCCCGCTGGCCCTTCTTGACCACCGCGAACTGGCCCATCATGCCCTCGTCCTCGTGGTAGAGGAGATGGCAGTGGTACATGTACGGGGTGTCCGGGTCGGCCGAGCCCTCGAAGCGCAGCGCCAGCTTCATCGTCGTACCGTTCGGCAGGAAGACGGTGTCCTTGGCGCCCCGCAGATGCGGCGGCGGGGTCTTTCCGTTCACCTCGAGGACGCGGAACTGCACATCGTGGACATGGAAGTTGTGCGGCATGCCGTTGGTGTTGCGCACGGTCCAGGTCTCGGTGGTGCCCCTGGTGACCGTCTCGTCTATTCGGTCCATGGCCATCTTGCGTCCGTTGATCCCGGACTTCTTCAGGTCGAAGTGCCGGGCGCGCACGGCGTCCGAACCGTCCGGCACCTCCAGTTCACCCAGCTTCTGGGGCAGTGCGGGCGAGGGGCGGAGCGTCTCCGCGGCCCGTAGTTGCAGGATGTCGAAGGAGTCGTCGGCCCCGCCGAAGCGGGTGTTCCAGGCGTCCCCGTAGTTGTCCTGCGGGAAGCTGCGCAGGGTGGTGCGCTCTCCGGCCCGCATCCGTACGACGATCTCGGCGCGCTCCCCCGGTGAGAGCTGAAGCCGCTCGGTCTGCACAGGGCGTTCCAGGAGGCCGCCGTCGGTCGCTATCTGTGTGTAGCGGCGGTTGTCGTCGAAGCCGAAGGAGTATGTCCGGGCCGTCGAGGCGTTGAGCAGCCGCAGCCTCACCAGTTCGTCACGTACTTCTCGGTGCGGGTCGAGGGTGCCGTTGACCATGGTGCGGTCGCCGAGGAAGCCGACGTTCTGCATCAGGCCGCGCCCGTGATCGAACTCGGCGCCGTCGAACTTGACGTCCTGCACGATGACGGGCAGATCGTCGACGCCGTACTTCTTCGGCAGCGGCAGGGCGGCGGACTTGTCGTCGTCGAGGAGGAACATCCCGGCGAGGCCGCGCTGGACGTGCTGCTCGGTCCGCCCGTGGGGATGCGGGTGGTACCAGAGGGTGGCGGCGGGCTGGTCGATCTTCCAGTACGGCGTCCACGTGGCCCCCGGCCGCACCATCTGGTGGGGACCGCCGTCCATCCGCGCGGGGAGGTGCATTCCGTGCCAGTGCACGGTCGACGGCTCGTCAAGCGTGTTACGCACCCTGACCTCGACCTTGTCGCCGCGTTCGGCACGCAGGGTGGGGCCGAGGTGGTCGCCGTTGAATCCCCAGGTTTTGGTCTGCTTGCCGGGCCTGAACTCCTTGTCGCCCGCGCGCATTTCGAGATCGAAGACCTTGGTGCCGTCCGCCTTGACCCGGCTGGGTTCGGCGAGCGGTGGGACGGCGAGCTCATTGCCGAAGGAGCCCTTGCCGACCGTGCTGGTATCGGCGCTGGTCCACAGCCACGCGAACCCTCCGCCGAGCGCGGCGAGCAGAACGGCCACGACCGCGCCAAGGGTGACCAGAAGCCGCTTGAGGGTACGGCGCCTCTTTCGCGTCCCCGTGTTCCTCGTCCCCGTTTTCGTCATGCTTCGACGATCTCGGGCCGGGGGTGCCGCGGACATCCGGGCACTGCCCTGATCCGCCCCTGGCCGGACCCCTACGGGGCGCGGGCTCAGGACCCTCACATGAGGAGGGGCGGCGGAACGAGAAACCCCGTCCGCCGCCCCCACTCACCCCGTCAACGCCCCTTGAAAACAGGCGCCCTCTTCTCCATGAACGCGCTCATCCCCTCCCTCTGGTCCTCCGTCGCGAACAGCGCATGGAACACGCGCCGTTCGAAGAGAAGCCCGTCACGCAGGCCGGTCTCCAGGGCCCGGTCGACCGACTCGCGGGCCGCCGTGACGGCCGGGCGGCCGTAGGAGGCGACGGTCGCGGCGGCTTCCGTGGCCTCAGTGAGGACGCGGTCGTCCGGGACCACCCGCGACACCAGGCCCGAGGCCTCCGCCTCGCCGGCGTCCATCGTGCGGCCCGTGAGGATCAGGTCCATGGCCTTGGCACGGCCGACCAGGCGGGTGAGCCGCTGAGTGCCGCCGATGCCGGGGATCACGCCGAGCTTGATCTCCGGCTGGCCGAAGACCGCCGACTCGCCCGCGATGATCAGGTCGCACATCATCGCGAGTTCGCAACCGCCGCCCAGCGCATAGCCGTTGACGGCCGCGATCTTCGGCGTTCGGAATCCGGCGAACTCCTCCCAGCCCGCGAAGTAGTCCTCCGCGGCCATGTCCACGGCCGACTTCCCGGCCATCTCCTTGATGTCGGCACCGGCCGCGAAGACCTTCTCCGAACCGGTGACGACGAAGCAGCCGACGTCCGGGTCGCGGTCCAACGGGCGGAGTACGTCGAGGAGTTCGGCCAGCAGCTCGCTGCTGAGGGCGTTCAGGACGTGCGGCCGGTGGAGTCGTACGGTGACCACGTGGTCATGGCGTTCGATCTTGAGGGTGTTCATCGACTCTCCTTCTCTCCTGATGGTCTGTTACGAGTCCCAGATCGCGCCGTACGCGGGAATGCCGCGCCGCTCGAGACCGTGAACGACCTGCCAAGTCAGCTTCTTGTTGGAGATGCAGATGACGGCTTCGGCACCGAAGTCGCGGTACGCGGTGTACGCGAGCCGCACCATGTCCGGTTTGCCGTGCTGTTCGGTGTCCCAGACCAGCGCGTTCGGCTGGACGGCGAGGATCTCGTCGACCAGGTCGTCGCCATAGGTCCTGCGGGGATCGCGCGTCGCCCATACGAGCCGTGAGGGCACCTCGGCGGCCAGCAGATGCGGCAGGCAGGGACCGATACCGCTGCCGGTGGCGACGTAGATCACCTTGCTGAACAGGGTCTCGATATTGGCGACCCCGGCCGTGGTGATGCCCTTGACCCAGACTTTCGGGGGCGCGTCGTCGATGAACGAGCCCGTCCAGTCGCCCGCGCGGGAGATGGTCAGCCGGAAGCCGGGTTCGCCGGGTGAGGGCACGTTGGCGAAGGAGTGCCACTCGGTGAGCGGGCTTCGGCTGATGGCGGTGGACGACCCCGCGAAAGGGGTCACGCCGTGGTCGAAACGGGCCAACGCGACGTGCGTGGAGGGCCGTTCGATCCGTACGTTCACCTTGCGCAGCCGCAGCCAGGGCAGGGCGACGCTGAAGGTGACCACGGCCAGCACCCCGAGGGCGACCGGACCCTGCGCGCCCAGCAGCGTGTGCGTCCAGAACAATGCGAGGGCGCTCCAGCCGCCGAAGCGGTGGATCTTCTCGAAGTGGTCGTGGAAGCGGGAGCGGAAGGGCGGCAGGGCGGTGGCGACGATGACGACGAGCAGGGCGACAAGTGCCCAACTCGACGTGATGAGCGGCACGTTGGAGCCATTGACGGTCACCACGACCGCCCCCGCGAGGAACCACACCGCTCCGGCCAGCGCCCCGCCCACGTGCAGTCCGCCGAAGTGGTACACCTTCCCGAGCGTCCACCGCACCTTCAGCGGCCAGCTCGTCGGAGCCCAGGTCGCCAGCCGGAAGAAGAGGTTGATGACGTATTGCTGGCGTACGACCACGGCGAGCGCGAGGTTCGCGAGGGACGCGTAGCCGATGGTTTGGGCGCTCGGGGCCCAACTCGCCCCCAGAAAGCCGAGGTTGGCGAGCAGCACCAGGGTCGCCAGGCGGTTGTAGTGCATCAGGCGGGGGTGCTTGAGGAGGCGACGGGGCGCGGACGTGAGCGCAGGGAGTTCGGCGAGAGCCGCGGGAGGGGTGGGAGGCGCTGCGTGCGCGGCGCCTCCCACCTCGACGGATGAGGCCTCAGCGGACGAGGTCTCCACGGACGACGTCATCAGGCCGCCCCCTCTCGCACCGCCGACACCCGCAGCAGGGGTGCCCCCTCGCCACGAACCGTCGCCGCCCGTCCGGCATCCCGCGTGGCCTCCTCCCGTTCCGTCGCCAGCCGCAGCAGCGCCGCCCGGTCGACCTTGCCCCGGTCCGTCTCCGGCAGCGCGGCCACCGGGAGGACCGTGGCCGGTACGCAGTAGTACGGCAGTGCGTCGGCCACCGCACGCCGGGCCGTGTCCGGGTCGACGTCGGCCGGGCAGACGAAGGAGATCAGGCTGCGGGCGTCCCGCTTGAGTGTGACGGCGCGGGAACAGCCCGCCACCGACTCCAGCACCGAGGAGACGGAGTCGAGTTCCACGCGGAAGCCGCGGACCTTGACCTGGTCGTCGGTACGGCCGAGATGCTCGAGTTCGCCGTCGGGCGTCCAGCGGCCGAGGTCGCGAGTACGGAACATCCGGTGTCCGCCGCCGAGGAAGGGGTCGGGGGCGTACCGCTCGGCGTTCAGCGCCTCGTTGTTCAGGTAGCCCGCCGACACGCAGTCACCGCCGGCCCACATCTCGCCGATCTCCCCGATGGGCAGCGCACGCCGGTGCTCGTCGAGGACGTACACCGTGTTGTTGGGGGTGGGGCGGCCGATCGTGAGCAGTGGGTCGTCCACGCGGTGGTGGCGCATCGTGTTGACGATCGTCGTCTCCGTGGGCCCGCAGGAGTTGTGGAAGGCGGACCGCCGGGCCCAGGCGTCCGCGAGCGGGCGCGGGCACGGCTCCCCCGCGACCGCCACCGTCCGCACCCGGGGGCAGCCCGCCGGGTCGATCCCGGACAGCACGGTCGGCGTCGCGATCAGCACGTCCGCCGTACGGGCCGCCGCCGCGACGTCCTTGCCGCGGACGACGAGCGTGCCGCCGTGGGCGAGGCAGCCGAGGATCTCCCAGGCGGCCATGTCGAAGGCGATGTTGAGGAGCTGGGTGACCCGGTCGCCGGGGCGGATGCCCAGGTCACCGGGCTCGGTGAGGAGGATGTTCGCGACGTTGCGGTGGGTGACCTTCACGCCGTTGGGCTTGCCGGTCGTGCCGGAGGTGAACAGGACGTAGCACCCGTCGTCGGGGCGTAAGGGCCGCTCGAGACGGACCGGCCCTTCCACGGAGAGGTTGGCGAGATCGTCGTCGTCGAGCGTGATCAGCCGGTGTCCGGTGTCAGGCAGAGGCACCCGCAGCGTGTGCTCCGACTGAGTGAGGACGACCCGGGTTCCGGCGGTGCGGATGACGTGCCGCAACTGGGCGGCGGGGGTGAGGCCGATGTCCTGCGGGACGTACGCGGCGCCGGCCTTCAGCGTGGCGAGCAGTCCGACGAGCATCGGGATGGAGCGGCGTACGAAGAGGCCGACGTGATCGCCGGGCCGTACGCCCTCCCGTACGAGTCTGGCCGCGAGCCGGTCGGCACGACGGTTCAGCTCGCCGTACGTGATCGTCGCGCCCTGGTGCTCGGCGGCGACTGCGCGCGGCGCGGCGGCGGCCCGCCGTTCGACCGCGTGGTGGACGAGGGGGTCGGGGACGGGGACTTCAGGACCTTGGCCGAACTGCCAGAACAGGGCCCTGTCTTGGGGGGACAGATGGCTCAGGGGCATGCTTCACAGACCTCCTGGCTGTGTGGGGAGAAGGTGCCTCGGGCGACTGAACGCTTACTTTGCGTTGAAATGTCGAACACCGTGCGGAGGTGCATGGCCGCACAACGTCTGTGCGCGGTAGCGGCTCCAATAGCTTCAACGTTCAATGTGGTCCGCGTCACTGGCAAAACAAGTCACATGGCTGGACTGACAGCACATCGACAGCTTCCGAACAGGCACACGACAGGAACCTCACGTGCAGCGCTTCCAGCCCCTCACGCCGCCTGAGCCCCCACGGGGAGGTCCCCGTGCCTGCCGCGTAACGAGAGGCGTTGCGGTGCGTAACACGTGCGACGCACGCTGGACGGTATGCAGAACACCGTGACGCCCACCCACTGCCCGTACTGCGCCCTGCAGTGCGGAATGAATCTCACGCCCGAGCAGGACGGGGGCGTCGCGGTGGTCGAGCGGCCGGACTTCCCGGTGAACCGTGGCGCGCTGTGCGGCAAGGGCCGTACCGCGCCCGCGGTGCTGTCATCGAGCGTCCGCCTGACCTCACCCCTCGTCCGCAACAACGGTGTCCTGGAGCCCGCCACCTGGGACGAAGCGCTCGGCCGGATCACCGAGGCGCTGTCCCGCACGCGTACGGAGCATGGCCCGGACGCGTGCGGGGTGTTCGGCGGCGGCGGGCTGACCAACGAGAAGGCGTACACGCTCGGGAAGTTCGCCCGCGTCGTGCTCGGCACCTCGCAGATCGACTACAACGGACGCTTCTGCATGTCGTCCGCGGCGGCCGGCGGAATCAAGGCGTTCGGCCTGGACCGGGGGCTGCCGTTCCCGCTGGAGGACATCCCGAAGACCGGCTGCGTCATCCTCGTCGGCTCGAACCTCGCCGAGACGATGCCGCCCGCGCTGCGCTATCTCACCGAGCTCAAGGCCAACGGCGGCAAGCTGATCGTCATCGACCCGCGACGCACCCGCACCGCCGAGCAGGCGGACGTGCACCTCGCCCCCCGCCCCGGTACGGATCTCGCCCTGGCCCTCGGCCTGCTTCACCTGGTCGTTGCGGAGGGGCGTACGGACGAGGCGTACATCCAGGAGCGCACGAGCGGCTGGGAGGAGGCGCGGGCCGCGGCCATGGCGCACTGGCCGGAGCTCGTGGAGCGGATCACGGGCGTGTCCGTGCCTCAACTCCGGGAGACGGTACGGCTGTTCTGTGAGCCGGAGTCCGCGATGGTGCTCACCGCGCGCGGACCCGAGCAGCAGTCGAAGGGTACGGACACGGTGGGCGCGTGGATCAACCTGTGCCTGGCGACGGGCCGCGCGGGGCGTCCGCTGTCCGGCTACGGCTGTCTGACCGGGCAGGGCAACGGGCAGGGCGGCCGTGAACACGGCCAGAAGGCCGACCAGTTGCCCGGCTACCGCAAGCTCGACGACCCGGCGGCCCGCCGCCATGTGGCCGACGTCTGGGGCGTGGACCCGGACTCACTGCCGGGTCCGGGACGCAGCGCGTACGAGTTGCTGGACGCCCTCGGCACGGACATCCGCGCCCTGCTGCTCATGGCCTCGAACCCGGTGGTGTCGGCACCGCGTGCCGCGCACATCGAGGAACGCATCAAGTCGCTTGATTTCCTGGCCGTTTGTGACGTGGTGCTGTCTGAGACGGCAGCCCTGGCGGACGTGGTCCTCCCGGTCACCCAGTGGGCGGAGGAAACGGGCACGCTGACGAACCTGGAGGGCCGCGTCCTGCTCCGCCGCCGGGCGATCACTCCGCCGGAGGGCATCCGCAGCGACCTGGAGGTCATGCACGAACTGGCTGCCCGCCTGGGCGTGGAGAAGGGCTTCCCGACCGACCCCGAGGAGGTCTTCGAGGAGCTCCGCCGGGCGAGCGCGGGCGGTCCCGCCGACTACTCGGGCATCACGTACCGCCGCCTGGCGGAGGAGAACGGGGTGTTCTGGCCGTGCCCGGCGGAGGCTCCCGAGCCCCAGCAGGGGGGCGCCGACGCCCCCGCACCTCCGGCACGAAAGCCACTGCCCGGCACCGCGAGCGGCACCGCGAGCGCCGCGGCCCAGGACGGCGAGGACGCGGCGCTCGACCTCCTGCCGGACGACCCTGCGGGCGACGCCGGACCAACGGCCCCGGCAGGCGCCCGGCAGGGCGACGCCGAGCCGGGGGCCGCAGCCGCCGCCCACCCCGGCACCCCCCGCCTCTTCCTCGACCGTTTCGCCACCCCCGACGGCCGCGGCCGCTTCGTCACCGTGACGCATCGGCCGCTCGCCGAGGAGCCCGATGACGAGTACCCGGTGCTTCTGACCACCGGGCGGGTCGTGGCCCAGTACCAGTCCGGGGCCCAGACGCGTCGGGTCGACGAGCTGAACGCCGCCGCCCCCGGCCCCTTCGTGGAACTGCACCCGAGGCTCGCCGAGCGGCTGGGTGCCAAGGAGGGCGACGCCCTGGCCGTCGTCTCCCGGCGCGGACGCGCGACCGCACCCGCGCGGATCACCACCTCCATCCGCCCGGACACGGTCTTCATGCCCTTCCACTGGCCGGGCGAGGGCCGGGCCAACACACTGACCAATCCTGCCCTCGACCCGACTTCCCGCATGCCGGAGTTCAAGGCGTGCGCGGTACGTGTGGAGCGGGCCTGAGCGCTCCGCCGGAAGGGTGGTTTGAAGCTGCGGGTGCGTCGTGGCTGGTCGCTCCCCCACTCTCGACTTCGCTCGAGCGGGGGGGACCCCCATCGCGGCGGAGCCGCATATGTCACAGCCCCGCGCCCCTAAGCGGCCTACGGCTCCTCAGGGGCGCGATACCGCATCAACTAGCCCAGCACCGGCGCCAGTTCGACCCTGTCGATGTTCGGTGCCCAAGCCGACGCGTTGCCGAACGTCACCGTGTTCGTGCCCTTCGTCAGGTCGACCGGGACGCCGAGCGTCCAGTAGTCGTCCCAGCTCCAGGTGTTCTTGAAGGTCACCTTCCTGGTCGTACCGCCGACCGTGACGTCCGCCGTGCGGGACATGATGTCCGTGTTGTAGGCGTGGCCGTTGTCGCGGCGGTCGTTGTTGGCGTACGAGATGAGCAGGATGTAGCGGCCCCCTTCGGGGGCGTCGACCGTGAACTGGGCCGTACTGGCCGCGGAGTTGCCCAGCCAGCCGATGTACGAGCCCGCCGAGGCGTACGACGAGGACTCGAGGCGTGCTCCCCCGGCCAGGGTCGCGTCGGCGCCCTCGTATGCAAGCGTGCCCGAGGACGAGCCCGTCCCCGACACGTCCAGCGAGCGCAGTCCGACGCCCGAACCGGTCGCCGTCACACGGTTGTTGCCCGCGACCAGGTACAGCCGGAGCGCCCGGTCGGGCGGTGCAGTCACCGACTGGCCGTGCAGGGACAGCTTCACGGCCGCCGAGGCCCGCGAGGTCAGCGTGTAGTAGCCGTCACGCGGCGCGTACACGTCGAAGACCGCCTTGTCGCCGGAGCCGAGCCGCAGGGTTCCCGTTCCGGTGCCGGCCGAACTCCCGTAGTCGTACACCGGCTTGCCCGAGATGTCCGCGAGCGTCGCCTCGTACTGCACCGAAGGCGTGCTGCTCGCCGTCAGGTCGACGCGGTCCAGCGTCACCTCCTTGCTGTCCTTGGCCAGCGTCAGCGTGTGGCTGCCCGCGGTGAGGGAGACGGGGACGGTCTTCAGGGCGCGGTACGTCCAGTTCTCCGTGGAGGGATACGTCACTGTCGTCGTCGTGCCGCCGTCCACGGAGAGCTTCTGGGTGGACGGCGTCCCGCTCTGGTTGCCGTACAGGATCCCCAGGTCGTACGTCCCCGTGCGCGGCACCGAGACCGTGAAGTCCACCTTGCTGGAGGCGGTGTTGAGCGAGCCGACGTCCTTGGTGCCGGAGGCGGCGTACCCGTTGGCGTTGGAGACCGTGCCCTGGGTGTAGACCTGGCCGCCGGTGATCGCCGCGTCCTCCGCCTCGTACGACGCCGACCAGGGGACGGACGGCGCGGCCGGCGTGCCGGACCCTGCCGGGGTGAGGACGACGCGGTACGCCGACATCTTCCGCATGCCGGTGAGCGGAACGGTGACCGTGCCGTCGGAGGCCACGTTCAGCTTCACGCGCTTGAGTACCCGAGGTGCCGGGTGCCCGCCCTCGTACCCCGACCAGGCCGCCTCCGCCACGGTCGCGGTGACCGAGCGGCCGAAGACCCGCCGGTCGACGCTCTTGACGACGACGTCCGCGTCGCCCGCCGCGCCGCCGAGCACCACCTGCGCCTGCCGGCGATTCGTGTCGTACGAGGCGAGACCCTGGAGCGTGTCGATGGTGTTGGCCTGCGGCGGGGTCACCTCGACGGTGTCGCCGGTCAGACCCGCGTACCAACGGAACAGCCACCAGCCGCCGTTGGGGATGTTCGTACGCACGACGTTGCCGTCCATGTTGCCGGCGGCGTCCCAGTAGGCCTGGTTGGCATACACCTTGTTCCGCTCGAACATCGAGACCCACTGCACGAGTTGCCCCGGCACGGACAGGTCGCGGCGGTTGGCGTACTCATCGATGTTGATCTTCAGCGGTGCGATGTCCAACTCGCGCTCGATCGCCCGGTAGTTGTCGTAGTGCCCCTGGAAGTCCCGCAGCGATCCGGAGCCGAGCTCGTGCCAGGTCATGATCTGGGGCAGTACGTTCTCGCGCTTGGCGAAGGCGAGGAAGTCCGTCAACAGGCGTGTGTGGTACGCGGCTTCGTTCGGGCCCGCGATCCTGGCATCGGGGTCGATCGCGCGGATCCGCTGGTACACCGTCTTCCAGTCCTGGAAGAACCGGTCGCGGTTCTTCTCGTACGTCGCCTGGTCGGAGACGCCCAGGTTGTACCAGATCTGGTCGGGCTCGTTGAACGGGATGTAGACGAAGCGGTCGCTGTTCGGGGCGGCCGACACCTCCTTGACGATCTTGTCGACCTTGGGGAGGTAGTCGTCGATGCCGAGGTCCTCGTACGGCCACTTGGCGTAGATGTCCTGCATCATCACGTTGATCTCGCCGCCGCCGTTGCGGAAGAAGGACTTGGAGACGGTGATGGCGTCGCCGTTGGGGTGCTGGGCACCGCCCTCCGGCTTCTGCGAGATGCTGGTGATCTTCAGGGGTTCCAGCGCGGCGTCGCTGGGCACGCCGTCGTCGCTGAGCCCGTACAGCGCGCCGTTCGCGCCGCGCATCACCGGCCCCTCGGAGGCGGCGAGGTCGACGGAGAGGCGGGGGGCCGCCCGTTCCGCCCCCTGGGCCGTGGACATCTGGGCCGCCGACATGGCCCCTCCCATCAGTGCGAGCGTGAGGGCCGTTGCGGCCCATCGTCTGGTGCGCGTTCTCCGAGTCAATTCACGACTCCCGGACTCTTGTGTGAACGGTCACATCAGCGCATGATTCTCCCGCAGCCGTACCATCTGTCAACACCTGTCACAGCACTTGATTCATGGAGTGACCGTTCACATGAGGAGCGTTCAGGAGCCGACCATCCGGGATGTCGCCCGCGCGGCCGGCGTCTCGTACCAGACCGTCTCGCGCGTCATCAACGGCAACGAACGCGTCGCCGAAGCCACCCGCCGGCGGGTGCAGACCGCGATCGGCGAACTCGGCTACCGGCCCAACCGGGCCGCGCGTGAACTCGCCGGCAAGGCGGTCCGCTCGCTGACCGTGCTCACCTCCGACACCTCCCTGTACGGCAACGCGACGGCCCTGCGTGGCATCGAGGAGGCCGCGCGCACGGCGGGGTTCGCGGTGTCGATCAGCGTGCTCGACCGGCACGCGGCCCCGGACGCCGAGGAGTTGCGGGCCCGGCTGGTACGCCCGGGCGAGCCCATGATCGTCATCGCCTTCGACGCGGCGGGCGCCCGCGCGCTGGAGCTGCTGCCTGCGGACGTACCGGTGACGGCGCTGGTCGAGCGGCCACCGGGCGACGACCCGGACCCCCGGCACGTATGGCTCGACGACCGCCTCGCCGCCACCCGCGCCACCCGCCATCTGCTCGGCCTGGGCCATCGCACCGTGCACTGCCTCGCACTTCCGTCGTCCACGGCACGCACGGCCCAGCGGACGGAAGGCTGGCTGGACGCCTTGCGGGAAGCGGGAGTTGACGCGCCCGCGCCGGTCGAGGGCGGCTGGACGCCGCGCTCCGGTCACCTGGCGGCGCGCACGCTGCTGGATCGCCACCCCGACGCCACCGCCGTCCTGTGCGGCAACGACGACCTGGCGCTCGGGATGCTGCGGGCGGCACGGGAGGCGGGGCGCCGGGTGCCGGACGAGCTGAGCGTCGTGGGCTTCGACGACACGCCCGCGTCCGCGTATCTCGCTCCGGCGCTGACCACGGTACGGCTGGACTTCGAGGGGCTCGGGCGTACGAGTTTCGGCCTGCTGCATCGTCTGCTGGATCCGTCGGCTCCGGGGCAGGAGCCGTGTGCGGAGCCGGAGCTGATCGTGCGGGAGAGTTCGGGGCCGGGTGGCACAGGTAGCGGTTGACTTGTTGACATCGGGAACAGCGCATCAGGGCATGAGTCATCAGGGCTGTCGCGGGGGGATTGAGTGACGCAGGAGCACGGCAACGGCGTACGGCACTATCGCTGGGGGCATTCGGATCTCACCGTCGACTTCGATTTCGGCGGGGCTGGTGGGGCAGATGAGACCGGCGGGCCCAGCGGTGCCGCTTGGGCCGCTGGTGTCGGCGGGATCTCGCCTCGGCTGCTGCGGGTGGCGCGGCCCGGCGATCCGGAGCCGAAGGATGAGGATGCCGAGGTCCACGCCGCGTTGCCACTGGTCGACGTCGTGCCGGCCGGTGAGGGCACGGGATTCTCGGGGCCGCGGTTCACGGGGACGGCGCTCGGACAGCGGCTGAGGTACCGGGCGCACGAGGCTGCGTACGACGACGGCTGGCATCGTCTGATCGTCGAACTCCACGACCCGGCAAGCGAGTTGGTGGTCTTCGCGGAGTATGCCTCGCCCGACGGGGTATCTGTGCTGCGCTCCCGGGTACGGCTCCGCAACGACGGCTCCGCGCCGGTCACCCTGCGCTCGGTCAGCAGTCTGCTGCTGGGCGCCCTGCCGTCCCCCGACGACCTGCTCGTGTTCCGGGCGCGCAACGACTGGCTCGCCGAGTGCCGTTGGTACGCCGAGCCGCTGCGGGCGTCCGTGCCCGACATCGGCCGGGACGTCCACGAGCACGACAGCCGGGCCTCGGTACGCCTCGCCGGGCGGGGCAGCTGGCCCACCGACGGGCACCTGGCGATGGGCGCCCTCAACCACCGTACGGACGAACGCAGTTGGCTGTGGCAGATCGAGTCCGCGGCGAGCTGGTCCTGGGAGGCGGGGGAAGCCGGCGGGCACACGTACCTGACGCTCGGCGGGCCGGCCTCGGACGAGCACGGCTGGCGTGAAGTCCTGGAGCCCGGCGGGGAGTTCAGCAGCGAGTGGGGGGCGCTGGCCCTCGGCACCTGCTTCGACGGAGCGCTGGCCGCGCTGACTACGTACCGGAGACTCGTCCGCCGTCCGCACCCCGATCACGAACGGCTCCCCGTCATCTTCAACGACTACATGAACACGTTGATGGGCGACCCGACCACCGAGAAGCTGCTGCCGCTGATCGACGCGGCGGCCTCGGCCGGGGCGGAGTACTTCTGCATCGACGCCGGCTGGTACGACGACTCCGCGGGCTGGTGGGACAGCGTCGGCGCCTGGCTGCCGTCCTCCGGGCGCTTTCCCGGCGGGGGGCTCGGAGCGGTGCTCGACCGTATCCGCTCGCGCGGGATGGTGCCGGGGCTGTGGCTGGAGCCGGAGGTCGTGGGCGTCCGCAGCGCCGTCGCGCGCGAGCTGCCGGACGAGGCGTTCCTGCGCCACGACGGCGGTGCCCGGGTCACCGAACAGGGCCGCCACCAGCTGGACCTGACGCATACTGCGGCCCGCGCCCACCTCGACGAGGCGGTGGACCGGATCGTCGGCGAGTGGGGTGTGGGCTATCTGAAGCTGGACTACAACATCACCACGTCCGTGCCGGGGCTGCTCTCGCATACGCGGGCGTGGCTGTCCTGGCTGTCGTCGGTGCTGGACCGCCACCCGTCGCTGGTGATCGAGAACTGCGCGTCCGGCGGTATGCGCATGGATGGCGCTTCCCTCGCCGTCGCCCAGCTGCAGTCCACGTCGGACCAGCAGGATCTGCTCCGCTATCCCCCCATCGCGGCTGCGGCGCCGACGGCTGTGCCGCCGGAACAAGGGGCGGTGTGGGCGTATCCGCAGGCCGAGTTCTCGGATGACGAGATCAACTTCACGTTGGGTACGGCGTTGCTCGGGCGGGTGCATCTGTCGGGGCATCTTGACCGGATGTCGGCGGAGCAGCTGTCGCTGGTACGGGACGCTGTGGCGACCTACAAGTCGATCCGGGGTGACCTGCGGTCGGCGTTGCCGTTCTGGCCGGTCGGGTTGCCGGGGTGGACGGACGAGTGGGTGGCGTTGGGGATGCGGGTGCCGGATGCGGCGGTGATGTATCTGTCGGTGTGGCGCAGGGGTGGGGAAGGCGAACGGACGCTGCCCTTGCCGCACCTCGCCGGCCGCGACGGCGTGCGGGTGGAGGTCCTGCATCCGTCGGCGTCGGTTGGTACGGCGGAGTGGGACGGGGAGGCGGGGGCACTGCGGGTGGTGTTGCCGGTGGCTCCGGGGGTGCTGTTGATCCGGGTTGCTTCCCCCGGTTGTTCGTAAGCCGCGGGTTCGTGTGTGGTTGCTCGCGCCCCGCGACGGAGCCGCTGATGTCACAGCCCCGCGCCCCTTAGGTGCGTGGTGGGTCGGGGCCGTGGGCCGGCGCGTCAGCCCGTCGCAGGCCGGGCGTACGGCCCTTTGCTGGTACACGGTGCGGGTGACCTGAGACAGAACCTGAGCGACGGGCACACGACGCGCCGGCCCACGTTCCCTCCCGCCGGTGGGAGACTGCGGGAGCGTGGTGGTACGGGCTTCTCGGGGCCTGTGGCTGTACTGCATCTTCGACCGGATGCGAGGGCGCTGGACCAGGTGATCACTTTCGGGTGAACGGGCCGGAACGGGACACTGTGCCTGCGGCCTGCCTACGATGATGCTCTCGACACCAGCCCACGGGAGGAACGTGATGTCTGCAGCATCCGTCGAGCGGCCCCATGAGCACCGCCCTCTGACCGCGGAGGCCAACCGGCTCATGGACCGCAATCCGGGCTACCGCGTCGAGATCATCGGAGGCCAGATCCTCGTGAGCCGGCCACCGGACGGCCCGCACGCCGTAGCCCTGACCGATCTCATGTTGCCCTTCCTGGGCGCCGGTCTCCACGGGACGGAGTCGAGGGTGGTACAGGGAATCTGCCTGTGGCTGCCGACCGGCACCGAGGACTACGCGATCCCCGATCTCTCTCTGGTGGACGCCGACTTCCAGGACCATTACGTCGAGAACAACTGCTACGACCCCGTCTGCTTCCGCCTGGTCCTGGAAGTCACGTCCAGCAACTATCGAACCGACCTGCGCGACAAGGTGAAGGCCTACGCAAGCGCCAAGATCCCGGTCTACGTGATCGCCGACCGCAAGCACCAGCGCCTTCACGTGCTGACCGAGCCCGCCGGGGACGAGTACGAGAACCACCGCCCGTACTCCCCCGGGGAGGTCGTCACCCTGCCTGAGGAAGTCGGCGCCGAAGTCACCCTCAACGTCGAGCAGATCCTGAAGGCCGGTCGCCGGTCACCCGAAGGCTGATTGAAACGCGTCCATGCGCCCCTACCCCACCCGCCCGTAGTCGCACCCTCGGAATCAGCAGAGGGTGCGACTACGGGCGGGTGGGCCGTCCCCTCCGTCACCGGCGGTGCTGGGCAAGTCGCCGGGCCAGTACGGGAATGATCACGGCGGCGGCGACCACGTGGGACACGGCCAGGACGACCTGCGTGGACGTGGCGGTGTGCGGAGCCACGGCCGGCCCGGCGAGGGACAGGGCGGTGAGCGCGACGGTGACCACCACGAACGTACGGGCGGGGCGCTTGGCCCAGCGGGCGAGGGCCACCGCGAGGATGATCCCGGCGATCGACCAGAACACCACGCCTCCGGCGAAGCCGCCGACCGGAATCTCCGCGGCCTCCTTGGCCCCTGGACTGGCCGCCTCCATCGGTACGCCGACGGCGCGAGCGATCAGCGCGAACACTTCGGTGACGACGGCACCGGCGAGGGTGGCCAGGACTCCGACCAGCCATACGGGCCGTGTGGAAAGGGACCGGGTCGAGGAGGGGGAGGACTGGGCGATGGTCTGGGGCGTGGTCGCGGTCATGGCTCGGGCTCCTGTTTGTCGTACGGGGGTTGGTGTGCCTTTCATGGGTGTAGACCGAGGAGCGCCACAGAACTGAGCGGTGACGGGCGGACTTTTGAGAAGCGGTGGGCTCGGGGCGAGAAACCCGACGTCAACAGCCCCGCCCTCGCCAGTCCCCGCCTTCGATGAGCTTGCCGCGCGCTCGAAGTCGAGCTGCCACGGCAGGTGCGGCCACGTACACCCAGGCGGTCTCGACACGCGTACCGTCCCCGACCCTCACCTCCCGGGCCACGCGTTCGTACAGGTTGGCTGGATCTCCCGGCGCGTAGTCCTCCAACCGGTCGAGGACGAGCAGGAGTTGGCCGTACCGCTGCGGCGAGGGAGTGATCAGCTCGCCGCACACCACGCCCCCGGGCTCCTCGACGACGTACGGATAACCGGGCCCTTCGTACAGCACCGCCCCCACCAACCGCCCGGGCACCTCGGAAACGGTGCGCCCGAGGAGGAAGAGATCGTGGTTGGGCTCGCCGGGCCGCAGCGTCCCGTACACGAAGAAGGGCAGACGGCTCACCCCGCCGTCTCCTGCTCCAGCCACTCCAGATACGCCGCGCTCCCCCGCACGATCGGCGTGGCGATGATCTCCGGCGTGTCGTAGTCGTGCGCCTCGCGCAGATACACCTCCAGCTCCGCGTACCGCGTTTCCGTGGTCTTGAAGAGCACCTGCCACTCGGAGGCGGTCTCGATCTCGCCCTTCCACCGGTAGACGGACGTCACCGGCCCGGAGACCTGCGCGCAGGCGGCGACTCGCGCCGCGACCGCGCCCCGCGCGAGCGCGTCCGCCTTCTCCGGGGCGTCCGTCGTGGTCAGGACGGTGAGCCAGTCGGGCATGGCCATGATCGATCTCCTTTGCAGACCTTCGCAGAACGATTCTCACTCCTCACACGTACGGTCGCTTCGGGCTTGCGTCCGGGCGACGGCCGTACGTCGGGCGACGCGGGCGTCACACGGGTGTCCGTCCCTGCGTACTCCATGACCTTGCTGACTCGCTCACAGCCCGGGAACGAGCCTGACCACGGTCACGGTCAGTACGGATCCCGAGACGTAGTAGAGAACGATGGCACCGAGGACGGTCGCCTCCCGCCGGTCTCGTTCGCCTCTGACGGCGGTCGATCCGTGGCCGTACGGATCTCGGCCGATAGTCCGCCCCATGGCATCCCTGAACGCTTCGGCATTCCGCATCTTGGCCAGGGTGTCGTCGGCGGGCGGCGCGTAGGTGAAGAACCCCACCGGCCCGTCCCTCCACCTCCACCCCACCACCTGGACCGCCTTCCAAACCGCCCTGCTCACCAAGCAGTTGACGACAGGACCCCTCACACTGAGCTTTTCCAACCTCGCCAGGGGTGCCGGGGTGAGTCACCCTGGAGCCGGTGGCCGGATGCCCTCACGGCAGGTGCCACCGCAAGCCCAGGAGCCGACCATCACACGATCGAGCTAAACCGGCCTCGCATGCACCCCCGACCGAACAGTTCAAACCCTACGACGCCAGGCGGGCCGTGGTGACGAAGAAGGTCGCCGTCGCGGTGAAGGCGTTCCGGCGAGAGATATCGCTCAGGTCGTCCTTCCAGCGCGCCGCCGCCTCCTCGCTGACGGCGCCTTGGGCGAGAGCCGCCGTCAGGGCCGGCTCCAGTACCACGTCGAACGCGGACGCGTGGTCGTTCAGGGCCGCCATGACGGGAACGACCTCGATGTCGGTGAATCCCGCGTCGGCGAGGTGGTAGGCGCTGCGGGTGCCGGCGTGGGGATTCGGGACGGCTGAGCAGAACGCGTCCTTGACCGCGTCGGTCGTCTCCGAGATCCGCGAACTCAGCACCATCGACCCGAGATCAGGATCCGCGAGAACGATTGTCCCGCCCGGCCTCAGCACCCTGCGGGCCTCGGCCAGTGCCTCGGCGGGATCGCCGAAGTGGAGGAAGGTCCGCTCGGACCGGTACCACGACAGTTCACCGTCCTCGAACGGCAGCTCGAAGGCGCTGCCCCTGACGACGCGACAGTGCGGGAACCTGGCCAGGGCCGCGTCAACCATGGCCTGGCTGCTGTCGACCCCCACGGCGTCCTTTCCGAGCCGTACGAGATCCGCGACGGCGCGGCCGGCGCCGCACCCGATGTCCGCTCCCTTGCCCTCGGCGGCCTCCAGGGCGCGGTAGGTGACTTCCCGCACTGCGCGGCCGCTCTCGCTCTCCTCCATCTTCCGCAGATAGGCGATGAAGTCGTCGGGGACGCCGGACGAGTCGACGTCGTGGAAGCGTGCGGCAAGGCTTTCGGCGGTGCGTGGTCCGGTGGTGTCCACGTGCTGCTGTCTCCCGTCAGGGGGTGCCTGATGCTTCAGTGCAGGTGGCGCTTGTCGATGAGCCAAATCAGCTTACGGGAGTTGACGGCGAGTCCGGAGGGCTGGACGCATTTCCCCTGTCACCTTGGTCGACCCCGCCTCGACGTTCCTCTCACGGATACGGACCTATGTAGGGTCGGAACAGGGCCTGGTAGTCAAGTCGCCCGGGGATGATTCTCCCGGGCGACCCGAACCTCTTAGTCAGCTGAGCGGAGCTGAAGCCGCTCCCGGAGCAGGTTTTTCCGCACCTTGCCGGTCTCGTTGCGCGGCAGTTCGGGCAGGAGTTCCAGGCGGGATGGCAGGCACCATTCGCTCATGCCGAGCCCGCCGAGCCAGTCGCGCAGGCCCTCGAGGGTGGGCGTCCGCTCCCCCGGGACGACGACCGCGCAGGCCAGCTCGCCGCCGTGGCCGTCCGGGTAGCCGACCAGGGCGACATCCCGTACGTCGGGGTGGTCCAGCAGTGCCGACTCGACGTCACTGACCGGGATCATGATGACGCCGATCCGGTCTTCGGCACGGCCGTGCAGCCGGATGCCGCCGTGGCCGTCCGGTGCCGCGAGGTCACCGGTGTCGTACCAGCCGTCGTTGTGCTCGGCGAGCACGGTCAGTCGACCGTCGTCCCGGCCCCAGGTGGCCAGACACAGCGAAGGGCCGCGGACGAAGAGACGCCCGGGTTGGTCGTCGCTGATCGGGTGGTCGGCCCGCAGGTCGATCTCGTGGCCCGGGGCGGGGCGCCCGACGGTGCGTCCAGCCAGGTCCGGGTGTTCTCCGGAGCGGGTGAAGACATTGGCGCCCTCAGTCATACCCCACCCCACGTCCAGCGGGATTCCGAAGGTCTCGGTCACCCGCCTGAGCAGCGGCTGCGGGACCGTGGTGCCTCCCGCGCGGATGAGCCGCACGGTGGGCAGCCGCAGCGAGGTGCGTTCCATCGCGTCGATCAGGGTGGAGAGGAAGACGGGGACGATGACTATCCAGCTGACGTGGGCCTCGGCCAGGAAGGGAATGACGGCCTCCGGCTCCCAGCGGTCCGTCACGACCGCGCAGGCCCCGCGGTGCAGCGGCATGAAGATGCCCATGGTGAGGCCGACGATGTGCGTCGCCGCGTTCGGTGAGTAGACGCGGCTGTCGGGGCCGATGCCGTCGGCGGCTGCGACGGGGGCGTACCAGGCGTAGCAGGTGTTCATGGTGTGCAGCACGGCCTTCGGCTCGCCGGAGGTACCCGAGGTGAACAGCACCAGGGAGACCCGGTCCGGGTCCACGACGGACGGATCCGGCAGGGTGCCGTGCTCTGTGTGCTCGAAGTACTCGCGGAAGTCGACTTCCCCGTCCGCGGTCCGCTCGCCGAGCACCACACGGTGGCGCAGTGCGGGCAGCCGGGGTGCCATCTCGGCCAGCGCTGCGGCGTGCTCGAAGTTGTCCCACCGATCGATGGTCACGCAGACGACGGCATCCAGTCGGCGGAGCATCCGCTCCAGCTCACGGGGGCGGAACGCGCACATGATCGGCGCGGCGACGGCCCCGAGCCGGGCGCAGGCCAGTACCAGCGGTCCGACCTGCCAGAGGTTCGGCAACTGCATCGCGACGACCTGACCGCTGCGCACCCCCAGCGCGTGCAATGCGCCGGCGAAGCGGTCCACATACTCGGCGTACTGCGCGTAGCTCAGCTGTAGGAGGCCCCGGCCGGCCTCCGACACAAGAAGGGCGGGGGCGTCGGGAGTCTCGGCACGCCACCGCGCCAGGTCGTCCAGGATGGTGCCGGCGCGCCAGAGGTCCTCCTTGCGGTACTGCTCCACGGTGGTGGCGGATGGGCGTAACGTGGTGATCGGGTTCACAATTTTCACTTCCAATATATATATTCCGTTTTATTCCGTCGGAGCAGCCCTTAGTGCCCCGGTCCGGCGCCTCCGTACCAGCGGCCGGTCCTGGGCGGTGCCCGCGTTAACGACCAGGACGGTGACCGGACCGTGGGCCGACTCGGCCTCCTTGAATGCCTGGTCCACCTGCTGACCGTCCGTCACATCGCACCGAACGGAAGGCGCGGTTGGCATCCTTCGCCAGTTGCGGCAGTCGCAGTGAACGGGCCAGCGAGCGTGCCGCCTCGGACTGGGGCCGGTCATTCCCGGCCCAGCCCGTCGCGCCAGCTCGGCCGCAGCGGCTTCCAGCCCAGCGCCGTACGGGCCCGGTCGTTGGCCGCGCCGCGCGCCGCGGTGAGCTGATGGGCCATGAACCAGCCGAGCAGCCGGGGCGCGAGGTCCGCCGGGATCGTACGAGGGGACGGGCCGGCCAGCACCTGGGCGTAGTGAGGCAGCCACTGCGCGGCCGGGGCCGGGTCGTCGTCCGTCACATGGAACACCCCGATGACCTCCGATTCGACGGCAGCGACCGTGGCCCCCACGGCGTCCTCTACGTGCAGGTACGACGTGATCCCGGTGCCGTCCCCGGGCAGCGGAAGCTGTCCGGCCAGCACTGCCTGGGCAGCCCCGCCAGTACGGGCATACATGGTGCCGGGGCCGTACAGCGTGCCGTACCGCAGCACCACGCCGGCGAGCGGCCCGCTGTCCAGAACCAGCCGCTCCAGCTCCGCGACGGCCCGTACGGTGGCGGCCCAGCCCGGGTCGGGGGCGTCCACGTACAGCGGCGCGTCCTCGTCGAGGACCGGATCCCCGGCCGGGGCGGCGGCGAAGGCGATGGACTGCGCGACCAGCCGCCGCGCACCGGCCGCCCGGGCCGCCTCGATGAGGTTGGCGGTGCCCTCGGTACGCAGCCGCGCGGTCAGCGCGAAGGCCGCCACGGGGTCGTCGCCCAGCAGCCGCAACGCCGACATCTGATGGACGACCACCTCGGGCCGGGCGGCCGACACCGCCGCCAGCAGGGCCTCACGGTCGAGGGCGTCCGCGACCACGATGCTGTCCGCCTCCGGGGTCCGCTCCCGCGATTCCTGGCGTACCAGCGCGCTCACCTCGTGGCCCCGTGCCCGCAGCGCGCCCACCAGGGGGTGCCCGATCACTCCGGTGGCCCCGGCGACGAGAATACGCATGGTTCAGTCCTCCGTATCGGTAGAGAGGGGAGTGGCGACCCGCATCAAACGAAATAGTTGGCCAGTTTTCAGCATGAGTAATGCGCCTTTCCCGGCCCAGCGGCCGCACGGCAAGGTCCGGCAGCGACTTCGAGCGAAATATTACGGAAAGCCGAGCCACTGCATCCCGTCGCCTCTGCCCGAAAAGCGATGGTCGTATAACTTTCAAGCTCTGCCACGCATCAGCATTCCCCCCGCGATCACTCGTTGACAAGGCGAAGCCGCTGGTAAATTTTTATGCCAACTGCCGCATGATTATTGATAAGAAATCGACAGGAATTCCAGCCTTGACGACGCCGAGCAGGGATGTTCATGGGCTGTTGTGATGCGCAGAGGGGCGCTTGTTCTTTCCCGCCCGTGCGGCCTCCTCCCGGTCAAAACGGACGAGTCCATGGAGCACGGTGATGATCGCGCGGGGCATTCGGCTGCGAAATCGAACCAGACCGACTCCGTCCCCTATGAGTGAGCCGTCCCGGGAGCCTGGATCAGCAGCTCGGCAACCGTGCCCGGTCACGCGAACGCCGGCATGATCCGCTCCTGAATGAGGCGGAGCTGCGTGTTCACGTCAGCCACGTCCGTGAGGTCGCGGCCGGTGAAGGCCTTGACGAGGGTGCGGTCGGTGATGGCGCAGATCATGTGGTTCACGCCGGTGGGGGCGATCTCTCGCTGGATTTTCTGCAGGCATTCCTCGGGGGTGCCCGCGATGGAGAGGCGTTCGGCGAGCTCCGGGGTCGTCAGCTCGATGCCGCGGGCCAGGTCACCGGCGGCGATGGCGTCGATGACCGGTTTGAGTTCGGCCGGGTCGACGCCGTTGCGGCGTAGCTGTTCCTCGGGCATCGAGGAGGCGTAGATGCCGACCATGCTGCGCGCCGCGTCCTTGGCGGCGGCGGAGTCGGGGCCGGTCGCGAAGACGACCCAGGCGCCGATGTCCAGGGACTGCCAGTCCTTGCCCGCGCGCTCCGCTCCGGCCCGGATGTGCCGCACCGCGTACTCGTACGCCTCGCGGGTGTAGCTCAGCGCATGATGGCAGCCGTCGGACAACTCCCCCGCCGCTTCGAAGGACTTGGGCCCGCGCATCGCACCGAGCTTCAGCGGCACCCGGCGCTGGACGGGTCGCGCGAACGTGAACAGCCCTTCGTACGAGAAGAATTCACCGTCGTACGAGACCGCCCCCTCGTCCAGCAGCGTGCGCACCACATGCAGCGCTTCCTTGACCCGGGACAGCGGGCGGGTGCGGGCCCAGTCGATCTTGTACTGGGCCAGCAGTCCGAAGTTGCCGCTGGAGAGCACGGCCTCCGCGCGTCCGTCGGACAGTTCGTCGAGTGTGGCCACGGCCTGCGCGATCAGGGTCGGTTCGCGGAGGGTTACCGGGGAGACGCTCGGGCCCAGGCGGATTCGGCTGGTCCGGCCGGCGGCCGCCGCGAAGAGCAGCCACAGATCCTTGTGCCAGGTCTCGTCGGCGGCATAGCAGGCGTGGAAGCCGAGTTCGTCGGCGAGGGCGATGGACTCCAGTGACTCCGTGAGCGGATAGTCGGGGAGCATCGCGTAACTGAACTTCACGAATGTCACCTTCCGAGGAGGGGACGGCGGTCAGTACGGGTGTCCCCACGAGGATGGGAAAACGGCGCCCAACAGTCCAGCGTTTTCAAGCCCGTTGACTATCCTTCGTCCCGTGCCGCCATCGTGAAGCCCGCCTCCGTCAGTACCGTCGCCGCCACCCCGCGGCCGACCCGACTGAGGCCTGTCAGCAGGTGGTCGCAGTCGATGAGGGCGGAGCCCGCTTGTTCTTCTGCCAGGGCGATGGCCTTGCGGGAGTAGGGAGTCCAGGCGATCCGTTCGGCGGCTTGTGAGGCGCCCATGCTCAAGTGGGCCTCGACCGAGCGGTGCACGACGTCGGGGGCGACACCGGACGCATCGAGGAGCCGGGTGGCGTTGTTGGGCTTCGCGGTGAGGCCCCACAACAGGTGCTCGGTGCCTATGTAGTTGTTGCGGTGCTGTACCGCGGCCCGCTTGACGTGGGTCATCGCCTCACGAAGGTCGTCGGTCATCGTCTCGGGGGCGTATCGCTTGTGGGGTGCGTGAAAGCGCTGCTGCACCGCCTGCCGGGTGACGCCCAGGGCGGCGCCGATGTCGGTCCACGAGCAGCCGTGCATCCGGCAGTGCTCGACATAGTCCTCGACCAAGTCGTCTGCCAGGGCCTGCAGTTGGCCGGAAAGCTGCGCGGCCACGGTCAGCAGGGCGAGCCAGTCGGGCTGCTCCGCTGCGCCGCCGGGCCGGTGTGCGGTGTCGCAGGTGCGGTCGACTTCCGCGATGAGTTCGTCCAGGTCTGGAAGAGCCATGAGGCAAGTACGCCTTGACAATCCCGAACTGTCAAGGCGCACTTGCCTATCCCCTGGCGCGAGGGGCGGAAACTCGTCACCCCGCGTACGGCCGCGCCCCCTTCGCCTCTTTCAACGTCCTTCCCCACCACACCAGTTGGTCCAGCATCCCTTTCGCTGCGGCTTCCGGGGCCGCCGGATCCCTGTGGCGGCCCTCGTCGTCGAAGTGGGCGCCCGCGTTGTGGAAGGAGACCGTGTCGCGGACGGTGACGGCGTGAAGTTCGGCGAAGACCAGGCGGAGGTGCTCGACGGCGCGGAGGCCGCCGGAGAGTCCGCCGTACGAGACGAAGGCGACGGGCTTGGCGCGCCACTCGGTGTAGTGCCAGTCGATGAGGTTCTTCAGCGGTGCCGGGAACGAGTGGTTGTACTCGGGCGTGAGGACCACGAAAGCATCGGCGTCGGCGAGCTTCGGCCCGACCTTGGCGAGCTCGGCGGTCACCTCGGCGGACGGCGAGTAGGACAGGGCCGTCGGCAGTCGCACGTCGGCGGCGTCGACGACATCGGCCTCGATGTCGTCGTGCTCACGGATGCGGCTCAGCAGCCAATCGGCGACCACGGGCCCGAATCGGCCCTCCCGGTTACTGCCGATGATCAGGGCGACATGGATGGGTACGTCGGTGATGGATTGATCAGTAGCGGAGTTCATGGGGACAGGCTGATACCTCAATCAAACTTGAGGTCAAGTCCTGGCCGGGGTCACTCGACCGGACCCCCCGGTGGGGCCGTCGCCCACGAGGGTGGGTCACCCGTTCACACCCGCGCCCCACGTCCCGCGGATTCTTTTTACCCGTACGCCCGTGACCTGCCGAAACGTCACCCGCCACGTCGGCCGACGCAGCCACCCGACACCTGTTCTGACGCCTTATCAGGAGGCGTGTCGGGCGGACTGCCACTTACCTCGATAGGGCAGGGATGCGACCGAGGTGGAGGAGCGAGCACGATGCGCACACGCCGTCTGCTGACCGGTACCGCGCTGGCCCTCGCCGCCGCGGGCCTCCCCGCCGCGCCCGCGTATGCGTTCGGCGAGGACACCGGCCCGCTGGAGGTGTACCCGTCGACCGTCGCGCCCGGCGCCGAGGTCACGGTGAACACGGCTCAGTGCGGTGCGGACGGCTCGATGACGGGGGACGCGGGCGCGGTTGGCGCGGGCGCCTTCACGCTGACGCCCAGCGTGCACGAGCGGAACACGGTCGGGCGGTTCCGGGTGCCGCCGTCCGCGCAGCCGGGAACGTACGAGATCGTCGCGCGCTGTTCCAGCGGTATGCGGCTGTCGGGAGACCTGAGGGTCGCGCTGGCCCACGCGGAGGGGGCCGAGAAGGGCGCCGGGGAACCGGTGCGCCCGAGAGGAAGCGTGAAGACGGGGGTCGGTGGTGCGGTCGGCCCCGGCCCCGTGCGGACCGCGGCGGGAGTGGCGGCGGTCGTCGTCGCCGTCGCGGGCGGTACCTGGCTCCTGCTTCGCCGGGCGAGAGGCGACGGGATCTGACGGACACCTCCGCTGTCCACCGGTACCGCTGTCCCCTCCCCCTCCGGGTCCGACGCCCCTCGCGGCTCGGTGGGGGAGGTTTTTTCTTCCCCAAGCCCGCCCCTTCCCGAAACTGGGGGCTGCGCCCCCAGGCCCCCGCCAGGGGGCGTATTCGAGGGGTCGTTGCGTCGCACCCCTTGAACTGGGGTGTTGCAACGACCACTAGAACCCAAGGGGGGTGGGGGGTGACACTGCGTGTCGCGGCTGCGGGTGCGCTGTGGCTGGTCGCGCCCCGCGGCGGAGCCGCTGATGTCACAGCCCCGCGCCCCTGAAAAGCCAAAGCCTGCGACTTCCCGCGCCCCGGGGAAGCCCGCACCCCCAACTGCCCGCAGTCTCCCACCGGCGGGAGGGGACGTGGGCCGGTGCGTCGTATGCCCGTCGCTCAGGTTCTGCTCAGGTCACCCGCACCGTGTACCAACACCGGGCCGTATGCCCGGCCTGCGACGGGCTGACGCACCGGCCCACGGCCCCGCACCCAACCACCCACCCAAGGGGCGCGAGGAACTGCGCGAGCAACCACAACGAACCCGCAGCCGACAACGAACCCAACCCTCACACCGCCGGAGGCAACCCGCTGAGGGCAGCGTTCCCGGGGGGAAACAGTTGTGATGCGGCCGGGTAACACCGGCACCGCACGCTCGTCACCATGACCTCGAATACGCGTGTGGTGGTGATCGGCGCCGGCCTCGCGGGCGTACGGCTCGCCCGGCGGCTCGGCGAGCTCGGGCTGCCCGCCGTACTCATCGGCGAGGAGGAACACACCCCGTACAACCGGGTTCTGCTCGCCGAGGTGCTGGCCGGACGGTACGCCCCAGACGTGATCGCCCTGCCCGCGCCCGCACAGCTGGTCCGCGCCCGGGTCACCGGCATCGACCGCGGTCAGCGGGAGGTGCACTGCTCGGACAGCTCGGTGATCGCATACGACACGCTGGTCCTGGCGACCGGGTCGAACGCGAAGCTTCCCCCGCTGCGGGGGCTCTTCACCGCGGATCACGTGCTGCCGGAGGGCGTCCACGCCTTCCGCACGATGGACGACTGCCTCGGGCTGTCCAAGGCCGTGCGCCCGGACGCCCGCGCCGTCGTCATCGGCGGCGGTCTGCTCGGCGTCTCGGCCGCCCGCGCGCTCGCCGCGCGCGGCGCGCAGGTCGTGCTCGCGCAGCAGGCCGAGCGGCTGATGGAACGCCAACTCGACCGGTCCGCCTCGAAGTTGGTGCTCCGGCATCTGAAGGACCTGGGCGTCGAGGTGCACACCGAGTGCCGGGTACGGGACGTGCGCTGCGTCGGCGGAGCCGTCCGCTCGGTCGAGCTGGCCGACGGGTACGCGCTCGACGCCGACCTGGTGGTGCTGACCTGTGGCGTGCACCCGCGCGTGGGTCTGGCCCAGGAAGCGGGGCTCGCCGTGCACAAGGGCGTCATCGTCGACGACGAGCTGCGTACATCAGACCCGCACATCCGGGCGATCGGCGACTGCGCGCAGCACGCGGGCACCGTCTACGGTCTCGCGACGCCCGCCATCGAACAGGCCGAAGCGCTGGCCGAGCTGCTGGCGACGGGCGACAGCGCCGCGCGCTACACCGGCACCCGCGCCCTCACCCGGCTGACCCTCGCCTCAGGCACCCCGCTCGACCTCGCCGCCTTCGGCGAGCCCACCCCGCAGCCCGGTGACGACGTCATTCAGCTCGCCGACGCGACCCGCGGCACCTACCGCAAGGTCGTCGTCCGCGACGACCGCGTGGTCGGCGGCGTACTCGTCGGCGAACTCGGCACCGTAGGCGCGCTCGCCCGCGCCTGGGAGGGAGCAGAGCCGCTCCCCGAGACCGGCCCTCTGCTCCACCTGCTTACCAACGATGGAGGCTCCTGATGTCCACGACCGCAATTGTTGGGGACCGGCCCCGCCCCACGATCGTGCTCGTCGGCCATGGCATGGTCGGCCAGCGCTTCCTCGAAGCGCTCGCCGAGCGCGGCCTGACCGCCACGCACCGCGTGGTCGTGCTGTGCGAGGAGCCGCGGCCCGCGTACGACCGGGTCCAGCTGACCTCGTACTTCTCGGGCAAGACGCCCGAGGACCTCTCGATGACCGACATGGCGTTCATCGAGAAGGAGGGCATCGAGCTGTACGTCGGCGACCCGGCCGAGACCATCGACCGTGAGTCCCGCAAGGTGACCGCCCGCTCCGGTCTTGTCGTCGACTACGACGTCCTGGTCCTCGCCACCGGCTCGTACCCGTTCGTGCCGCCGGTCCCGAACAAGGACGCCGAGGGCTGCTTCGTCTACCGCACGATCGAGGACCTGCTCGCGATCGAGGAGTACGCGAAGTCGAAGGCGACGACCGGTGCCGTGGTCGGTGGCGGTCTGCTCGGCCTGGAGGCCGCGGGTGCGCTGAAGGGTCTCGGACTCAATGCCCACATCGTGGAGTTCGCGCCCCGACTGATGCCGGTGCAGGTCGACGAGGGCGGTGGCGCCGCCCTGCTGCGCACCATCGCGGACATGGGCCTGTCCGTCCACACGGGCGTGGGCACGCAGGAGATCGTGACCGACGACTCGGGCGCCGTCACGGGCATGAAGCTGTCCGACGGTTCCGAACTCGCCACCGACATGGTGGTGTTCAGCGCCGGTGTCCGCCCCCGCGACCAGCTGGCCCGTGACTGCGGCCTGACGGTCGGCGAGCGCGGCGGCATCACGGTCGACGAGCAGTGCCGTACGGTCTCCGACCCGCATGTCTTCGCGATCGGCGAGTGCGCGCTGGCCTCCGACGGCCGGGTGTACGGCCTGGTGGCGCCCGGTTACGAGCAGGCCGAGACGGTGGCGGCGACGATCGCGGCGGATGAGTCTGAGCAGTTGTCGTTCACCGGCGCCGACATGTCGACCAAGCTGAAGCTGCTCGGCGTCGACGTGGCCTCCTTCGGTGACGCGCACGGAACGGCCGAGGACTGCCTCGACGTCGTGTACGCGGACTCCCGCTCCGGCACGTACAAGAAGCTGGTCATCGGTCGCGACGGCGAGCTGCTCGGCGGCATCCTGGTCGGCGACGCGGATGCGTACGGCACGCTGCGCGCCCTGACCGGTTCCGTACCGCCCGTCTCCCCCGAGCAGCTGGTGCTCCCGGCGGGCTCGGGCGGCGGCGCCCAGCTCGGCCCGTCCGCGCTGCCCGACGAGGCGGTCATCTGCTCCTGCCACAACGTCTCCAAGTGCACGATCCGCGGCGCGGTCACCGACCACCAGTGCACGACGGTGCCCGAGGTCAAGAAGTGCACCAAGGCCGGTACGGGCTGCGGCAGTTGCGTCAAGGTCCTCGGCCAGCTCGTCAACGCCGAGCTGGAGGCCAGCGGCGTCGAGGTCGACAAGGGCCTGTGCGGCTGCTTCTCGCAGACCCGAGAGGAGCTGTACGAGATCGTCCTCGCCCTGCGCATCAACAAGTACCAGGACCTGCTGGACCGTTACGGCCGTGAGGGCGCCCGAGGCGGCGACGGCTGCGAGATCTGCAAGCCGGCCGTGGGCTCGATCATCGCCTCCCTCGCCCCGACGATCGGCGCGAGCGGCTATGTCCTGGACGGCGACCAGGCAGCCCTGCAGGACAGCAACGACCACTTCCTCGCCAACCTCCAGAAGAACGGCTCGTACTCGATCGTGCCGCGCATCCCGGGAGGGGAGATCACCCCCGAGAAGCTCATCGTGATCGGGGAGGTGGCGCGCGACTTCGGCCTCTACACGAAGATCACCGGCGGCCAGCGCATCGACATGTTCGGCGCACGCGTCGAGCAACTCCCCCTCATCTGGGCGCGGTTGGTGGACGCGGGCTTCGAGTCGGGACACGCGTACGGAAAGGCGCTGCGTACGGTGAAGTCCTGCGTCGGCCAGACCTGGTGCCGCTACGGCGTCCAGGACTCCGTACGCATGGCGATCGATCTGGAGCTGCGCTACCGGGGGCTGCGTTCCCCGCACAAGCTGAAGTCGGCGGTCTCCGGCTGCCAGCGCGAGTGCGCCGAGGCCCAGTCGAAGGACTTCGGCGTGATCGCCACGGCCAACGGCTGGAACCTGTACGTGGCCGGCAACGGCGGCGCCACCCCGCGCCACGCGGACCTGCTCGCGCAGGACCTCTCCGACGCCGAACTGATCCGTCTGATCGACCGTTTCCTGATGTTCTACATCCGCACGGCCGACCGCCTCGAGCGCACGTCGACCTGGCTGGAGCGGATCCCCGGTGGCCTGGACCACGTGCGCGATGTCGTCGTGGACGACTCCCTGGGCATCTGCGAGGAGCTGGAGTCCCTGATGGCCGCACATGTCGCGAACTACCGCGACGAGTGGGCCGAGACCATCAACGACCCGGAGAAGCTGTCCCGCTTCGTCTCCTTCGTGAACGCGCCGGACACCCCCGACCCCGTCGTCGGCTTCGTCCCCGAGCGCGACCAGATCAAGCCCGACCTGCCGCTGCTGACCATCGGCACCCGTCCCCTGGAAGGAAGCGCCCAGCGATGACCCTCGCACCCGAGACGACGACCCTGAAGGTCCAGCTTCGCGTCGACGACACGGCGGACGACTGGTTCACGGTCTGCGACATGAGCGCGCTGATGCCGGGCCGCGGGGTGGCGGCCCTGCTCCCCGACGGCCGCCAGGTCGCCCTCTTCCAGGACCGCGCGGGCCGCCTGTACGCCGTCGACAACCGCGACCCGTTCACCGGCGCCGCCGTCCTCTCCCGCGGCCTCATCGGCTCCCACCAGGGCCGCTCGTTCGTGGCCTCGCCCCTGCTCAAGCAGCGCTTCGAGCTGGAGACCGGGCGCTGCCTGGACGACGACACGGTGAGGGTGGCGACGTACGGGGTGCGTACGTCCTGACGCTGACGGTGCGTACGTCCTGAACCTGGCCGGCCCCTGGCTGTTGTCAGATGGCTGTTGTCAGACCTTGAGGGCGTCGTACGTCACTCCCGTGAGGCGTTCCGATTCCGCCCAGAGCAGTTCCCCCGCCGCGTCGTCGAGCGTCCACTTGGCACGGCGGGACTTGGCCGGTGAGCCGCGCCAGTTGGCGAACGAGGGGCCGGTGAAGGAGTCGGGTTCGACGCCGGGCGCGGTGGCCGCGTACAGGATGGGCAGGGCGCCGGATTCGGCGGACTGGGCGAAGAAACGGTTGCCGGTCCGCATGAACAGTTCGGCGGCCTTGCGTCGCTCCATCCTGGGGCCCTTGGTCTGCAGGTTCGTGGCCGCGTAGCCGGGGTGGGCGGCGGCCGCGACGACGTCCGCGCCGGTAGCGGTGAGGCGGCGGGCGAGTTCGTGCGTGAAGAGCAGGTTGGCCGTCTTGGAGCGGGAGTAGGCGAGCCAACGGTTGTAGCGGCGCTCGCTGTTGAGGTCCTTGATGTCGATGTTGGCCACCGAGTGCATGGTGCTGGACACGGTGACGATCCGCGCACCCGGCGTCGTCAGGAGCAGCGGCAGCAGAAGCCCGGTGAGCGCGAAGTGCCCGAGGTGGTTGACCCCGAACTGGGTCTCGAAGCCGTCCGCTGTGCGCCCGTGGGGCAAGGCCATCACACCCGCGTTGTTGATGAGCAGATCGAGCCGTTCGTGGCCGAAGGAGGCCGCGAACTCCCGTACGGATTCCAGGCGTCCGAGGTCAAGAACCCTCAACTCGACCTGAGCATCACGGATTTCGCTCTCGATCCGGTCCCGAGCGTGGGCCCCCCGCTCCTCACTCCGGCAGGCGAGCACCACATGTGCCCCCCGCCGGGCCAGCTCCCGCGAGGTGGCCAGCCCGAGCCCACTGTTGGCACCGGTCACGACGACGATGCGCCCGCCCTGGTCAGGGATGTCCTGCATACTCCAGCCGGCCATGACGGCTCCCTCTCACGGTGCCCTGAGGACCCTCTCAACTCCCGCACGAAACGTACGGTTTCAGGGTAACTATGGTTCCGCTTTTCTTCAGGGTGTGGTCGGTGGCCGGGGGGCTCGCGCCGGGGTGGGGGGCACCGCGAGGACACCCGAGGGCGTTCCGTGTCGACTCGATCCTGGCGCGGGCCCTCTCGGAGAGGCTGCCGAACGACCTTCTGCGACATCCGCAGCGCCGCCAGGACCACGCCGCAGCGGGCGGCGGCGATGAGTTCGGTGTTTTGACATGCTCCCCACCTGGAGAGTGGGGATTCCGGCCGTCCCTACCGGTGGCTGTGCCGCTTGGCGGCCCGGTCACTGGTAGGGATTCCGTGGCTTCCTGTTTCTTCGCGCTGTGCCGGGATTACTCCTGGTCTTACCGGCGCTCCGCAGGCTGATACCGCCAGTCCGGCGGCCATCTTGACATGCTGTGCGGCGTTGACGTCGCGGTCGTGGACCGTGCCGCAGGCGGCACACGTCCACTCGCGGACGTCCAGGGGTTTGGGTCCGCCCTTAACACCGCAGGTGGAGCAGACCTGGCTGGTCGGCTCGTACCGGTCGACCCGAATCAGAGCGCGCCCGTACCGGGCCGCCTTGTAGGCCAACATGTTCACGAAGGTGCCCCAGCCCGCGTCGTGGACCGATTTCGCCGGCCGGGTGCTTGTGAGTGCGTTCACCGCCAGGTCCTCCACTGCGACCACTTGGTTCTCACGGATCAGACGAGTGGACAACTGGTGATGGAACTCGCGGCGGGCATCGGCTACTTGTGCGTGGGCGTGGGCGACCTTCAGACGGGCCTTGGCCCGGTTCTTCGATCCTTTCTGCTTGCGGGACAACTGCCGCTGTGCCTTCTTCAGCTTCTTCTCCGCCCGGCGCAGGAACCTCGGCGAGTCGATCTTCGTGCCGCCCGAGAGGACGGCGAAGTGGGTGAGGCCGAGGTCGATGCCGATGACCTGACCGGTGGCAGGCATCAGCTCCGCGTCAGCGGCCGGGTCGGTGTCGATGACGAACGACGCAAAGTACCTGCCGGCACTGTCGTTGATCACCGTGACGCTGGAGGGGATGGCGGGCAGGCGCCCAGACCAGGCGACCTTCACCGCCCCGACCTTCGGCAGGTTGAGGCGACCGCCGTCAGTGATCGACCAACGGGCGTTGGCGGTGAACCGGATCGCGGCCCGCTTGTCCTTTCGCGACTTCATACGCGGCGCCTCGACCCTGGGGCCCTTGCGGGTGCCCTTCCTGGAGGCGAAGAAGTTGCGGTAGGCGGCCTCGGCGTCGCGCAGGGACTGCTGAAGCACCACTGCGGACACCTCCCCCAGCCAGGCCCGCTCCGGGCGATGCTTCGCCTCAGTGACCAGAGCGCGAGACAGCAGACCCAGCGAGGGGTACGGCCGACCGTTGGCGTGGGCGTCGCGGCGGGCACGCACGGCGTCGTTGTAGACGACGCGGGCGCACCCGAACGCCCGCGTCAGCGCACGGGCCTGACCGGGCTCCGGGTACAGGCGAAAGCTGTACCGGAGCTGCATGCCGCCGATCGTACGAGCGTCCCACGCACGTGCACATCGGGAACATTCGTTCCCACCTCACCCGGCTCGGGGCAGAGTGAGCATTTCCCGGCCCCAGGGTGCAGTCCAGGCAGCTCCACGCCCGTCACCTCCTGCCTCCATGCCGCTCCCGTAGCCTGGCGCCCGATGACTCGGAAGCGGAGGTGGGGACGTACATGGACGAGACCGATCCGCACATCCACGTCGAGGAGAAAGTGGCGCAGGCCGGCGCCGCCTACCGCAACACGATCGCGTCGACGCTTGGCCGCGTGCCCGACGCGCCGAGCGTCGTCACCACCGGTTGCGCACGCCGGGTGCCGTACGCGATGACCTCTCCCCACCCGGAACGCGTCACCTGCCTCGCCTGCCGGGAACACGCCCACCGGGAACATCTGCGCTTCGCCGACCAGGCCGAACGCCTGAGCCGGATGCCCGGCGCGGTCATCACCGGCGACCAGGCGGCCGAGGCCGCGCGGTGGCACCGGGAGCTGGCGAGAAGGTTCTCCGGCTGATTCTCGGGTTGAACGCGGCGGTTTTCGCACGCCCCGAGGTTTACAAAGCCCCACCCTATGAGCGGAGAGCTACCTTCCAGTCACGTCACGTTCGCATCACAGGTCCTTCATATCGCCTCCGCACCGACAGCCCCTCAATACGTTGATCACCTCAAATCCGCTCGATCGCCACTTCGTGATCACGCGTACGGATATCCGCACATATCTGGGGGCTCTCCATGAACCTGTTCCGCAGACCTGCCGCCGTGGTCGTCACCGCCCTGGCACTGGCCGCCCTGCCGGCCACGGCCGAGGCCCATGACGGCGATCACCCGTTCAAGAACTGCACCGAGGCGTACGCCAACGGGCACTCCAACATCCCCGCCACCGACGAGCACTATGCGAAACGCCTCGACCGCGACGGTGACGGCCTCGGCTGCGACCAGCCGCCCGCGGACTTCGTCCCGGCCGAGGACAGGAACACCGGCGACGAGGACGAGAGCGCCGGAGCCGACGAGTCCAACGGCGCGGACGGCACCGCGGGCGACCAGGGCACCGACCTGGCCGCGACGGGCGGCAGCAGCGCGACCCCCTATCTCGCGGGCGGCGGCGCGGCCGTCCTGCTCGCCGGCGGCGGCGTACTGCTGGCGGCCCGCAAGCGCCGTACGACCCGCTGACCTGTGGTCGCCTGACAGGACGACGGAATGACTGACTGACTCCGCCGGGTGTTCGAGACGTATCCCTTCGGCTACAGCATCATCTTTTGCGAGGAACTCGCGCCGGGGGAGCTACTGGTACGACTCGGTGCCCGGCGAGAGTCCGTCTTTCCGCTGACCCGGGAGCAGGCCCGGGTTGGAGCACCTGGCGCCCTGCGTGTGCCGCCGTATCGCTTCTTCCTCCGCCAGATGCTCTGATGGGCCATGTCATAAACAATGGCGGGTAGTGCACCTTCGGAGAAGGGCGGCACAGCATGGCCGTCGTTTCGCGCGGATTCCGCGGCCGACCAGGCGATACGCACCATAAACTGCCTCCCGGGCAGTACGAGACCACCGACTTCCCGGTACTGTCCGCCGGGCCCACGCCGAGGGTCGACCGTGACGCGTGGGAGTTCACCATCCGCACCGAGACGGGCGCGCGGCACAGCTGGGACTGGGCTCAGTTCATGGCGTTGCCCAGCCAGACGCCGACGGTGGACCTGCACTGCGTCACGAAGTGGTCCAAGTTCGCCACCGAGTGGCAGGGAGTCTCCCTGGATGTCCTGCTGGAGGACGTGGAGACCGCTGCCGAATTCGCGCTCGTCCACTCCTACGGTGGCTACACGACCAACCTGCCCCTGGAGGACCTGCTCGACGGGAAGGCGTGGATCGCCTACCGCTACGACGGGGAGGAGCTGGCGCCCGAGCACGGCGGCCCGGCCAGGCTGCTGGTCCCGCACCTGTATCTGTGGAAGTCCGCGAAGTGGGTGCGCGGGATCCACCTGCTCCTCGAGGACGAACCGGGCTTCTGGGAGAGCGCCGGCTACCACGACTACGGGGACCCATGGCGCGAGCAGCGGTACCAGGGCGACTAGGCGACCGGCTGCGCTGGAAGACGGCCCGGCTGGCCGAACGGCGCCCCGAGTCCCCCGCCGCGCGCACCCTGGTCTTCGACGTACCCGGCTGGCCGGGGCATCAGGCGGGCCAGCATGTCGATGTGCGGCTCACCGCCGAGGACGGCTACAGCACACAGCGCAGCTACTCCCTGGCATCCGCGCCGGACGGCGAGCGCATCGAGCTGACCGTGCAGCGCGTCACCGACGGCGAGGTGTCCCCGTACCTGACGGACGAACTCGCGGTCGGAGACCTGGTGGAACTGCGCGGACCGGTCGGCGGCTGGTTCGTGTGGCGCCCCGAGCAGAAGGAACCGGTCCTGCTCGTGGCCGGCGGCTCCGGCCTGGTGCCGCTGATGGCGATGATCCGCCACCGCCGCGCGGCCGGCAGCCGCACGCCCTTCCGGCTGGTGTACTCCGTGCGCACACCCGCGGACCAGCTCTACGCACCGGAGTTGAGACGGGACGATCCCGGCCTCGACAAGACGTACCTCTACACCCGCTCCACCCCACCGCAGTGGCCAAGACCCGCCGGGCGCCTCACCCCAGCAGACCTCACTCGCGCCGGGTGGCCGCCGGATTTCGAACCCACCTGCTACGTCTGCGGGCCCACCGGCTTCGTCGAAAACGCCGCCGACCTGCTGGTAGCCCTGGGCCACGCCCCTGACCGTATCCGCACCGAACGTTTCGGCCCCAGTGGAGGATGAAATGCCCCACAACCCCGACGAGGACCCTTACACCGGCCAGCATGAGGACGGCAACGCCCTGGCCGGGCCCCTCTCCGAAATCTTCGCGGTCGACCCGACCACCGCTCTCGGCCGCTGCACCGGCTGCGGCAGCAACTGGCCTCTGGCGCGGCTGCACGTCTACGCGCACGCCCCGGGATACGTCGGCCGCTGCCCCGACTGCGACCACGTGATCCTCCGCCTCGTCCGCAGCCCCGACAAAGCCTGGCTCGACCTCCGCGGCACCGTCGCCCTCACCTTCCCCCTCGGCACCTGACCGCTCAGAACGGACCGGGGACCGCTCCTTCCGGGCGGCGCTCCCCGTGATCTCGCGGTCGGGAGCCCTGGTGGCCGGCCACCACGGTGGCCCCGTCGTGGCGGCCTGCCGGCGAACACTCCCTTGGCCAGGACTCGGCTGCAGAGTGCGCCCAGCGGGTTCCTATTCACCCCGCCAGATGTTGTCGAAGGCCGCGTCGTCGAGGGCTCGCCGCTGCCGTTCGGCCTCCAGACCCCTTACCGCGTCATGGACGGCGGCGAGCACTGTCGCCACGGCATCGTCGGCCACGCTCGGTGACTCTCCCGTCGGCTTGTCGCCGATCCCGACGGCCGCCGCGAGGGCGGCGATGATGGGCTCACCCGATGCATAGCGGTTAGCCGCGTGGCGGCGTGCGGGCGAATCCACCAGCACCACGTGAGTGGGCTGGAAGATCATCCAGCGGCGGTGACGTTGCCGACTGAGCTGCCCTGCCGCTTCAAGCGCGGCCAGATAGGCCGCAGACAGGTCGCGGCCCCTGCGCCACAGCCAGTCGTCGACCGAGTCGTACGGCGCTTGTCGCGCGAGCGACGACACCGCCTCGTCCAACATCCGATCGGCAACGGCATGCCGGTCACCCGGCACGATGTGATCACCGGCCAGAGTGATGGCTCGGGCATCCAGGAGGTCGATCAGCTCGGCACCCGCCAGCGCCAGTGACAGATCGCCTCGCTCCGGGGCACGACTGGCCGCCACGTCCATGGCGATGATCAAAAGGTCCCGCGGCGTGGTCATGAATGACTCCACCTCACCTCAGGGAGCTGGAGGCGAGCGACGCGGTGCACCAGGTGTACCTCGGCCCGCCGGCAACACTCCGTACGAGCCTACGGAGCGAGGACGACAGCCGCACCCCAGGTGAGCAGACCCTGGCATTTCGTCACCCCCGACCCCCTCGTCGGAGGAGGCGTCACGTCTCTCGTACGGCGGTCAGACAGCGAACGGCCTGGGCGCGCAAGGCCTCGGCGAGTTCGGGCGGGGCCTCCGTCAGGGAGAAGTCGGCGTCGACCGAGGTGATCATCCAGGCGAGGTCGCGGGGATTGTCGGCGCCCAGGTGCAGCAGGCAGCTGTGGTCGTCGAGGGGTTCGAGGACGCCCATGCCGGGCCAGACGCGGTCGGCGACCGCTGCGGCGGACTCGTGCAGGGTGACGGTGGCCCTGAACGGCCATGCCTGCGCGGACAATTGGTGGGCGAGATAACGTGGCCACGTCCCCGTGGGGGACTTCCCGGGGCGTGAAGCGCGGGCCGGTCGGCGTGCGCGGGGTGAGCCGGTCGACGCGGAAGGTGCGCCAGTCGGCGCGGTCGGTGTCCCAGGCGACCAGGTACCAGTGGCGGCCGAAGCTCACCAGGCTGTGCGGCTCCACCGAGCGGATTCCGCCCTTGCCGCGGGCGTCGGTGTAGTCGAACCGCAGCCACTCGTGCCGGCGGCACGCCTCGGCAACGGCCATGAGGACGTCCGGGGAGACCTTGGGGGCCGGAGCCTCACCCGCCCGGACGGTCGCGGCGTGCAGGGTGTTCACCCGGTAGCGCAGCCGTGCGGGCAGCACCTGCTCCAGCTTGGTCAGCGCGCGCAGCGAGGACTCCTCGATTCCGGCGACCGATCCACCGGCCGCCGTGCGCAGGCCGACCACGACGGCGACGGCCTCGTCGTCGTCAAGCAGCAGCGGCGGCAGCGTGGCCCCGGCACCGAGCCGGTAACCAACGGTTCCCCGGGTGGCCTGCACCGGGTAGCCGAGTTCGCGCAGCCGCTCCACGTCACGGCGGAGCGTGCGTGTTTGCCCATCGCCGAGGCGACCCAGGCGCCGGTGTCGTAGCCGTGGGCCGAGCAGCGGCGCTGGGACCGGATGCAGAACTTCAACGACGGCTACCTGCAGTGCAACTCCAAGCGCCCGCAGACGGTCGGCTACGCCCTCACCGACTCCCCCGTCGGCCAACTGGCCTGGATCGTCGAGAAGTTCCAGGAGCTCAGCTTCCCCGAGGGGGGACTGCCGGAGGACAGCGTCGACCGTGACCACATGCTGACCGGCATCTCCCTGTACTGGTTCACCGCCACCGCCGCCTCGGCCGCCCAGATCTACTACGAGGAGATCTCCGCCGCCACGTGGGACGACAGCGGGCGCGGCACCGTACCCACCGCGGTCCTCTTGACCGCCCACGACGTGGCCGTCCGCCCCTGGGCCGAACGCGACCACAACATCGTACGGTGGACCGAACTCGACCGCGGAGGCCACTTCCTGGCGATGGAGGCCCCGGACCTGCTGGTCGATGACATCCGCGCGTTCTTCCGTACGGTGCGCTGACCTCGGCCGTCGCGCCGAGAGGGCGGCGCCTCCGCACAGGCGCCGCCCCTCTCCTTTCACGCACCGGAGCCGCCATCGCGTCGGTGAGGGTCGGGGTGACCGACGACGGCTCCGGAGTCCGGGACAGGATCAGCGGTGGTCGCTGCCCTTCGACGTGGACGCCGCGCGGCCGGCCTCCAGGCGGGCCACGGGGATCCGGAACGGCGAGCAGGATACGTAGTCCAGACCCACCTCGTGGAAGAAGTGGACCGACTCCGGGTCGCCGCCGTGCTCACCGCAGACGCCGAGTTTCAGGTCGGGGCGGGTGGCGCGGCCGGCCTCGGCGGCGAGCTTCACCAGGGAGCCGACGCCGTCCTTGTCGATCGTCTCGAACGGGGAGACGCCGAAGATGCCCTTCTCCAGGTAAGCCGTGAAGAAGGAGGCTTCCACGTCGTCGCGGCTGAAGCCCCACACGGTCTGGGTCAGGTCGTTCGTGCCGAAGCTGAAGAACTCGGCCGCCTCCGCGATCTGGCCCGCCGTCAGCGCGGCCCGCGGCAGTTCGATCATCGTGCCGATCGCCAGCTTCAGTTCCGTGCCCGTCGCCGCCTCGACCTCGGCGACGACCTGGTCGGCCTCCTCGCGGACGATCTCCAGCTCCTGGACCGTGCCGACCAGCGGGATCATGATCTCGGCCCTCGGGTCGCCCTTCGCCGACTTCCGCTCCGCCGCGGCCTCCGCGATCGCCCGTACCTGCATGGTGAACAGGCCGGGGATGACCAGGCCCAACCTCACACCCCTGAGCCCCAGCATCGGGTTCTGCTCGTGCAGGCGGTGCACCGCCTGGAGGAGGCGGAGTTCGTTCTCGTGGGGTTCCTGGCGGGACTCGGCCAGGGCGACCCGGACCGAGAGCTCTGTGATGTCGGGCAGGAACTCGTGCAGCGGCGGGTCGAGGAGACGGATCGTCACCGGCAGGCCGTCCATCGCCGAGAACAGCTCCACGAAGTCCTGCTTCTGGAGCGGGAGCAGTTCCTTCAGCGACTCCTCGCGCTCGGCCTCCGTGTCGGCCAGGATGAGGCGCTCGACCAGCTCACGACGGTCACCGAGGAACATGTGCTCCGTGCGGCACAGGCCGATGCCCTGCGCGCCGAAGCGACGGGCGCGCATCGCGTCCTCGGCGTTGTCCGCGTTGGCGCGCACCCGCAGGCGACGCTTGCGGTCGGCGAACGCCATGATCCGGTGTACGGCCTCGACCAGTTCGTCGGCGTCCTGGGCGCCCGCGTGCATCCGGCCCTCGAAGTACTCCACGACCGGGGACGGGACCACGGGCACCTCACCGAGGTACACCTTGCCGCTCGACCCGTCGATGGAGATGAGGTCGCCCTCCTCCACCACATGCCCGCCCGGCACCGTCATCCGGCGCCGCTTGGTGTCGACCTCGAGCTCCTCGGCACCGCACACACAGGTCTTGCCCATGCCGCGCGCCACCACAGCCGCGTGCGAGGTCTTGCCGCCGCGCGAGGTCAGGATGCCCTCCGCCGCGATCATGCCGTCCAGGTCGTCCGGGTTCGTCTCGCGGCGGACCAGGATCACCTTCTCGCCCGAACGCGACCACTTCACCGCCGTGTACGAGTCGAAGACCGCCTTGCCGACCGCCGCACCCGGCGACGCCGCGATGCCCCGGCCGACCGTCTCGACCTTCGTGTCCTCGTCGAAGCGCGGGAACATCAGCTGGGCCAACTGGGCGCCGTTGACGCGCTGAAGCGCCTCCGCCTCGTCGATCAGCCCCTGGTCCACCAGCTGGGTCGCGATGCGGAAGGCCGCGCCCGCCGTCCGCTTGCCGACGCGCGTCTGGAGCATCCACAACTGGCCGCGCTCGATGGTGAATTCGATGTCGCAGAGATCCTTGTAGTGGTTCTCCAGGGTCTCCATGATCTGCATCAGCTGGTCGTACGACTTCTTGTCGATCTTCTCCAGATCGGCGAGCGGGACCGTGTTGCGGATGCCGGCGACCACGTCCTCGCCCTGCGCGTTCTGCAGGTAGTCGCCGTACACGCCCTGGTGGCCGCTGGCGGGGTCGCGGGTGAAGGCGACGCCCGTGCCCGAGTCCGGGCCGAGGTTGCCGAAGACCATCGAGCAGACGTTGACGGCCGTGCCGAGGTCGTGCGGGATGCGCTCCTGGCGGCGGTAGAGCTTCGCGCGGTCGGTGTTCCAGGAGTCGAAGACCGCGTGGATGGCGAGGTCCATCTGCTCGCGCGGGTCCTGCGGGAAGTCGCGCCCGGCCTCGGTCTTGACGATCTTCTTGAACTTGGTGACGAGCTTCTTCAGGTCGGCCGCTTCCAGCTCGGTGTCGACCGTGACCTTCTTGGCCGCCTTCGCCGCCTCCAGCGCGTCCTCGAAGAGTTCGCCCTCGACGCCGAGGACGGTCTTGCCGAACATCTGGATGAGCCTGCGGTACGAGTCCCAGGCGAAGCGCTCGTCACCGGCCTGCTTGGCCAGGCCCTGGACCGACTTGTCGGAGAGCCCGATGTTCAGGACGGTGTCCATCATGCCCGGCATGGAGAACTTCGCCCCTGAACGGACTGATACGAGCAGGGGGTTATCGGCCTGCCCGAGCTTCTTGCCCATCTGCGCTTCGAGGGCGTCGAGGTGCGCAGTGACCTCGTCACGCAGTGCCGCGGGCTCCGTGCCGCTTTCGAGGTACGTCTTGCACGCCTCGGTGGTGATCGTGAAGCCCGGCGGGACGGGAAGGCCCAGGTTGGTCATCTCGGCGAGGTTCGCGCCCTTGCCGCCGAGAAGGTCCTTGAGGTCTTTGTTGCCCTCGGTGAAGTCGTAAACAAACTTCGCTCCGCCGACAACACCGTCGCCGCTACCAGTTACGTGGGGATCTTTGTTTTCCGACACGGATCTCGACTCCTCGAGGACGCGTTGGCTGCCCTGACGGCGAGGAACATACCCAGATCGAAGGTACCTCGGTACGTCCACTTGCGCGTCATGCGGCCGTAACCGCTCGTCCGCCAACAGATCGCAAGTCAAGACCTGGCAATGAGTCGGAGGTCGATGTTTTCACTTTCCGAACGAGTCGACGCCCGTAAACCCGCTAAAGCGCTCACATGAGCGGCACCCCGTACGTGTGAGTTCATACCGTGAACGATCAAGGGGTGGCACTGAGTGCCACCCCTTGGAGAAGTGCAATGGCCCAAGATCCGCTCATCTGAGCGCAACCCTTATCAAGGGTGGCAAGAATCACGCCGATTGGAGCGGCCGGATTTCACCATGCGGACGCGTACGCGGACCGTAATGCGGATGTCACACACCCATCGCCAGCAGTCGCCCCTCCGCCCGCTCGGGCGCATACAGGTGCTCCACCACCAGCAGCCCCGCCCCCACCAGGCCCGCCCGCTCCCCGAGCCGTGAGGTGACCACGTCCAGGTGAGCGGTGGAGCGGGGCAGGGCGCGCTGGTAGAGCAGCTCGCGCACGCCCGTGAGGAACGGAGTTCCGGCCAGATCTCCGGCGATCATCAGCACCCCGGGGTTGAGCAGCGTCACCACGGTCGCCAGTACGTCACCGACCAGCCGCCCGGCGTCCCGCGCGAGCGCCGCCGCCCCCGGATGCCCGGCGGTCAGCAGATCCCGCACATCTGAGCCGGAGGAAGCCGGCACCCCGGTCTCCGCGAGCCGCCGCGCCACGGCGCCGCCACTGGCGACGGCGGCGAGACACCCGTACGAACCGCACTTGCACAAGGCGTCGGCGCCCTCCGGGACCCGTATGTGCCCGATGTCCCCGGCACCCCCGTCTATGCCCCGGTAGATCGTGCCGCCGACGACGACGCCCGCACCGATGCCGGTGGAGACCTTGATCAGGACGAAGGCCGAGCAGTCCGGGTAGGCGGTGCGCTGTTCGCCGTACGCCATGAGGTTGGCGTCGTTGTCCACCAGCACGGGGACGGATTCGGCGTCCGTGTGCTCGGCGAAGGAGCGGGCCAGTCGGGCTCTTATGTCGTAGCCGTCCCAGCCGGGCATCATCGGCGGCTGGACGACGCGGCCGGTGTCGCTGTCGACCGGCCCCGGCACGGAGAGCCCGATCCCGCACACCTCCTGCGCCCGGTGTCCCGCCTTCTCCAGCAGCTCGCCGAACCAGCGGCCGAGTTCGCCGAGCACCAGGTCCGGGCCGTCCTCGATGAGCAGCGATCCCGTGTGCTCGGCCAGCAGCTCGCCACTGAGCGAGAGGACCGCGGTGCGCGCGTGCCGGGTGTCGAGGTCGGCAGCCAGGACGACGGCATGTGAGTCGTCGAACTCAAGTCGGACCGAGGGCCGGCCACCGAGCGGCGAGTCCACCGGGCCCGCGGCACCCTCGCGCAGCCAGCCCGCCCTGAAGAGCCGGTCGAGGCGCTGGCCCACCGTGGCCCGGGACAGGCCCGTGACCTGCTGCAAGGCACCGCGCGTGGTGGCCCGCCCGCTGCGCACCAGCGCCAGCAGCTCGCCGGCGCTCGCCTGGCCCGCCGCCCTTCCGGCCCTTCCTGCCATACCGGTCCTCCCGGCGTTCCCGGTCATGCACACCCTCTTGCGTTCCTCAACTCTGCATTACATATTGAGTTTTGCGTGTTAAATAGACGTAACCCTACGGTAGCTACAGCCGAACTGGCCGGACATACGTCTTCGTGGAGACCCGAGTGAACCGCTCGACCCAGCTCACCGCCCGCCGCACCGGACACCCGGAGCCCGTACGCACCCCGGCCTCACCCCCATTTTCCGGCCAGGGTGAGATCGGCCATTCCGGGACGGCCGTATACGATCCGGGCCCCGCCGTGCGCTCGCTGCACCTGAGGGCCGCCCGGGTGCTGCACGACAACTGGACCGGGACGTCCACGGTGCCCTCGCGCGGCCTGTATCCCCACCAGTGGTCCTGGGACTCGGCGTTCATCGCGATCGGGCTGCGCCATCTGTCGCCGCTCAGGGCGCAGGTCGAGTTGGAGACGCTCCTGGACGCGCAGTGGGGCGACGGCCGGATTCCGCACATCGTCTTCAATCCCTCCGTCCCGCTGGATGCGTACTTCCCGAGCCCCGACTTCTGGCGCTCCTCCACCGCGGGACGCGCCGCGGGCGCCCCGCGCACCGTACAGACGTCGGGCATCGTGCAGCCACCGGTTCACGCGCTCGCCGCCTGGCTGGTGCATGTCGCCGACCCTGGCCTGTCACGGGCCCGCGGCTTCCTGTCCCGCCTCTATCCGCAGCTCGCGGCCTGGCACCGCTATCTGCTGCACCGCCGGGACCTGGGCGGCGGGGGCCTGGCCTCCGTGGTCCACCCTTGGGAACAGGGCATGGACAACGCCCCGGCCTGGGACGCCCCGCTCAGTCGCGTCACGCCCGCCCCGCCCCGCACCTTCCGCCGCGCCGACCTGGACCACGGGGCCGCCTCGGACCGGCCGACGGATCTGGACTACGGGCGGTATGTGGCGCTGGCGAGCGACTACCGGGACCGTGGGTACAGGGATGGGCCGGGCGGGAGGCACGGGGCCGGAGAGGGCCGGTTCGCGGTCGAGGACCCGGCGTTCAACGCGCTTCTGATCGCCTCCGAGTACGCGCTGGCCCGGATCGCCCGCGAGCTGGGCGCCACGGCCACGGCACGCCGCGCACGGGCCGAGCGGCTGACGGCGGCGCTGGTGGAGCGGCTGTGGGAGCCGGCGGAGGGGATGTTCTTCTGCCGGGACGTACTGACCGGGGAGCTCATCCCCGAGCGCGGCGTGGCCGGACTCGTCCCGCTGCTCCTGCCCGCCCTGCCCCGTGACGTCGCCGACAGCCTCGTACGGACCCTGCGCGGCCCGCACTTCGGGCTCGGCGGCGCCACCCGGCTCGTACCGAGTTACGACCTGACCGGCGAGGCCTTCGATCCGCACCGGTACTGGCGAGGCCCGGCCTGGTTCAACACCAACTGGATGCTGGAGCGGGGCCTCAGGCTGCACGGGGAGCAGGCCCTCGCGGACGGCCTGCGCAGCGCGCTGCTCGACACGGCGGGCGCGTCGGGATTCGCGGAGTACGTGACCCCGTACAGCGGCGAGGCCTGCGGAGCGCCCGGCTTCAGCTGGACCGCCGCGCTGACGCTCGACCTGCTGCACGACCACGACCACCAGCACGAGCCGCCGGGCCCGGCACACAACACGGCACAGGGTGCGGTCCGCGCAGGCGAAGAGATCGGCAAGGGTGCCAAGGGAGGGAACCAGGTATGACGGAGCGGCAGCATCTGCTTGTGCACGGTGGGACGTTCGCGGCCGTGGGCGACGGCGGGGACATCAGCGGAGTGCGCGGCGGCGGCTCCCCGGACGGGCTGTTCGTACGAGACGCCCGGCATCTGAGCCGCTGGCAGCTGACCGTCGACGGCGCGGTGCCCGAGTTGCTGTCTCCGGTCGCGGACGGCGACGCGGCGCGCTGCGTTCTCGTACCACGCGGGGGCCGCCAGGAGCCGCCCGCGTACACGCTCTTCCGTGAACAGGCCGTCGCCGACGGCGCGTTCGTCGAGGCGCTGCGCGTCACCAGCAACCGCCCGGTGCCGACGACGGTCCGGATCGCGGTCACCGCGGACGCCGACTTCTCGGACCAGTTCGAGCTGCGCTCCGACCACCGTACGTACGCCAAGACCGGCGCCGTCCGCTCCCGCGAAATCCTGGACGACGGCGTGGAGTTCAGCTACCGGCGTGGCGAATGGCGTTCTTCTACGACGGTCACCGCCGAGCCCGCGCCTGACAGCGTCGAGGAGACGGGTACGGGCGCCCGTCGCCTGGTCTGGGCCCTCGACCTGGAACCGCACGGTTCCGAAGAGCTGACCCTGAGGGTCGCGGCCCGCCCGCACGGCACGCCGCACCCGGAGGTGCCGGCCTCCCCGTCCGCCGCGAACGAGCAACTCGGCGCGCTGGAGGACGAGTTCACCGAGGGCGTGCCCTTCCCGACGGGCTGGCCGGAGCTGGCCGCGGCCTGCGAGCGGGGCCTCGCCGACCTGGCCGTCCTCCAGGTTCCGGCAACGGGACCCGACGGAGAGGAACTTCGCGTCCCGGCGGCCGGAGTCCCCTGGTTCCTGACGCTGCTCGGCCGCGACGCGCTCCTCACCTCCCTCTTCGCGCTGCCCTACCGCCCCCAGCTCGCCGCCGCCACCCTGCCCGCGCTCGCGGCGGCCCAGGCGACCGCGACCGGCACCGGCGCGGTGGCCCAGCCGGGCAAGATCGTGCACGAGGTACGGCACGGGGAGCTGGCGCACTTCGGGCAGGTGCCGTACGGGTGTTACTACGGCTCGGTCGACGCCACGCCGCTGTTCCTCGTGCTGCTCGGCGCGTACGTCGAGCAGACCGGCGATGTCGCGACGGCCCGCCGCCTCGAGCCGCACGCCCGTGCGGCGATCGGCTGGATGCTGGACCACGGTGGCCTCACCTCACGCGGCTACCTCGTCTACCGCGCCGACGAGGGCGGTCTCGCCAACCAGAACTGGAAGGACTCCCCCGGCGCCATCTGCTCCGCCGACGGCAGCCGCGCCACCGGCCCGGTGATGGCCGCGGGTGCGCAGGGGTACGCGTACGACGCCCTGCGCCGCACCGCGCACCTGTCGCGCACAGTGTGGGAGGACGAGGTGTACGCGGCGCTGCTGGAGCAGGCGGCGGGCGACCTCCGTGACCGCTTCCAGCGGGACTTCTGGATGCCTGAACGCGCCTTCCCCGCGCTGGCGTTGGACGGTGACGGCAACCAGGTGGACGCGCTGGCCTCCGACGCCGGGCATCTGCTGTGGTCGGGGCTGTTGGACAAGGAGTACGGCGAGTTGGTGGGGCGGCGGCTGCTGGAGCCGGACTTCTTCTCCGGGTGGGGAGTGCGGACGGTGGCCTCCGGCCAGGCCGCATACCATCCGCTGTCGTATCACCGGGGGTCTGTGTGGCCGCATGACAACGCGTTGATCGCGTTGGGGTTGGCGCGGTATGGGTTGCATGACGAGGCTCGGGCGGTCGCCCATGCGCTGGTCGACGCGGCGACGGCTTCCGGGAGCCGGCTCCCGGAGGTCCTCGCGGGGTATGCCCGCGATGCCCATCGGGGGGAGCCGGTGCCTTATCCGCACGCGTGCGTGCGGGAGTCTCGGTCAGCTGCGGCTCCTTTGGCCTTGCTGACGGCTGTTGGGGGCGCCTAAGAGCTCGGGGCTGTCTGTCGGTTCGCGGGTGCGGGTCGTGTGTGGTTGGTCGCGCAGTTGCCCGCGCCCCTCAAAAACAGGAGCTGCGCCCCTGAAAGACCGGGGCGCAACCCTGTCTTTCAGTACGTGTTTCTGATCCCCGGACCTGAGTAGCCTTCAGTTCTACGCTGGCGTGGTGTCCAAGGGCACCGGGCGGGCCGGGGAGAGGAACTGTCGGGCTTGTGGCGATGTGACAGCTCGGATAAGCGGCGGAGCACCCTGGAACGTTGTAGGTACGCAGGGCAGGGCCCTGCCCGCCATCCACAACCGGCTGGCGCAGCGGAACCTGCTGCCCGGCGAGCACCTGGTCGACGGCGGATACACCTCGGTCGTGGAGCAGGACCAAGTGGACCGCAAGCACGGGATCACTCTCGTGGGACCGGTCCGGCAGAAACGCACCCGCCAGTCACGCAAGGGCAACGTCTTCGACCGTGACGCCTTCACCATCGACTGGGAGCGGCAGCACGTCGTATGCCCGCAGGGCAAGCTGAGCCGGCAGTGGACGACGCCCCCGGCGATCACTCCGTATGTCAACGTCAGGTTTTCCAAGGAGGACTGCGGCAAGTGCCCGGTCAAGTCCAGCTGCACCCGCAGCGAGCGACGGGCGTTGACCTTCCTGCCGCAGCAGCTCTACGAACGGCAGGCTGCCGCCCGGGCCGCACAAAAGACCGGCGAGTGGAAGGCGAACTACGCGATGCGTGCCAGCGTCGAGAGTACGGTCAACGAATTCGTCAACGGCCACGGCATGCGACAAGCCCGCTACCGGAGCCAGGCGAAGTCCCACGTCCAGCACGTCCTCACCGCCATCGCCGTCAACATCGAACGCGTCAACGCGGAGCTCACGGCCCCCGTGACAGAACGCCAGCCCCGAACACCCACCGCGCTCCAGAGCTTCCTCGACTGGCAGCGCATCCCAAGGCCATCCGCATGGCGCACGGCGGGGAAAACCTGACCGATCCGGAAGCCCGTCGGCTGAGCCGGCCCGACGCCCCTGCGCTGAACCAGGGGACGGCGGTCAGACATCACGGAGCCTGGCCTCCATGACCGCCTCCCATCTCCTGCGGGCTGTCGCCAGCTCGACGTCGTGACGCTACGCGCGGCGTTCGGGGTCCGCATGCGGACCTTCAGCAACGAGCTTGCACTGCGCGCACTGCACCCGGTCCGCCGCGCGAGGACACGCCGTCCGGTGATGGCAGCGCGGACACTCCGATTCCGCGTCCAGGTCCAGAACGTCCCGCCGCCAGATCTGTGACTCCCGTCAACAAAACATGCAGGTCACGAGCGCAGGCGCGGACCAGTCGATTTCATGGCGGTCCGCCGTCGCGGAGAAGGCACCAGAACTCGGGGTGCTGATCAAGTCGCAGCCCGAGCAGCAGAAGAACACCGTTTTTTCGAAGCCGATGGCCGAACCCTCCCCTCGCACCGAGGCCAGCCGTTCCATCATCCCGCCGGTCAGGGACGCCTTCTACGTCATCGGCAAGGGGATTCCACAGCTTCTGATTCAAGCCGTTCGGACAGCACGTTCCCGGAACGACGCACCGCCACCAAGGGCACCCGAGCACGCTCACTCAAGATCCCTGACAGCGTCATGCAGTAACCCTATGACTTTGTAGGTTGTTGTCGCTATTGGATCTTTCTACGCTCCCTTCGAGGGAAGGGCCGCCGGCCCTGAGACCACGTAGGTAGGGGGAACGTTGCGAAAGCGTTCAATTGCCGTTGTCAGTGCTGCTGCTGTGGCCACCATCTTGGGGAGCGGTACCGCTGCCCACGCGCATGCGGATGAATGGGACTGGCCTGCTTGCGGAGCCTCGAAGCTGAGGAACTGCGGGACGGCCTACATAAGCAGCAATCACCGCACGCTGACCGTGTGCGACGAGGAGCCCGACGGGCTCGGGTTCTGGGCGGAGTACAAGCGGTCGGACGGTAAGACCGGGACGATCAAGGACGGTAACGGGTCCGCAGCCGGGTGCGGGAAGGGGACGGCTCCGAGCGGAGTGACGGTCACGAAGGTGAGGCTCTACCAGAATGCTGGTGGGGGCACCGGATGGTACCTGGGGGACTGGCACACGACCTGATTTTGAACTTCATGCCGCATACGGCCTCACCCGCGATCGATTGGGGGGCCGTACGCGGCATGGCCCGTGTGGCGGGTGTCGAAAGGCCAACTCCTGGGTGAGATGCCGGTTTCCCGGCGCTCTGTGCCGGAGAGAGCGCCGGGTTGGGCTGGCGAACCCTGGGCAGCTGACCTTGGCAACTCCAAGATCCCCGACAGAGTCACCTACTCAGGGGCGCGGGGAACTGCGCGACCAGCCCCCACTCGCCCGCAGCCAACACTCAACCCCCGGACGTGTCCAACTCCGCGTCCTCACCGATCCCGGCACAGTCGTACGGGTCCTTCAGCCAACCGTCCGGCAGGACAACCCTGTTGTTGCCGGACGTGCGGCCACGAGGGCCGTCCGCGCCCGTCGGCCACGGCTGGTCCAAGTCCAACTCCTCGAGGCCGGAACGGAGTTCGGACAGGGATGACGTGATCGCCAAGCGCTTGCGCATCTCCGAGCCGACCGCGAAACCCTTCAGGTACCAGGCCACGTGCTTGCGGAAGTCGATGACTCCGCGAGTCTCGTCGCCGATCCACTCCCCGAGCAGGGTCGCGTGGCGGACCATGACCGTCGCCACCTCACGCAGGGCCGGACGGGCGTAATCGGCCGTACGGCCCTCGAACGCCGCCACCAGATCCGAGAACAACCACGGCCGACCGAGGCAACCCCGCCCGACCACCACGCCGTCACAACCAGTCACCCGCACCATCCGCAGCGCGTCGTCGGCCGACCAGATGTCGCCGTTGCCGAGGACGGGAATCTCCGGCACGTGCTCCTTGAGGCGGGCGATCGCGTCCCAGTCCGCCGTGCCTCCGTAGTGCTGCGCGGCCGTCCGGCCGTGGAGGGCGATCGCCGTCACGCCCTCCTCCACGGCGATCCGGCCCGCGTCCAGGTACGTGATGTGGTCGTCGTCGATGCCCTTGCGCATCTTCATCGTGACCGGCAGGTCCCCCGCGCCGCTCACCGCCTCGCGCAGGATCGCGCGCAGCAGGTTGCGCTTGTACGGGAGGGCCGAGCCGCCGCCCTTGCGCGTCACCTTCGGAACCGGGCAGCCGAAGTTGAGGTCGATGTGGTCGGCGAGGTCCTCCTCCGCGATCATGCGGACGGCCTTGCCGACGGTCGCCGGGTCGACCCCGTACAGCTGGATCGAGCGCGGAGTCTCCGAGGCGTCGAAGTGGATCAGCTGCATGGTCTTCTCATTGCGTTCGACCAGCGCCCGTGTCGTGATCATCTCGCTGACGAACAAGCCCTTGCCACCGGTGAACTCCCTGCACAGCGTGCGGAACGGCGCGTTCGTGATCCCGGCCATGGGGGCGAGGACGACGGGCGGCTGCACCGGGTGCGGGCCGATCGACAGCGTGGAGTTCAGGAGAGGTGTGGGCGTGGGCATGGCCCCATTGTCCCGTACGCCGACGAGCGCGAGCCACAGCCTTCGGCCGCGACCACGACGATGAACCCCGATCGTTAGTTAGGCGCACTACCGACATCGCGTACTCTGGAGAAATGCCCGAGCTCAGCCACCGCCGACGCATGCTGGTCCTCGCGATCTGCTGTATGAGCTTGCTGATCGTGAGCCTCGACAACACCGTGCTGAACGTCGCGCTGCCCTCGATGCAGCGCGAACTGCACGCGAGCACGTCCGGCCTCCAGTGGACGATCGACGCCTACACGCTGGTGCTCGCCTCGCTCTTGATGCTCGCGGGGTCGACGGCCGACCGTATCGGCCGCAAGCGGGTCTTCATGGCGGGCCTGGTCGTCTTCACGATCGGCTCGGTGCTGTGTTCCCTCGCGCCGAACCTCGAATCGCTCATCGCCTTCAGGATGGTGCAGGCGGTGGGAGGTTCGATGCTCAACCCGGTCGCGATGTCGATCATCACCAACACGTTCACGGACCCGCGCGAGCGCGCCCGGGCGATCGGGGTGTGGGGCGGTGTCGTCGGCATATCGATGGCGGCCGGCCCTCTGATCGGCGGCCTGCTCGTGGACTCGGTCGGCTGGCGCTCGATCTTCTGGATCAACCTCCCGGTGGGCCTGGCCGCACTCCTGCTCACCCTCCGGTACGTCCCCGAGTCCCGCGCCCCGAAGGCCCGCCGCCCCGACCCGGTCGGCCAGCTCCTGGTGATCGCGCTGCTCGGCTCCCTGACGTACGCGATCATCGAGGCCCCCCACTCGGGCGTCCCCACGGTCATCGCCTTCGGCGCCCTCGCCCTGGCCGCCCTGCTGAGCCTCCTGTGGTACGAGCCGCGCCGTGCCGAACCCCTCATCGATCTGCGCTTCTTCCGTTCGGCGCCGTTCAGCGGGGCCACGGTCGTGGCGATCAGCGCGTTCGCGGCGCTCGGCGGCTTCCTCTTCCTCTCGACGCTCTATCTGCAGAACGTACGCGGGCTCACCGCCCTGAGCGCGGGCCTGTGGATGCTCCCGATGGCGGCCCTGACCTTCGTGTCCGCCCCGTTGTCCGGCCGTCTGGTCGGCAGCCGCGGCCCTCGCCTCTCCCTCCTGGTCGCCGGGGTGGCGATGACCGCGAGCGGGGTGTTCTTCGCCGCCTTCGAGGCCGAGACGTCGAACGTGACGCTCGTCATCGGATACGTCCTCTTCGGCCTCGGCTTCGGCTTCGTCAACGCGCCCATCACCAACACCGCCGTCTCCGGAATGCCCCGCGCCCAGGCCGGTGTCGCCGCCGCGGTCGCCTCCACCAGCCGCCAGATCGGCCAGACCCTGGGCGTCGCCGTGATCGGCGCCGTACTGGCGGCGGGTGTGGGCTCGTCCCCGTACCGCGAGGTCTTCGTCTCGGCCGCCCACCCCGGCTGGTGGATCATCGCGGCCTGCGGCCTCTCGGTCCTGCTCGTCGGCGCCCTGACGAGCGGCCGCTGGGCCCGCCGCACGGCCGAACGCACGGCGGAGCGGCTGGAGTCGGCGGAGGTCAGGGAGCAGGCGGACGTACTGGCCTGAAGCTCTCACCCCCTCCCGACCCCTCCCGCCCTCTCGAGGGCGATCGCGTGCAGCTTCTCCAGGCGTTCGCGGGACTCGGCGTCGGCCGGGGCGAACGTCAGCATGCGGGGACCGTTGTGCGGGCCCAGCCACAGGTCGGTGCTGTCCACGGTGAGCAGGCCGACGTGGGCGTTGGTGAACTGCTTGCGTTTGCTGCTCGCGCTCACGACTTCGTGCCGTTCCCAGATCTCCCGGAATTCCGGCGACTCGGTACGCAGCCGATTGAGCAGCATCTTCCAGGCGGGCTCCGCGAGATGACCGGCCATCGAGGCGCGGAACTTGGCGGCCATGATCCGCATGGTCTCCTCCAGCCGTACGAGCGACGACTGCCAGTCCTCGTTCGTGAAGCACAGGAGCATGCAGTTGCGGTCCTGAGGCGGGATGGCGTCGAGGTCGCAGAACAGCAGCCCGTACGTGCGGTTGTAGGCGAGGACGTCGTACCGGCTGTTCTGGATGGAGGCCGGGATCGGATCCAGCTGTCGCAGGAGTGCGCGCTGGGCGTCGGTGACCGACGCGCAGTGCGCGCCGGGTGCGGGGTCGACGGCCCCCGCCAGGTTGAAGAGGTGCGCGCGCTCGCTGGCGTCGAGCATCAGCGTGCGGGCGAGGGCGTCGAGGACCTGGACGGAGACCTGGATGTCCCTGGCCTGTTCGAGCCACGTGTACCAGGTGACGCCGACCGCGGAGAGCTGCGCGACCTCCTCGCGGCGCAGACCCGGGGTACGTCGGCGGCGGCCTCGGGGCAGGCCGACCTGCTCGGGGGCGATGTGCTCGCGGCGGTGACGCAGAAAGGCGGCGAGCTCATGTCGCCGGATCACCGACTCCCTGGCCGCCACCGGCTCCTTGTCTTCGCGGGCCTCCGCCGCGTGAATCTCCTGAACCTCCCGGACCATGCTCGTCATGCCTCCAGCCTGCCGCCTGGCCGATCCTGTTGCCAGGTACTGCTTCTACCAGGATGAGCACACTCTGGTACCCGTCTGGGAGTTGGCCCACGCTGAGGTACGTGACCGACACAGGAACTCTCGACCGAAGTGCCGCCCGCTCCCACGCCGCCCCGCCCGTGCTCGGCGGACTGGGGCTCTTCACCGTGCTCCTCGGCGCGGCACTCCCCCTCATCGACTTCTTCATCGTCAATGTCGCCCTGCCGACGATCGGCCGCGACCTGTCCGCAGGCGAGGCGGTCCTGGAACTCGTCGTCGCCGGATACGGAGTCTCGTACGCCGTGCTCCTCGTCCTCGGCGGACGGCTCGGCGACATGTTCGGCCGGCGTCGGCTCTTCCTCGCCGGTATGGCCGCCTTCGGGCTGACCTCGCTGGCGTGCGGCCTTGCACCCACCGCCTGGACGCTGGTCGCGGCACGCGTCGCACAGGGCGCGGCAGCCGCGGCGATGCTGCCGCAGGTCCTCGCCACCATCCAGTCGGCGACTCAGGGTCCGCGCCGCGCCAAGGCCATGAGCCTGTACGGCGCGACGGCCGGGCTCTCCATGGTCGCGGGCCAGATCCTCGGCGGCGTCCTGGTCGCGGCGAACATCGCGGGCACGGAATGGCGCTCCGTGTTCCTGGTGAACGTGCCCGTGGTGCTGCTCGGCCTGATCCTGGCCGCACGCACCGTCCCCGAGACGCGCTCGCAGCATCCCGAGCCGGTGGACGTCCCCGGCACAGTGCTCCTGGCCGTCTCCCTGCTGACCTTGCTGGCGCCGCTGACCGAGGGCCGGGCGGCGGGCTGGCCGCTGTGGACCTGGCTGGCGCTGGCGGCGTTCCCCTTCGCGGCGACGGCGTTCTACCTCGTCGAGCGCCGGGAGGACCGCCAGGGCCGTACGCCCCTGGTGCCGCCGAGTCTGTTCGCGCTGGTGTCGTTGCGCCGGGGCCTGGCCATGGTGGTGCCGTTCTCGATCGGCTTCAGCGGCTTCATGTTCGTGATCGCGGTGGCGCTGCAGCAGGGTGCCGGGCTCGGCCCGGTCCCGGCCGGACTCGCGCTGGCGCCCATGGCGGTGGTCTTCCTGGTCGTCTCGCTCTGGGGCCCTCGGCTCGTCACCCGCCACGGCACACGCGTCGTGACCGTCGGCGGACTGATCCAGGCGGTCGGCGTGGCCCTCATCGCCCTCGCCGCCTGGCGCTCCTGGCCGGACCTGGGCGTGGTGGAACTGCTGCCGGGCGCGGCCGTGGCGGGCGCGGGCCAGGCCCTCCAACTCCCCGTCGTCTTCCGCGTGATCCTCTCCGAGGTTCCGCCCGCGCGGGCCGGAGTCGGCAGCGGCGTGATGATCACAGTCCAGCAGTCGGCCCTCGCCCTGGGCGTCGCCACCCTCGGCACCCTCTTCCTGGCCCTGGTACCCGGCCTGGGCATGCGAGACGCCCTGGTCACAACGCTGTTGGCGCAGTTGGCGGGCATCGTCCTGACGATCCTGCTGAGCCTGCGCCTGCCGCGCAGGATCAGCTAGCGCCTCGAGGTCCGACGCCTTCCGTGCGCCAAGTCTCCTCACAAGTGACCCCTGTTGATGTTGGTCTTGCTGCAAACTCCTTCTGCGAGCCGCCCTACAAGAGGAGTTCGTCATGCTGGAGATCAACACGAGCAAGGTCAGCCGCTGGGACCAGCACGGCCGCGAGCACGTCGTACGGGTTCAACGCGCGGGGATGCAGCGCACCGTCAGATGTGATACGTGCGGCTGGAAGAAGGGCGCGCAGTTCCTGCCGTGGCTGAAGGCGGAGGAACACCTCGCGGAGGCGCATCAGGCGACGGTGGATCCGTCGGAGGGATAGCGGAACCGGTCCCTACCGTGTCCGCCCGGCGCCCACCAGCCGACCCCGCAGGCGGGCCGCGTCCTGGGCCGGCGGCAGTCCGTACGCCCGTCGGTACTCGCGGTTGAACTGCGTCGCGCTCGCATACCCGACCGCCTCCGCGACCAGCGCCACCGTGGTGTCGCCGGCGAGCAGACGGCGGCGGGCCTCCTGAAGTCGCAGGTGCTTCTGGAAGCGCAACGGGCTCATGCCGGTGGCCGTCTTGAAGTGGCGGTGCAGGGTGGCGGGGCTCATGTGGGCCACCGAAGCGATCGTTTCGATGCTGAGCGGCTCGGTGAAGTGAGCGCAGATCCACCTGGCCGCCGTGCGGACCCGGGCGGCGGCGGTGTCTGCAAGCGTGAAGTGACGCAGAGTCGGGCCGAGGGGACTGCCGAGCAGGCGGTAGAGGATCTCGCCCTCGATACGGTTCGCCAGGGGGCGGATGTCGTCCGGGGTGTCGAGCAGGCGTACCCATCGGGTGACCGCGTCGACGATCTCGGGGGTCATCGGTGCGGTGATCTGCCCGCCGGACTCGGGCTCGGGCCCGGTGAGCGTGACGGGGTCCGTTCCGTCCAGTTCCAGCAGGAGGTCGGCGAGCGTCGGGCCGTCGAGGCGCAGCACCGCCGAGCGGTACGGCAGCCGCTCGAACGTGGAGGTGACCGGCAGCACGAGCGAGTTGAAGAGCATCTCCCCGCTCCCGGTCGTCCAGCTCCGGTCGCCCGCGACACTGCTCTTGGAGCCGTCGACGATGAAGCAGATCATCGGCTCGTACAGCAGGTCGATGGGGGTGATGGGCTCGTCCAGCCTCACCAGCCGGAGGCGTGGCACCGCGGTGTCGGACCACCAGTCGTCGCCGTGCCGGGCGATGGCCGACGCGAGCTCGTCGAGCATGGAGCGCTCCCTGGATGGTGGGGGTCATGAGCGGGATCAGTGCCGGATCCTGAGCGGGAACCTGAACAGGAGGCTGAGAGGATCAGGCAATTCTATGCGGTCTGCGGCCCATGACCCGGCGGCCCCATCGCTCATAGCGTCGACGGCATGACACAGCAGGACACAGACCAGAGCAGGAACCTGCCGACGCGCAAGCTCGGCACGCAGGGCCTTCAGGTCGGGGCGATCGGTCTCGGCACGATGGGTATGACCATGGCGTACGGAGCCGGCGACGAGCCCGGCGGTATCGCCACCATCCGCAGGGCGTACGACCTCGGCGTCACCCTCTTCGACACCGCAGAGCTGTACGGCATGGGCACGGGTAGCAACGAGCAACTGCTCGGCCGGGCCGTGAGGGACTTCCGCGACGACGTCGTCATCGCCACCAAGTTCGGCTTCGACATGAGCGTCCCGCAGAACGGCGCGGGCTTCGCGCTGAACAGCCGCCCGGACCACATCCGTGAGGTCACCGAGAACAGCCTGCGCCACCTCGGCACCGACCACATCGACGTGCTGTACCAGCACCGGGTCGACCCGGACGTACCCATCGAGGACGTGGCGGGCACCGTCGGCGAGCTGATCGCCGAAGGCAAGGTGCGGTACCTGGGGCTCAGCGAGGCGGGCCCGGACATCCTGCGGCGCGCCCACGCCGTCCACCCGGTGTCCGTGCTGCAGACCGAGTACTCGGTGTTCGAGCGGGCGGTAGAGGCCGAAGTACTGCCCGTGGTACGCGAGTTGGGCATCGGCTTCGTACCGTACTCACCGCTGGGCCGCGGTTTCCTCACCGGTGCGGTGAAGCCCGCCGCCGAATACCCCGCGGACGACATGCGCAGTTGGGACGACCGCTGGCAGCCCGGCAACTACGAGAAGAACCTGACCGCCATCCGCGAGCTGACCGCGCTGGCCGACGCCAAGGGCATCACGGTCACGCAGTTGGCGCTGGCCTGGCTGCTGGCCCAGGGCGACGACATCGTGCCCATCCCGGGCACCCGCAGCCCGCAGCGCCTCGCCGAGAACGTCGCGGCGGCGCACGTCACGCTCACACCGCAGGACCTGGCCCGTGTCCAGGAGATCCTGCCGCAGGGCGCGGCCGGGTCCCGCTACCCGGAGGCGATCATGCCCACCTGGTGAGAGCCGGTCAGGCGCGCAGCCCTCGGAGCACCAGGCCCATGACCGCCTCGAACTCCGCGTCGATTCCCGGCTGTTCCCATTCGGGGGCGTAGACGGGGTCGTGGAAGCGGCCCGTGGCGTGGAAGAGGGCGCGGGCGGTGGTCGCCGGGTCGGTGGTGGTGAAGACGCCTGCATCGACACCGGCCCGGACGATCTCCGTCAGCTGGCCGGTCAGTTCGGCGAGGTGCCGGCCGACCGCCTCGCCGTTCTCGCCGGCCAGCACGCTGTACGTGGCGAAGAGCTCGGGATCGTCCCCCGCCTTACGGCGCTTGGCGGCGAAGAGGGCGGAGAACCACTCGCGCAGCCGGTCCTCCGGGTCCCGATCCTCCTCGGTGACGATGCCGGACAAGGTCCCCGTCGTACGGTCCAGCCACCGCATCGTCACGGCCTCTCGGAGCGCCGCCTTCGTACGGAAGTGCCGGTAGACGCTGCCGTGGCTGACGCCGAGCGCTCGGGCCACGTCCACCACGGTGGCCTTCGCGGGGCCGTGGCGGCGCAGCACCTCCTCGGTCGCTTCGAGGATGCGCTCGGCGGTCAGAGTCTCGGTGGTCGCCATGCCGATGACCGTACCCGGCGGTGCCGTCAGCGCTCGCTGTCGAGGTGTGCCATCTGCTGCTCCGGGTAACGCTCGCCCGCGACGGCGTCGGCCGGCACCGCGTCCTCGATCGCGGCGAGGTCGGGGGCATCGAGGGTGACGTCGAGCGCTCCGAGCGCCTCCGTCAGGCGGTCCCGGCGCCGTGCGCCGATCAGCGGCACGATGTCCTCGCCGCGGGACAGCACCCAGGCGATGGCGATCTGCGCGACCGAGACGCCCTTCTGCTCGGCGATCTTCCGCAGCGCCTCGACGAGGCCCAGATTGTGCTGGAGGTTCTCGCCCCGGAAGCGGGGCGAGAACGAGCGGAAGTCGTTCGGCGCCAGCTGCCGGTCCGCGGTGAAGTGCCCGGAGATCAGCCCCCGGGAGAGCACGCCGTACGCCGTGATGCCGATCCCCAGCTCACGGGTGACCGGCAGCACCTTGTCCTCGATGCCGCGCGAGATGAGCGAGTACTCGATCTGGAGGTCCGCGATCGGCGCGGTCGCGGCGGCCCGGCGGATCGTCTCGGCACCGACCTCACTCAGGCCGATGTGCCGGACGTACCCCTTCTCGACCAGTTCCGCGATCGCGCCCACCGTCTCCTCGATCGGCACGTCCGGGTCGAGGCGGGCGATCCGGTAGACGTCGATGTGCTCGACGCCGAGGCGCTGAAGCGAGTACGCGGCGAAGTTCCTGACCGCGGCCGGGCGGCCGTCGTATCCGGCCCACCCCTCGTCCGGGTCGCGCAGGGCACCGAACTTCACGCTGGTGAGCGCCTGTTCGCGCCGCGCGGCGGGCGCGGTCCGCAACGCCTCGCCGATCAGCATCTCGTTGTGCCCCATGCCGTAGAAGTCACCGGTGTCGAGCAGGGTCACGCCCGCTTCGAGGGCGGCGTGGATGGTCGCGACGGACTCGGCGCGGTCGGCCTCGCCGTACAACGCCGACATGCCCATGCAGCCGAGGCCGAGAGCGGAGACCCGGGGGCCGGTCGTTCCGAGAGGACGGGTTTGCATACGAACTCCTTAGGATCCCGGCGGGGTGGAATCCCCGCCGGATGGGATGTCGTACGTTCACCCTGACATGACAGATGACAGATTTCAATATCTGTCATCTGTCACTTCTCACCTGTCATGTGTCAGTGATTGCCCGGACTCGGCTCAGCCCTGTCGGAGCGGCAACGCCAGGTCCACAACCGCCCGGCCGCTGTCGAACGTCCCGGTACGAGCCACCGAACCGTTCAGCAGGTCCGCCCGGTACAGCCGCTGCTTGCCGTCGACGCGCAGGACGGCGTACGCGGTGTTCGAGCCGGAACGGGTCGAGGTGTAGACGTCGAAGCCCGCGCCCGGTCCGGCGTCCACGCCCAGCTTGCCGGTGGGCGCGAGGTTGCCCGCGTTGGCCGGGGACTGGACGGAGACCTGGTCGAGAGCCGTGTCCACGTCGAAGAGGGTGGTGGCGGTCGTCGCGGCGAGATCGTTGTTCGTGTACGCGGCTCCGGTCACCCCCTGCGCCGTGGCCCCGGTCGTTGCGGGCGGAACCGGCGGATTGCTGAGCGTGCCGTCGACCGCGGTGGTGCCCGCGGCCGGGGCGCCGGCCGGGTCGTCGATGTTGTGGCGGAGGTTCTGGCCGGTGTCGCTGATGACCCGCAGCCGGTTCGCGGCCGGGTTGAAGTCGACGCCGAAGGAATTGCCCTGCAGGGCCACGCTCAGCTGCGAGACCTTGGTGGCCTTGGCGCCGATCTCGCGGATCGTGTAGATGCCGCCGCGGTCACCGACGCCGTACAGCTTGTTGTTCTGTACGCGGTAGTCGATGCCGATCAGCTTGCTGTCCCCCTTGAGCCGGTTCACCTTGCCGAGCGGCAGGGTGCGGTTCGGCTGGTCGACACGGAACTTGACGAGCCGCTGGTTGTCGGTGAGCCCGATGGCGCTGAGCCGCCCGCCCGAGCCCGCCGGCACCGCCCCCGCACCGCCCTTGGCCTCGATCACAGAAGAGGACGAGGCCGCGGACGACGAGGCCCCCTGCTCCCCGTGACTCCCAGCGACACAGCCGACGGTTCCGATGGCCAGCGCCATGGTCGCGACGCCGATGATTGCCTGCTTACGCATTGATGCCCCCGTGACAGGTCCACAGCGACCCACCCCCTGCGGGCCGCGTATGCCCACCTCTTCGGAACGGTTTGGGCCTTGGATTGCGAATCCGCCGGTTCTGTTACATCCGTTACGGACGAGACAGAACCGGGGCATTTGAAACGGGCAGGTCCGCGCTAAAAAACGCGCGGTTCCCCGCGCCCCGTAAGGGGCGGGGAACCGCGCGTTTTTAGGGGCGCGTGGCTGTATCAATTTGCGGCTCCGCCGCGATGGGGGTCCCCCCGCTCGAGCGAATTCGAGAGTGGGGGAGCGACCAGCCGCAACGAACCCGCAGCCGCCCAACCACACGAACCCGGCAGACGCAGGCGGGTCTGGGGCGCAGCCCCAGTGGGGTCGTCCGGGGCGAAGCCCAGGATGGGACGGGTAGGGGCGGCGGGGGCGACCTAACAGCCGATCAGCCGACTCGCCAGGTACCCCTCGATCTGGTCCAGCGAAACACGTTCCTGCTTCATCGAGTCCCGCTCACGCACGGTCACCGCGTTGTCGTCCAGCGTGTCGAAGTCCACCGTCACACAGAACGGCGTACCGATCTCATCCTGCCGCCGGTAACGGCGCCCGATGGCACCGGCATCGTCGAACTCGATGTTCCAGTGCTGCCGCAGCGCCGAAGCCAGCCCCTTGGCCTTGGGGGAAAGCTCCGGGTTCCGCGAAAGCGGCAGCACCGCGACCTTGACCGGCGCAAGCCGAGGGTCGAGCCGCAGCACGGTCCGCTTCTCCATCTTCCCCTTGGCGTTGGGCGCCTCATCCTCGACATACGCGTCGAGCAGGAACGCGAGCATCGCCCGCCCGACACCGGCCGCGGGCTCGATGACGTACGGAGTCCAGCGCTCGCCGGCCTCCTGATCGAAGTAGGAGAGGTCCTGGCCGGAGGCCTTCGAGTGGGCACCGAGGTCGTAGTCGGTCCGGTTCGCGACGCCCTCCAGCTCACCCCACTCGTTGCCGCCGAACTGGAAGCGGTACTCGATGTCCGCGGTGCGCTTCGAGTAGTGGGAGAGCTTCTCGGCCGGGTGCTCGTACCACCGCATGTTCTCCTCACGGAGACCCAGGCCGGTGTACCAGTTCCAGCGCTGCTCCATCCAGTACTCGTGCCACTTCTCGTCCTCGCCCGGCTTGACGAAGAACTCCATCTCCATCTGCTCGAACTCGCGCGTACGGAAGATGAAGTTGCCCGGAGTGATCTCGTTCCGGAAGGACTTGCCCATCTGCGCGATGCCGAACGGCGGCTTGCGGCGCGAGGTCTGCTGGACCTGGGCGAAGTTGGTGAAGATGCCCTGCGCGGTCTCGGGGCGGAGGTAGGCGATGGAGCCGCTGTCCTGCGTGGGGCCGAGGTGCGTGGAGAGCAGACCGGAGAACTGCTTGGGCTCGGTGAACTGTCCCTTGTTGCCGCAGTGCGGGCAGTTGACCTCGGCGAGGCTCTCGGGCATGCGGCCGTGCTTGGCCTCGTACGCCTCCTCCAGGTGGTCCGCGCGGAACCGCTTGTGACAGGAGGTGCACTCGGTGAGCGGGTCGGTGAAGGTGGCGACGTGACCGGAGGCCACCCAGACCTCGGTCGCCAGGATCACCGAGGAGTCGATACCGACGACGTCCTCGCGCGACGTCACCATGTAGCGCCACCACTGGCGCTTGAGGTTCTCCTTGAGCTCGACACCCAGCGGCCCGTAGTCCCAGGCGGCGCGCTGGCCGCCGTAGATCTCACTGCACGGGTAGACGAAGCCACGGCGCTTGCTCAGGCTGACGATGGTGTCGATCTTGTCGGCGGCCACGGTGCTCTCTTCATTACGACGACGGCGATGAAGCGATTGCTTCGGGAGCGATGCTTCAGGAGCGAATGCTTCAGATTACCGGCGGTCCCGCCCCCCGGATCAAATCGGTTCGGGTTGAGGACGGACAGAGCGCCTACGCAGGGTTTACCTGCCTCTTACCAGGACGCTTGTTGACAATCGTTTCCACTTTCATTGAAAATGGGTGTCATGAACGTACGACGACGCCTCGCCGCCTCTCGAATAAACACCGCCGGGACCGCGGCACTGGCGGCCACCGCCCTCGCGATCAGCACTCTCTCCGCCTGCTCCTCCGACTCCAACGCCGCGGAGGGCGAGGGTGACGGGAAGCTCGACGTCGTGGCGTCGTTCTATCCGATGCAGTTCCTCGCGGAGCAGATCGGTGGGGACCACGTCAGTGTGACCTCCCTGACGGAGCCCGGCCAGGAGCCGCACGACCTGGAGATCAGCGCCCAGCAGACGGCGAAGCTCCAGGAAGCGGACGCGATTCTCTATCTGAAGGGCCTGCAACCCTCCGTCGACGAGGCGGTGGGCCAGTCCGAGGTCAAGACGAAGCTCGACGCGGCCACGCTGACGAAGCTCGAGGACCTCGGCACCGAGGACGGCCACGAACACGGCGAGGGCGAAGAGGAGCCCGCCGGCGAGGAAGAGCACGCGGGTGAGGAGGAGTCGACCCTCGATCCGCACGTCTGGCTGGACCCGGTGAAGTACGCCGAGATCGCCGAGGGCGTGGGCAAGGCCCTCGAGAAGGAGGACCCGGACAACGCGGCGGACTACAAGAAGAACACCGCGGACCTCGTGAAGAAGCTGGACGACCTCGACACGGCGTACGAGGACGGCCTCAAGAACACCAAGACGAAGGTCTTCTTCACCAACCACGCGGCCTTCGGCTACCTCGCCCAGCGCTACGGCCTGACCATGGAGGCCATCGCCGGCCTGGAGCCGGACAGCGAGCCGAGCGCGGCGCGGGTCAAGGAGCTCCAGCAGGAGGCGAAGGCGGACGGCGTCACCACCGTCTTCTACGAGACACTGGTCTCCGACAAGACAGCGAAGACCCTGGCCGCGGACGCCGGTCTCAAGACTGATGTACTCGACCCACTCGAGGGCATCACCGACAAGTCCAAGGGCGACGACTACTTCCAGGTCATGCAGGCGAACCTGACGGCGCTGGAGAAGGCTCTCGGCACGACGTGACCACGGAACAAGGCAAAGGGAGGGCGCGAGCCATGAAGGCTGACCAGCCCGGGGAACCCGTCATCGCCCTGCGCGGTGTGACGGCCGAACTCGGCTCACGCCCTGTCCTGCGCGGCATCGACCTCACCGTGCACCGCGGTGAGGTCGTCGCGCTGCTCGGCGCGAACGGCTCCGGCAAGTCCACGGCCGTCCGCACGGTCATCGGTCAAGTCCCGGTCACCCGCGGCGAGATCGAGCTGTTCGGCACACCGCGGCGCCGTTTCAGCGACTGGGCGCGCGTGGGGTACGTACCGCAGCGCACGACGGCCGCGGGCGGGGTGCCCGCGACGGTGACCGAGGTGGTGTCGTCGGGGCGGCTGTCCCGGGCCCGTTTCGGGATCCTGCGCAAGGCGGACCGCGAGGCCGTCCACCAGGCCCTCGAGCTGGTCGGCATGGCGGACCACGCCAAGCACTCCGTCGACGCACTGTCGGGCGGCCAGAACCAGCGCGTACTCATCGCCCGTGCCCTCGCCGCCCAGCCGGACCTGCTGATCATGGACGAGCCGATGGCGGGCGTCGATCTGGTCAGCCAGGAGGTGCTCGCCGAGACCCTCCGCGAGCAGGTCGGCCAGGGCGCGTCCGTACTCCTGGTGCTGCACGAACTGGGCCCGCTGGAGGCGTTGATCAACCGCGCGGTCGTCCTGCGCGACGGCTGCGTGGCACACGACGGCCCGCCTCCGCCCGCGGTCGGCCAGCATGCGCTGCCCGGCCACGACCACGTACACCCGCACGCGGCGCACGACGCCGAACCGGTCCGCACGGGCCTGCTGAGCTGAGGAAGCTGAAGGACCGGCCATGGACATCCTCGATTACGCCTTCATGCAGCGGGCCCTGCTCGCCGCCGTGCTCGTCGGTATCACCGCGCCCGCCGTCGGCATCTACCTCGTACAGCGCCGCCAGGCCCTGATGGGCGACGGAATCGGCCATGTCGCGATGACAGGCGTGGGCCTCGGCTTCCTGCTGTCCTGGTCCCCGGTCTGGATGGCGACGCTCGTGTCCGTGGTGGGCGCGGTGCTGATGGAGCTGATCCGCTGGTACGGCAGGACGCGCGGCGACATCGCCCTCGCCATGCTCTTCTACGGCGGTATGGCGGGCGGCGTGATGTTGATCAACCTCGCGCCGGGCGGCTCCAACGCCAACCTGACCTCGTATCTCTTCGGCTCGCTGTCGACGGTGAGCGAGAGCGACGTGACCGCGATCTGCCTGCTGGCGGCTTTCGTGGTCCTCGTCACTCTGGGCCTGCGCCGGCAGCTGTTCGCGGTGAGCCAGGACGAGGAGTTCGCGCGGGTGACCGGGCTGCCGGTCCGCGCCCTGAACCTCCTCACGGCCGTCACGGCGGCCGTCACGGTGACGGTCGCGATGCGGGTCGTCGGCCTGCTCCTGGTCTCCGCCCTGATGGTGGTGCCGGTCGCCGCCGCGCAGCAGCTGAGCCGCAGTTTCGCGGCCACCTTCGCGGTCGCCGTGGCGATCGGTGTGAGCGTGACGATCGGCGGCACGGTCACCTCGTACTACCAGGACGTGCCGCCCGGCGCGACAATTGTCCTGCTGACCATCGGGGCGTTCATCGCGCTGACCGCACTGGCCACGCCGCTGAACCGGCGCCGGGCGCGGGCCATGGCGCAGACCGCCGGGGACCCTGCGGAGTGCGCGATTCCGGCCACCCGTGACGCCTCGGGGAAGGTCGGCGTCTGACTGCCCTCAGATCGGGCTGGCACAATGGCCCGGCGAGCCGCAGACAGAAGGAGGCAACGGTGACGACCGCTGGACCGCCCGTACGGGGCCGTTCGACCCGGCAGCGCGCTGCCGTGGCCGCGGCGCTGGACGAGGTCGACGAGTTCCGCAGCGCGCAGGAACTCCACGACATGCTCAAGCACAAGGGCGACTCCGTAGGCCTCACCACGGTGTACCGCACGCTCCAGTCCCTGGCCGACGCGGGCGAGGTCGACGTTCTGCGCACGTCCGACGGAGAGTCGGTGTACCGCCGCTGCTCGACGGGCGAACACCATCACCACCTGGTCTGCCGCGTATGCGGCAAGGCGGTGGAGGTCGAGGGCCCCGCAGTCGAGAAGTGGGCGGAAGCTATCGCCACGGAGTACGGCTATGTGAACGTGGCCCACACGGTAGAGATCTTCGGTACTTGCGCGGAGTGCGCGGCGGCGCGGGGGTAATGGGCGGTTCCGTGAGCGCCCATTAGAGGCGCAGAGCTGTATCAGCTTGCGGCTCCACCGCGATGGGGTCCCCCACTCGAGCGGAGGCGTAAGTGGGGGAGCGACAAGCCACAACGAACCTGCAGCCGACACGCGACCCATCAAGGGGGCCTGGGGCGGAGCCCCGGGATGATGGGGGTCCCCCGCTCGACCGGCGCCGCAGGCCCGCAGACGTTCGGCGAGCGTGCCCTGCGGCAGGAGTTCCGCCTCCAGTTCGCCGGACAGGTATTGGCGAGCGAACTCCTTTGTTCTCGCCCACGTAGGAGCCGGTGACGCGGGCGATCCGGCCGGCGGCGAGCAGGACACCGAGGCCGTGGCCGTCCACGCCGCAGTGGTTGGAGACGACCCGCAGCCCGCCCGCGCCTTGTGCGGTCAGACCTGGGTGTGCAGGAGGCCCGCGTTGTAGGTGATCGCGTCGGTGAATGCCTGGGGCAGGTCGAAGGGTTGGCCGGTGGTGTCGGCGTAGGCGCGGTGCAGGTTGAGGACGATGCGTTCCGCGTCGAGCAGGTCGGCGAATGGGCCGAGGCTGCAGGTGCGCGCCGCTTGCAGGGGTGTGAGGCCGTCGCGCAGGCCGGCCTGGGCGGTGGCGAGTACGAGTCGGTAGTACGCGCGGTGCTGGTCGAGCACCGCCGGCAGGGCATGTGCGTCGATGACGGGGCCGTGGCCCGGCACCACGTGCTCGGGTGCGAAGGAGGCGATCCAGTCCAGGGACCGCAGGGCGCCGTCCAGAGAGCCCATGAACACCAGCGGGGTGACGCGGTGGAAGAGCAGGTCTCCGGCGAACAGAACGCGTTGTTCGGGGAGCCAGGCGATCAGGTCGCCGCTGGTGTGCGCGGGGTGGCCGGGGTGGTGGAGTTCGATCGGATGGCTGTCGCTGTGCAGAGTGAGTGCTGTGCGGATGGTGAGATCCGGGGCGCGCCGGGTGACCGTGCCCCAGTCGGGCACGGGCTGCCAGATCGGCGGGCAGCCGTCGATGACGGTGTCGGTCAGGATGCCTTCGCGGGTGGCTTCGTGCGCGATGACCACCGTCGTGCGGGGCAGCAGGCTGTTGCCGTGGGTGTGGTCGCCGTGCAGGTGGGTGTTGACCAGGTAGCGGATCGGTGTGCCCGGCGCCGCCCGGTCGACGGCGCCCAGCAGGTCCCGGGTGCGGTTCTCGGTGGCGCAGGTGTCGATGAGGACGGTGTGGTCGTCCGTGACGACGAACCCGGCGTTGTTGATCCACCAGGAGCCGTCGTGCTGTACCCAGGCGTACACGCCGGGGGCCACGGCGTGGGCGGTGCCTGCCGCGTCCGGTGCCGGGCTCTGGGCGGAGATCATCGGTGGCCTCCGTGGGGGGCGAGGGCGTGCGGATGCGATGTGGCCCGCAGATCGCCGGCGGGGCGCTCGGCACGCTCGGTCACGCGGCAGGTCTGGGTGCCCAGGTGCTCGACGCTGAGGGTGACGGTGTCCCCCGGGACGAGGGGAGGGTGGGCGTCGACTCCGTGGCGTCCCCACAGTTCGGCCAGGCAGCCGCCGCCGCAGGTCCCGGAGCCGAAGATGTCGCCGGTGCGGACCTCGGTGCCCCGCGAGGCGTAGGCGATCATCTGCGCGTAGCTGAAGGCCATGTTGCTCCATACGTCTTCGCCTACGACGGTGCCGTTGACGGCGGCCGTCATCCGCAGGTTGTAGGCGTTGCCCGCCCGGTAGGGCTCCAGTTCGTCGGGGGTGACGAACACCGGGCCGAGCGTGGTGGCGCTGTCCTTGCCCTTGGCGGGGCCGAGACGGACCTGCATCTCGGCGAACTGCAGGTCGCGCGCGGACCAGTCGTTCATGAGGACGTATCCGGCGATGTGGGACTCGGCCTCGTCGACGGTCAGGTCCCGGCCGCCTCGCCCGATCACGGCGGCGACCTCCAGTTCGAAGTCGAAGCGCGTGCAGCCCGGCGGGATGCGCACGTCGTCCTGCGGGCCGTGGATGGCGTAGGGGTTGGTGAAGTAGAAGGCCGGCGCCTCGTACCACTGCTCGGGCGGGCCTGCCTCTGGTCCGCCCAGTCTGGCCACGCCCTCTACGTGGCTCTCGAAGGTCATGAAGTCCCGCACGGTCGGCGGCTGGGGAATCGGCGCCCGCAGCCTGAGCGAGGCGTAGGGATGCACGGCACGGGGATCGCGCAGCGCGTTGTCCGCCGCGTTGTGCAGTCGCTGCGGGTCGTCGAGCAGGTCGATGAGACGGATGCCGGGTGGGAGCGCGTGGACAAGATCCTCGGCGTCGAGTACGCCGACGCGGTCGCCGTCGCTTTCGGTGTAGGTGACGAATCGCATGATCACTTTCCGGGCTGCTGGTGTTCCGCAGTCGCCTGGAGCTCTGACGACATGCGGGCAATGAGGCCCCAGCCCTCCGGCGGGGTGCCGGGCAGGGGGCGCCCGGTGTCGGCGAGCCGACCGAGGACGGATTCGGCTGAGGCGTCCGCCCGTGCGAGCAGGGACGGAAGGTCAGTCCCGGTGAGTCGGCCGTCGCGCTTGACGAAGCGGCCGGCGACCAGGACGTGGCGGACGTCGGCGGGGGTGGTCTGGAAGACGAGGGTGCCGGCCGGGTCGAGGTGCGGGTGCTGGGACATGCCAGGCCCGCCGGTCACGATGATGTCGGCCTGCTTGCCGGGGGCGAGGCTGCCGATGCGGTGATCGAGTCCGATCGCCTCGGCCGCGTTGACGGTGGTCCAGGCCAGTGCCTCCTGCGCGGTGATGGTGACCGCGGTGGGGTCCCCGCCGGAGAGGTTGAGGTCCTCGGTGTCGGCCCAGCGTTGAAAGGCCAGGCCCATGCGGGTCTGGGTGAACAGGTCACCGGTGTTGAGGGAGACGATGTCGCAGGACAGGGTCGGTTTGATGCCGTGCCGACGGGCGGCGGCGAAGGCGGGGCGGCCCATGCCCATGTTGAGTTCGGTCTCCACCGAGATCGACAGCTTGGCGCCGTGGTCGGCCAGCAGGCGCCACTCCTCGTCGGTGAGGGTGTTGCAGTGCACGTGGACCTGGTCCGGTCCGAGCAGGCCCGCCGCGGCGAATTCGCGCACGCCGCTCGGCAGTGACCACACGCAGCCGGTGTGCGTGACGATCAGCGCGTCCAGCTCGCGCGCGGCGGCGATCTCGGCGCGGGTGGTGTCGAACGGCAGCGTGCCGTACTCGGTGAGCGCCACCCCGAGGGTCAGCAGTGCGTCCCGGCTCGGGAAGTGGGTGTCGGCGACGCGCCGGAAGTCCGCGAGGCGCAAGGCGTGGTCGGTGAAGTGCGGCGGCTGGAGCGGGTTCGACTCGAAGAAGCCGTAGCCGAACACCGCGCGGATTCCCGCGTCCCGCAGCCCGGTGATCGCGGCGTCGGCGTGCTCGGGCGTGTTGTTGCAGTGCGAGAAGTCCAGGATCGTGGTGACGCCGGAATTCAGGGCGTCCAGGGCGCCGAGGTGATTGCCCAGGTGGACGTCCTCGGCGAGGTAGGCCGGTGAGACGCCGAGCCGGATGCCGAACAGGTAGTCCGCCAGGGTCCAGTCGGCGCACAGGGCGCGCAGCTGCGTCTGCCAGGTGTGCCGGTGGGTGTCGATCATGCCGGGTGCCACGATGTATCCCGTAACGTCCACCGTCTCCGCGTCCTCGACGGAGAGAGCCGGTGCCACCGCGGCGATCACACCGTCCTCGATCAGCACGTCACCTCGGGGCAGGTTCCCCAGGTGCGGATCCATGGTGAGGACGGTGCCGCCGCGCAGCACAACGCGATGCCGAGCCATGATGATGACCCCTTCGTCATCCGAGCCACAGAGGCAGTGCCTCCCGTGGACTCACCTCACCAGAGGAGGAAGCTGGGGATCATCAGCCGAAATGGTTGTGAACCGGCCGTGACCGAGGGATTGACGGCTCGACCTCCTCTGACGTAGACGAAAGCACCGGCTGTACGGGCGGTACCGAGCGGGAGGCACGGAGGCACAGGGATGGACATCCGGGCGCTCCGCTACGCGGTGACACTGGCGGAGGAACTGCACTTCGGCAGGGCCGCGCAGCGGCACTACATCAGCCCCCAGCCCTTCGGCCGCCACATCCAGCGACTGGAACGGGAACTGGGCACCCGGCTCTTCGAACGCACCAGCCGCCGGGTGACGCTCACCCCTGAGGGAGCGCGGCTGATCGCCGAAGCCCGGACTCTGCTCGACGCCGTGGACTCCCTCACCGAACAAAACCGCCGCCGCACCGCCGACGAAAAGGTCCTTACGCTGGGCGTCCTGGGATTCGGACTCGCCGAACGCTGGACGGACCTGACTGCGGCAGTGCACGGACACGATCCCAGAATCGCCTTCTCCTACGCCGAACTGGACCTGGCCGACCAGTACGAAGCGGTCCGCAGCCACCGGGTCGACGTGGGCATCGTCCAGTACGTCGGTCCCGTCGACGGGCTCGTCTTCGAGCACGCCCTGACCATGCCCCGGGTCGTGGTCGTCCCCGCCCGTTCCCCTTTCGCCGACGCCGACCGTCTGACCGAGGCCGACGTCAGTGACAGCCCGTGGCTGCCTACCGCCCTCGCCCATCCCGCGCTCGAAGCATGGTCCGGCCCCGCCGCCGACGGGTCCCACAGCCGTGGCGCCCTGCGCCACCCCGCCGCCATACCGTCAGCCGTGGCGACAACCGGCTGCATAGCCCTGCACGCCGAGGCCGCCAGCCGCTTCTACCCGCACCCGGACGTCCGGTTCGTCCCGCTCGACGGACCGCCCGTGGAGATCGCCGTCGCCACCCGCGTCACCGACGACCGGCACACCATCGCCGCCGTCCGCCGCGCCACGCGCCTTCTCGGCAGAGTTCGGTGAGTCGGCCAGGAAGATCGCGGGGCCGTTCCGCCCAGCGAGTGCTGTAGCCGGTTACGAGAAGGTGGCGCAGGGATCGAAGAGCGATGAGGGTGTCCCCCGCTTGAGCGAAGCCGAGAGCGGGGCGGAGAGTAGGGGCGGCGGGGGCGATCAACCGCCCTCGGGACGCCCCTTCATCGCGGCCTCCATCGCCAGCAGCTCCTCATTGGGAACCGCCCCGCCAAACCGCCGATCCCGCTGGGCATACTCCACACAAGCCCGCCACAGATCGCGACGGTCGAAGTCCGGCCACAGCACATCCTGAAAGACCATCTCGGCGTAACTCGACTGCCAGATCAGGTAGTTGGACGTACGCTGCTCACCACTCGGCCGAAGGAAGAGATCAACATCCGGCATGTCCGGGTAGTACAGATACTTCTGCACGGTCTTCTCGGTGACCTTCTCCGGATCAAGCTTGCCGGAGGCAACGTCCGCGGCCAACGCCTTGGCCGCGTCAGCGAGTTCGGCCCGCCCCCCGTAGTTGACGCAGAAATACAACGTCATCGCATCGTTGCGCTTCGTCTGCTCCTGCGCGACCTGAAGCTCCTGGACGACGGACTTCCACAGCTTGGGCATACGGCCGACCCAGCGGATCCGGATCCCCATCTCGTCCATCTCGTCACGCCGGCGCCGGATGACATCCCGGTTGAAGTTCATCAGGAAGCGGACCTCATCGGGGGACCGCTTCCAGTTCTCGGTCGAGAAGGCGTACAGGGAGAGGTTCTTGATCCCCATCTCGATGCAGCCCTTGAGTACGTCCAGGACGACGCCCTCACCGACCCGGTGCCCCTCGGTCCGCGGCAGCCCCCGCTCCTTGGCCCACCGCCCGTTCCCGTCCATGACGACCGCCACATGGTTCGGGATCAGCTCACCGGGAAGCTTCGGCGCGCGGGCGCCGGACGGATGCGGCTCCGGCGTCTTGTACTCGCGGCGCTGGCGCCCCAGGATCCCGCGTACCACCATGTGCTTCTCGTCTCCCTAGGTCTCTGTTGCCGCTGTTTTGTACGGCTGTTTCTCCACGTAGCGCAGCGACCGCAGCCCGCGCTCCAGATGCCAGTGCAGATAGGCCGACACCAGCCCGCTGCCCTCCCGGACGTACCGCGACTCACACGCGTCGGCCGTGGCCCAGTCCCCCGTCAGCAGCGCACCGAGCAGTTCGAGGGCCTGCGCCGAGGGTACGACGCTGCCGGGCACCCGGCAGTCCGCGCAGACGGAACCTCCCGCGGAGACCGAGAAGAACCGGTTCGGTCCCGCCATCCCGCACTTGGCACAGTCGCTGAAACTGGGCGCGTAGCCGTTCACGGCAAGGGAGCGCAGCAGAAAGGCGTCGAGAACGAGATGCGGCTCGTGCTCCCCGCGGGCCAGCGTCCGCAGCCCGCCGACGAGCAGCAGATACTGCTGAACGGCCGGCTCGCCCTCGTGGTCCGTGAATCGTTCGGCCGTCTCCAGCATGGCCGTCCCGGCGGTGTAGCGGGCGTAGTCGGCGACGATCCCGCCACCGTACGGAGCGATCGTCTCGCTCTGCGTGCACAGCGGCAGCCCGCGCCCCACCAGCTCGCTCCCGCGCGCGAAGAACTGCACGTCCACATGCGAGAACGGTTCGAGCCGCGCCCCGAACTTCGACTTCGTACGCCGCACTCCGCGGGCCACGGCCCGCACACGCCCATGCCCACGCGTGAGCAGGGTGATGATGCGGTCCGCCTCGCCGAGCTTCTGCGTCCGCAGGACGACGCCGTCATCCCGAAAAAGACTCATCGCGCACCCCCGTGGGTACACAGTCGTCCCGGAAGACACTCATCGCGCGCCTCCGCAGCCCATACCATGGGTCCATTCTCGCGTACGGAGTCAGCGTGCGTGGTCGGGGTGGCTGATCGCCTCCCAGGGCGCCATGTTCCAGGGGCTGGCCGTGTTCATCGGGTCCAGGAGGGCTTGCAGGTGGGCGTCGGACACCTCCTGCGGGGCCGGGAAGTCCGTGTCCCGGGTGCCCTGGAGGCCTTCGAGCCACACCATCCGCCCCAGCAGATAGTGCTCGGCGTACTCCTTCCAGGAGCCGTACGTGCGCACCACCGCCGGCACGATGTTCTTGAGCGCGGTCCATGCCTCGGCCTCGCTCAGCATCCCGCAGGCGAAGCCGCGCCGGGAGATGTCCACGTACAGCCCGGCGTCCCACGCCAGCGGTTCGACGCCGAGCCGCATCCGCGCCCGCGCGCGGTAACCGCCCCGCGTGAGACCGTCGAGCCGGCCGGCCAGCGCCTCACGCGAAGTGATCTCCCACTGGTCGGCCAGCCACCGCCGGGCCTTCTCGTCGTCGATGCGGGTGAAGGGGTACAGCGTCGTCCGTGAGGCGTCCCGGTCGCGGTGCACGGGAGCGCTCAGCGACACCATCCACAGCTGGTGCATGGTGAGCGGAACGGGGTACTTGCGAGCCGTTCTCGGCTTGCGAAGGTTCCGTATCGGGTTCCATATCGCCATGCGCCCGCACCCTATGTCACACCGATCTCCCCACGGCTACCACCTGTCACGCTTCAAGGGACCTCCCCGCGGCTGCGTGCGTTCGCGTACGCCGTAGCCGCGCGGAGGCGTTCCGCCTGGGTGGCTGTGCGGACCGAGCCCGGTTCGCAGTCCCACTCGCGTCCGCCGCCGATCGGCCTGAGCTGTACGTACGGTCCCTCGTGTCCCATCACCACGCCCACCTTCCCCGTCTTCGTATCGAAGGCATACGCCCCGATCGGCAGCGTCACCGGATCACCGCCGCGAGCCGTGCCGCCGTCCCGACGGAACACCGCCCCAATTCGATGAGCGGGCAAGGCGTCTCCCGCGCCAAACTTGCCGGGTCGATCCGGAGCGTCGGCAACTTAATTCCTGCGTTCGCGAGTGCTTCCCGCAACTCTTTCACCGTTTCCTCCGCCTCTTCGACGCATCCCGTCGAGTGCCGTACGCCGCGACCTTCATAGTGAGCCATCGTGGTGCTCCCCTTGCTTTTGGTTTTCACGCTTTTCATCTCCACGGTGGCGTCGGCCGCTTAGACTCTGGAAGACCTCTACGCTCAGCAACGACGGTGCAGTACAAGGGGGTTGGCCATGGCCAATGGTTCGCGTCAGGCGGCCTGGGAGTTCTTCGGTACAGAGCTGAAACGGCGGCGGGAGGAAGCCGGATTCACTCAGTCCGACTTGGGTTCTCGCGTTTTTGTGTCGGGCGGCTACATTGGGCAATTCGAACAGGCTATTCGGAAGCCGCAGTTGGATGTGGCACAGCGGATCGACGGGGTTCTGCAAACCGAGGGTTTTTTCGAGAGGCTTTGGCGAAAGCTCATCAAGGAGCAGCCGTATACGTACTTCGCACACGTGGTGGAGTTGGAGCGGCTGGCAACGAGCATCTGTGACTTTGCGCCTACGGTGGTCCCAGGGCTCCTACAAACCCCTGAGTACGCCCGCGCGCTCTACCTGGCCAGCAAGCCGCTCGCCTCGGAGGCGTACATCGAGGAGATGGTCAGGGCCCGTATGGACCGGGCTCCGATCCTCAAGGACGCTACACGCCCCGTGTATTGGGCGGTCCTGCACGAAACTGCGCTCCGCGTCCCCGTCGGCGGGCCTGCCGTCATGGCTGCCCAGTTGGAGCACATCGTGGCGATGATCCGCGAGCGCATGGTGCTGGTACAGGTGCTGCCGTTCTCGGCCGGAGCGCACCCGACCATGGGCAAGATGATGACGCTCATGGAGTTCGAGGACGCCCCGCCAACTGCCTATACAGAGGGCGTGCTTTCGGGGAACCTGCTGGACGATCCAGCCGTCGTGAAGCGCATCCAGGGGTATTACGATCTCCTCAGGGGCGCTGCTCTGTCGCCGGAGGCGTCCCTGGCCCTGATCGAATCGGTGGCGGAGGACTACAGACGATGCGCGAGTACGACCTGAGCAACGCCCGCTGGCGCAAGAGCAGCTACAGCGGCGGCGAGGACGGCGAGTCGTGCGTCGAGGTCGCGTACGACTTCGTGGGCGCAGCCCGCTGGCGCAAGAGCAGCCACAGCGGCGGCGACGGCGGGGAGGACTGCGTCGAGGTGGCCGACGGAGTCCCCGGCATCGTCCCCGTCCGGGACAGCAAGGTCATGGACGGGCCCGTGCTGGTGATCGGTGCGGCGGTCTGGACGGAGTTCATCGGCGCCGTAGCGGAGTAACCGTGCCGCAAGCTCTCAAGTGGACGCTTGGGCCGCCCGCTTCTCAAACTCCGGCCCACGCCCCACCGAGCCGCGAGCACCTCCTCCGCCCCCGGTCAACCAACCTTGCGCAACTGCCCGTCACCGAAGACCGCGACCATAACCAGACTGCCGCCGAGTGCCTCGACGTACCGGGCCACGACATCCGTACCGGAGACCTGACCGCTCTCGATCTGTGAGATCCGCCCCTTGCTCACACCCATCCGCTCGGCCACCTGCGCCTGGGTGAACCCGCGTTCCTGACGCATGTCGACCAGCCGCCACGCCCGAGCCTCGGTGAGCATGCGCTGGGCGCCCTCGAGAAACGCGTCCCGGTCACCCGCCAACTCCTCGGCCCGCTCACGATGCCCACTGGCCGACCACTTGATGTATCCGCTCACTTCCCCGACTCCTTCATCCCGCTCAGCCACGTACTCCGCATACCGAAGCTCGGCCAGCGGGATCGCCTCGTCGTACCAGGCCGTCCAGTTCCCCGCCTTGTCTCCGGCCACCAAAAGGATCGCGGACCGCCACGGGTCGAACATGAACAGGACGCGCACCTCACTCCGCCCCGCCGATCCTGGACGAAGCTCCTTGAGGTTGTGCAGCGTCGATCCCTTGATCCGATCGACCAGAGGGCGTCCCTCGGCGGGCCCGTGGCAGGCGAGGATCCAGATCGCTTGGTTCACCAGCACGTACGAGACCGGGTCGGCCTTCTCCAGGTCGTGTAGCCATTGATCCACCTCGTCGGTCAGGTAGACGTCCCACTGCTCTTCCACCTTCAATCCCTTCGCGAGTTTAGCATTCACTAAACCCACTGGCAGATGGGGCCGCCACCCCGAACCCGGAGCTTTCACTCGTACGAGGCGATCCCTCCAAATGACGGCGCGATGGCTCAGAGTCCGGCTCCGGCCTCGGCGCACAAGAGATCCCTCAGTCGCGCACCGGGAAGTACTGGCGAGGCGTAACCCCCACCACCCGCCGAAACGCCGCGACGAACGAGCTGGCGGAGCCGTAACCCACCCTCCGGGACACCGCCTCCACCGTCATGCCTTCGGCGAGCAACGGCATCGCGGACTGCATACGCAGCTGCTCGCGCCACTGGCCGAAGGCCAGCCCGGTTTCGGCGACGAACAGCCGGGCCAACGTCCTTGCGCTGGCGCCGACTTCCCTACCCCAAGACTCCAACGGCCGTCCGTCCGCAGGGTCTTGGACGAGCACCCGCGCCACCGTCCGCGCCCGCGGATCGCGTGGCTCGGTCACCGACACGCTCGTCACCGGCACGGGGTGCAGCACATCGAGGAGTACGGCCTCCGCACGCGACCGTGCGTCCGGGGCGAGGCCGGTCCGTCCCAGGTGGTCGATGAGCGCCTGGAGCAGCGGGCCCGCGGCGACCACCGTCGGCTCGGGCCACCGGATCTCCGGGGACGCTGCGGGGTCGACGTACGCGCTGCGCATGACCGTGTCGCCCGCGGACTCGGTCGTATGGGGCACCCAGGCCGGGATCCACAGGGCCAACGAGGGCGGCAGCAGCCAGGCCCCGCGTTCGCTGCTCACGCGCAGCAACCCCTTTGCGGCCCAGGCGAGTTGGTGGAAGGAGTGCCAGTGCCGGCCGTACGTCGTCCCCCTCGGCATGGTGAAGTGGCCGATGAAGATCGCGGTGGCGGCCGGCTGTCCGTCTGGCGACATGGGACGGCAGCGTAGCCCGTGTCGGACACGGCGGCTCGCCCATACCGTCGCCGTATGCCGATGAATCTCATGCACCGCAGACTGTGCAGCTCCGACAAGTGGGCTCGGACGACCAAGGACCACATCCTCCCGTGGACCCTCGACGGCGTGGACCTGGGAGACGACGTACTGGAGATCGGTCCGGGTTACGGCGCCAATCTCCGCTTACTCATCGAACAGGCGCCCCGTGTCACGGCCGCGGAGATCGACGAGACCACCGCCGCCCTGCTGGAGCAGAAGTGGGGCGACAAGGCGCGCATCCTGCACGCGGACGGAGCGACGGTCCCCGTCCCCGACGAGAGCTTCTCCTCGGTCGTCTGCTTCGTCATGCTGCACCATGTGCCGACGGCCGCCCACCAGGACCGGATCTTCGCGGAGGCGTACCGCGTGCTGCGTCCCGGCGGTGTCTTCGCCGGCTGCGACAGCCAGCCGAGTTTCCGGTTCCGGCTGCTCCACTTCCGCGACACGATGAACACGCTGGACCCGGCCGGCCTCCCGGACCGCCTCACGAAGGCCGGCTTCACCGACGTATCGGTGCAGCGGCACCCGGAGTCGGGCGCCCTCCGATTCCGGGCCCGGCGTCCCTGAACTGGGCGTCTGCTTTCAGCAGCGTGCCCGATCGTAGTGGCGGGCTACGGCGTGGAAGGCCTGCTTGGGCTCCCAGTGCCAGTCGGAGACGGGGTCGTCTGGGCGGTCCTTGAGGGGCTTGACGATGGCGTACGACGCCATGTCCAGGTCGTAGCGCGCATTGTCGGGCCGGTGCGGGGCGTCGGCGGTCACGAACTCGAAGGCCATCGCCGCGTGCAGGTTCATCGACTCGAAGACGTCGAGGAGATCGGTGAGATACGCGGCCTGGGTGCGCTCGCTGCGGACCGGGTTGCCTTTGATCTCCGGCGGATTCTTGGTGTAGTCGACGATGTTCCAGCCCATGCCGCCCGCCTGAGGGGCACCCTTGAAGGTGCAGGTGCCGAACTCGGTGATGGCCAGGGGCTTGCCCCAGCGCTGGAACGTACGCAACTCCCGTACATAGTCGGCTCGTTGGCGGAAGTACGAGTAATAGTCGATGCCTACGATGTCGAACAGCCCCCAGTCGACGTTCTCGAACGTCTCGTCCTGCATGGCGGCGTAGCTGAGTTTGCCGCGGAAGACGGACCGGCCAACCGCCGCCGCCTTCGCGGTGAACCTGGCCAGCCGCTTCTGCACCTTCGCGAGATCGAAGTTCCCCTTCTCCAGGTTGTCGATCCGCTCGAAGACGTCGCCTCCCGGCACGATGCCCGGCACGAACAGCCAGAACTCACACCCGACGGCGAGGGTGACCTGCGCGCCCTGCCGCCGCAGCCGCTCCCCGTGCCGCCCGCTCTCGGCGAGGTGATCGAGGATCTCCTTCTCCGGAACGTCGCCCAGCGTCGGCTGCAACCACACGTGCAGTCCGCGCTCGGCCACCTCACTCGCCGTGGCGTTCAGCCTCTCGACGCCGTCCCCGGTGACCTCGACGGAGTCGGCGTGCAGTTCGTCCCCGATCACACGGACGTCCTCGCGCATCCTCCGCTCGCTCCAGGCGGTGCCGGGTGTCTCCCCTTTCCCCACGGTGTAGACGACACCCCTGTGCGTCAGCCCGCGCCGAGCCTCCACTACCGTTGACTCTGCCGCCACTGCCGTTGCCCCTGACGCGGCCGCTCGGGTCGACGCCGACGCGGGGGCCGCGAGACCCCCGGCCGCCACCGCACCCCCGACAACAGCCGCTCCCGCCATGAAGTGCGCACGACTGATCCCCGTGTTCCCCTGATTCCCCTTGGTCTTCTCCATGCAGCAAGTCTCTTGAGCCGAGGGGAACTTGACTGTCCGTCGATGGTCGATGAGAGGGCAACCAAGGTATGAACTCCGATGCTCACCCCCGACGGCGGGCAGTTCCCGCTGACCGGCAGCTATCTCGAGGTCGCCGAAAACCGCCGTCTGGTGATCGGCATGGACGTCCCAGGCAAGCCCGAGCCCGCAGTCATGGCCCTGGAACTCGACGGGCAGGACGACCACCACACCCGGATCGTGCTCAGCCACACGTGCGACTCCGCCGAGGAGCGCGACATGGCCGAGCAGGGCAGCACCATGCTTCTCGACAGCCTGAGCGCTTTCCTGGCCGAAAAGGCGAAGGGCTGAATCCTCTCAGAACTCACCATCGGGCCGTGGAACACAGGGTGGCCGGACAGCACGCACGAAGCCTGCCGCCCGGGCCGCCGTCGGTGCCGAGCATCACCGAGCGCGGCGCGAACACGCGTCGCCGACGAGGTACCGTCCGTAGGGGCGAAGGCCTCGCCCGACCGCCACCCGTTCTCGCGGGGAGCGACACCCCCGTACCCCTCGGAGGCCCCGTGAGGCGACTCCTTGCCCGCCTTTGGCGCGCCCTGCGCCCGGTGCAAAGCCGTGTGATGTGGTGCCTGAACGCGAAGTTCGTGGTCGGCGTGACCGGTGTCGTGCGCGACGACGAAGGCCGGGTGCTGCTGTTACGGCACCGGATGTGGCCGCCGGGACGCCAGTGGGGCCTGCCGAGTGGCTTCGCGCTCAAGGGCGAGGACTTCCGGCGGACCGTGGTCCGCGAGATCAAGGAGGAGACCAACCTCGATGTGGAGGCGGGCCGCCTCGTCCTGCTGAACAGCGGCTTCCGCACCCGTCTCGAAGTGGCCTATGAAGCGCGACTGCTGGGCGGCGAACTGCGCATCGACCCCTTCGAGATCCTGGAGGCCCGCTGGTGCCGCCCGGACGAACTCCCCGGCGACCTCCAGCCGGTGTGCCATCCGCTCGTACGGGGCGAGACCGCCCCCTGAGCGGCTCCGGCTCGGCTCAATCGTCCGAGGTGCCAAAGCCCGGGAAGAAGTCGGCGTCCTGCACGTACTCCATGGCCTTGGTGAACTCCGAGTCGCCGAGCCGCCGTTCCATCTCCTGGGGGCTCACGTCCTCCACGCGGGTCTGGATCCACCACAGGTTGCCGAGCGGATCGCGTACCCGGCCGACCCGGTCGCCGAAGAAAAGGTGGGTGACCTCGGTGACGGACGTACCGCCGGCGGCCACGGCCTGCCGGTGCACGGAGTCGGCGTCCTCGACGTACAGCCGCAGGAAGCCGGGGGTCGCAGGCCATTCCGGCTTCGCATCGAACATCATCACCACGGAGTCGCCGATCCGCACCTCCGCATGCCCGATCCGCCCGTCCTCACCGACCACCCGAGCGATCTCCTCGGCGCCGAAGGCCTCCTTGACATACGCGATGAGCCGATCCGTGTCGCGAGAGATGATCCACGGGGTCACGGTGGTGTAGCCCTCGGGAACAGTCTTGACGGCCATGTGCCTGCCTCCTGCGATACGAGTGCCTCAATGTGGGGCCCACGCTAGGCGACATCTAGGCCAGATCTTGTCCTAGGCAGGGGCCCTGTTCAGCCGGGAGCCGGAAACTGATTTGACGGTCCCCCACTCGCACGATTGGCTCCCCCGGTGACCAAACTTCGTGTTGAGCAAGTGGCTGTGGACAGCGATGCCGCGCTTCAGGACTGGCAGCACGTTCACAACGTCATCGTTCCTCCGGCCGCGATGTCGATCGAGGAGGCGCGGGAGCGGGCCGAGCTGTATCACCTCGAGGTCGCGTATCTCGAAGACGTACTCGTGGGGTGCTCGACCGTGCGTCCGCCCACCGACGACGCGCCGGACGTCACCGTCATCGCCCGGGTGCTGCCCGCCCACCGGAGGCAGGGCTTCGGCGAGGAGCTCTATGCGCGCGGGCTGGAGCGGGCGCGGGAGTTCGGCGCCGACGTGATCGAGACCGTCGTTCTCGCGTCCAACGAGGACGGGTTGCGGTTCGCGCAGAAGCACGGGTTCGTCGAGTTCGAGCGGTATGTGCTGCCGGGCGACACCGTGCCCTGGATCACCTTGCGCCTCGCCTGAGGGACCCCCACCGGACCCGGGACGGCTCCGCGAAACCCCGTACATACCTCCGCTGCCACGGCGTCTCCACCGCATGCCGGTCGTAGTTCCGGCGTACGAAGTCCACCGCCTCGTCGGGCGGTACGCCGTCCAGAACCGCCAGGCAGGCAAGCGCCGTACCCGTACGTCCGCGACCACCCCCGCACGCGATCTCGACCCGCTCGTCCGGAGCCGCCGCCCGGTTCCACGCCTGCGTCAGCACCTCGCGGGCGTACGCGCGGTCGCGGGGCAGCCAGAAGTCCGGCCAGCGGATCCAGCGGGTTTCCCAGGGGGCCCGGGGTGGTTCTTTGCCCAGCAGACAGACGGCGTACGTGGGAGTCGGCGCCGACGGCGCGAGCGGGCGCCGCAGCCCCCGGCCCCGTACCAGCCGACCTGACGGCAGCCGCAGCACACCGGCCGCCTCAGCCTCCCAGGCCCCGTCCTCCACGTCCCCGACCCCGACCCCGCTCACCCAACGCCCCTCGACTCCTGAGCCGCCCGCGCCTCGATCCCCCGGAAATGTACCGCCATCGCCCGCTGCGCCCCCTCCACATCCCGTGCCCTGAGGGCGACGACTATGTCCCGGTGCCGCCGCACCGTGACGTCGGGTGTCGGATCGTCCGTCCAGCCCTGCACTCCGGCGACCCGCCGGTACACGGTCCAGAAGGCGCCGAGGAGTTGGGGAACCAGCGCGTTGCCGAGGGATGCGTACATCAACTCGTGAAATTCGCGGTCGAGTTCCGGGAAGGGAACGCCCTCCCGCCCCGCTTCCTCCATCCGCGTCACCACGCCCTCCAGCCGGTCCAGCTCCGCGTCCGACAGCACGCCGGCCACCCGTCGTATCAGCCCCTCCTCCAGCACCTCTCGGACCTGGAGTATGTCCCCGAGTGCCAAGGCGCCGCCGTCGTCGCCCTGCTGGGCGGCCAGCGTGCGGAAGGTCAGGCCGTCGACGAGTGGAGTCAGTGACGCCTGGCCGACATACGTCCCGTATCCGTGTCTGATCTCCACGATGTCCAGGGCCTGGAGCGCCTTGAGTGCCTCGCGGACGGAGTTGCGGCTGACGCCGAGGGCGCCCATGAGTTCGGCCTCGGTGGGCAGGGGCGCGCCGGCGCGGAGCCTGCGGTCGAGGATCAGTTGCATGACCTCGTGCTGGATCTGGCTGCTGACCCGCCGCGTACCGGTGGACTGCCCACGGGAGAGGGAGTGCAAGGAGGAGTTCGTGGACTCGTGGGGGGTGGGCTCCTGAGGCACGGACGCCTGCGACATCGGCTCCTGAGACATGCGCCGCATCGTACGCGTGGCAGACATCCCACGTCCCACCTCCTGACTAAACTCCTCTCCACGACCCGTCAGAAACAGGGCTCAACTCCCCTGCCCTGCAACCGACATTGGTCGCACCTCTGGAAGAAACGGCATTCGTGCGCGATCCCTTGACCGCCCCCACGACCCCTCTTATGGTCACGCTGCACCTATGACGTAGGACGTCGTATCTCCCACTGCTTGCTGGAGGAACCGTGCGCGACGCGACCCACGCACCGGCGCTGCACCGCCGGTCGTTCCTGAAGTACTCCGGCGCGCTGGGCGCGGCCGCCGCGATCAGCTCGACGCTGTCCGCCTGCTCGTCGGGGCCTCAGTCCACGAACGAGACGGGCGGCGGGGGCGAGGGCGCCGACCGGACGCTCACGGCGGTGATCGGCTACGGCAACGACCAGAGCTGGGACCCGCTGATCACGGCGTCGGCGTTCTCTATGGCCGCCAACCACCACATCTACGAAGGGCTGCTGGACACCGATCCGATCAGCCGTGAGCCGTACGCGGCCCTCGCGACCGAGATCCCGGCCGACCTCCAGGCGACCACCTGGAGGTTCACGCTGCGGGACGGCGCGAAGTGGCACGACGGGCAGCCCGTCACCGCCGACGACGTGATCTTCACCTTCGACCGTGTCCTGGATCCCAAGACGACGACGCTCGCCAAGAACTTCTTCGGCTCCTGGCTGAAGGAGGTACGGAAGGTCGACGAGAAGTCGGTGGAGCTGGTGCTCAAGTTCCCGTTCCCGGACGGGGTCCAGCGGATGACGCTCGCGAAGATCATGCCGAAGCACGTCTTCTCCAAGGCGGGTGCGCTGGACGAGGCGACGGCGGGGAAGGCGGTCGGTTCGGGCCCGTACCGGCAGACCGCGCACAATCCGAAGTCCAACACGTCGTTCGAGGCCTTCGCCGACTACAACGGGCCCCGAAAAGCCGCGTTCAAGAAGATGAACTGGCTGTCGATCGTGGACGCCGCGCCGCGCGTCGCCAAGATCTCCGGTTCGAGCGCGGGCGCACAGATCTCCGACAACATTCCGTACGCCAATATCTCCCAGCTGGAGAAGGGCGGCATGAAGGTCGAGGGCGGGGCCGGGATGAATCACCTGTTCCTGCTCTTCAACACCGCTCACAAGCCGTTCGACGACGTGCGGGTGCGGCAGGCGCTGCATTACGCGATCGACACGGAGAAGATGATCCAGGCCGCGCTGCGCGGCCACGGGAAGCCGGCGAGCTCGTTCCTCAACGAGGGGAATCCGAGCTACCGGAAGGCCAAGACGGTCTACACGTACGACCGGGACAAGGCCCGGGAACTGCTACGGGAGGCCGGAGTCAGTGGGATCACGGTCAACCTCATGGCGGTCAACGTGAGTTGGATCGTGGACTGTCTGCCGACCATCAAAGCCTCGTGGGACGCCATCGGTGTCAAGACGACCCTCCAGCCGCAGGAAACCGCCGCGCTGTTCACCAAACTCGACCAGAAGCAGGATTTCCAGGTGGTCGCCGCCGCGTCGAATCCGAACCAGTTCGGTCTCGACGCGGACCTGATCATGCATTACAACTACGGGCCCGAGAACACCTGGATGCGGTACGCCCGTTGGGCGGACAACTCCGTGGCCAAGGACCTCTTCAAGCGCATGGACGAGGCCACGCGGGAACCCGACGCCGAGACGAAGAAGCAGATGACGCAGGAGTACATCGACATCGTCGCGGAGAACGCCGTGATCTATCCGGTCGTCCACAACGAGTTGATGACTGCCTGGAACGCGGAGGAATTGACGGGTATTCGGCCACAGCCGTACCCGGGGATAAACCTTCTCCAGGCCAAGTGGGCCTAACCGCGACAGCAAGGAGAGCCGTACGTGGTCGCGATCGTCAGGATTCTGGCTCGCCGCATTGCCCTGCTCGTCCCGCTCGTACTCGGCATCGTCCTGTTCGTGTTTCTCGTGATGCGGTTCTCGGACAGCGATCCGGCGTCCGCGTATTTCCAGGGCGCCAACCCCACCGAGGAACAGCTGCACGACTTCCGGGAGCGCAACGGGCTGCTCGACCCGCTCCCGGTGCGTTACGTCGGCTTCGTCGCGGACCTGGCCCGGGGCGACATGGGCGTCAGCGCGCTGACCAGGGCGCCGGTTGTCGAGCAGGTCACCACCGCGTTGCCGCTCACCATGCAGCTGACGTTCATGGGGCTCGGCATCGCGGTGGTGCTGTCCCTGCTCGGTGGGGTCACCGCCGCGATCTACCGGGACCGGCTGCCCGACCAACTGATCCGGGTCGTCTCGCTGACCGGTGTCGCGGCGCCCGGCTTCTGGCTGGCGCTGCTGATGATCCAGTACCTGGCGGTGGACCTGGGCTGGTTCCCGACCAGCGGATACGTCAACCCGGCGGACTCGTTCAGCGGCTGGCTGAAGACCATGACGCTGCCGGCGTTCGCGCTGTCGCTGCCGGTCGCCGCGAAGCTCACCCGGATCGTACGGACCGCCGTGGTCGAGGAGCTGGACAAGGACTACGTACGGACGGCCGTCGGCAGTGGTCTGCCACCGGTGGTCGTGGTCGGCCGGAACGTACTGCGCAACGCGCTGATCAACCCGATGACCGTGCTCGGACTCCAGGTCGGCTATCTGCTCGGCGGCGCCGTCGTCATCGAGACGATCTTCTCGCTGCCGGGGATGGGGAAGCTGATGATCGACGCCGTGAAGAACGGTGACCCGGCCGTCGTGCAGGGCGTCGTCCTGACGACCGCCTTCGGGTTCGTGATCGTGAACCTCGTCATCGACATCCTCTATCTGCTGGTCAACCCACGTCTGAGGGGTGCCGAAGCATGATGCCGCCGTCTCGGAAGCGGATGACCGAGGCCCTCTCGCGGCCGGGTATCCGGCTGAGGGGATTCAGTCGCCTTCCCGTGATGTCGCGGGTCGCGGTCGTCGTCATCGGGATCGTCGTCCTGACGGCTCTGCTCGCGCCGCTGATCGCCCCGCACGACCCGCTCGACCAGGCCACCGTGATCGACAACGGTCACGGCGAGGGCGCGCCCTCCGGTGAGCACTGGATGGGCCAGGACAGCCTGGGCCGCGACATCCTCAGCAGGCTGATGTACGGGGCTCGTTGGTCGCTGGCGATCGGTCTCGGCGCGACCGGGCTCGCGCTCGTCGTGGGCGCGGTCCTCGGCGCGATCGCGGCGACCTCGCGCAAGGCGGTCGACGAGACGGTGATGCGCTGCCTGGACGTCGTCATGGCGTTCCCGGGCATCGCGCTCGCGGCCGTGCTCATCGCGGTGTTCGGCGGCAGCATCCCGGTCCTCATCGGCGCGATCGCGTTCCTCTACACACCGCCCATCGCACGGGTCGTACGGGCCAATGTGATGGACCAGTACGGCGAGGACTACGTGACCGCGGAACGCGTCATAGGGGCGCGCACCTCGCACATCGTGCTGAAGCACGTCGCCATCAACTGCGCCGCCCCGGTGCTGGTGTTCTGCACGGTGCAGGTCGCCGAGGCCATCGTCTTCGAGGCGTCGCTGTCGTTCATCGGCGCGGGCGTGCGGCCCCCGGACCCGTCCTGGGGCAGCGTCATCGCCGACGGCAAGAACATGGTGCTGACCGGCGGCTGGTGGGCGACCGTGTTCCCCGGGCTGCTGATGCTGATCACGGTGCTGTCGCTGAACATCCTCTCCGAGGGCGTGTCGGATGCCTGGGCCGCGCCCACGGCACGCGACGTCGAGGCGGCGCGTACGTCCGTGGAGAAGGACCGCCTGGAGGCCCCCGAGCCGGGCAGCGGCAAGGTCCTCGAACTGCCGGGGCTCACGGAGGCGGCCCAGCGGCTGCGTTCACGGGCCCGGCCCCTGCGCGAGGGGCAGCCGGTGCTCGCCGTCGAGAACCTGGCCATCGGCTTCGATGCCCGCCACGGGGGTGTGGACATCGTCGACGGCATCAGTTTCGACGTACAGCCCGGTGAAGTGCTCGGCCTGGTCGGCGAGTCGGGCTGCGGCAAGTCGCTGACCGCGCTCGCGGTGATGGGGCTTGAGCCGAAGGGCGCCCGGGTACGCGGCCATGTCCGCTTCAACCAGCGGCAGTTGGTCGGCGAACCGATGCGCGTACGGCGCAAGCTCCTCGGCCACGACATGGCGATGATCTACCAGGACGCCCTGTCGTCCCTGAACCCGGCGATGACGATCCGCGCCCAGCTGGGGCAGGTGATACGGCGCGGCGGCAAGCGCACGGGCGCCGAACTCCTGGAACTGGTCGGCCTCGACCCGGAACGCACCCTGCGCAGCTACCCGCACGAACTGTCCGGCGGCCAGCGCCAGCGCGTACTGATCGCCATGGCCCTCTCCCGCCAGCCGAAGCTGATCGTCGCCGACGAGCCGACCACAGCCCTGGACGTCACGGTCCAGGCACAGATCATCGAACTGCTGCTGCGGCTGCGCGAAGAGCTGGACTTCGCGCTGATCCTCGTCTCCCACGACCTCGCGCTCATCGCGGACGTCACCGACCGGGTCGTGGTGATGTACGGCGGCCAGATCGTGGAGTCGGGGGTGACGGCGGACCTGGTGGAGTCGCCCTCCCACCACTACACGCGCGGGCTGCTGGGCAGTGTCCTGTCCCTGGAGGGGGCGGCCGAACGGATGACGCAGATCAAGGGCGTCGTCCCCTCCCCGGCCGACTTCCCGGCGGGGTGCCGGTTCTCCGACCGCTGCCCGATGGCGACCGAGGTGTGCCGTACGACCGCGCCCCGGCTGGCCGGCCCGCACCGACACCACGAGGTCGCCTGCCACCACCCGGCACTCCCCCTGGCCACGACCACGACGACCGAGCCGGCGGGAAGCACGACGGAAAGCGAGGCCGTGAATTGAGCGAGGCCATGAAGCGGGACGGTGAGGCGACGCAGGACCCTGAAGCCGGCCCCGTCATCACGCTCTCCGACACCCACGTCGTCCACAAGGCGCGCACCGGCGGCCTGTTCTCGCGCGATCGCGTGTACGCCCTCACCGGCGCCGATCTCGCCATCGCGCCCGGCGAGACGGTGGGCGTCGTCGGCGAGTCCGGCTGCGGCAAGTCGACGCTCGCCAAGGTCCTGGTGGGCGTACAGAAGCCGACGTCCGGGACGGTGTCCTTCCGCGGCCGTGACCTGTGGACGATGAAGCCGGCCGAGCGGCGGGCCACGGTCGGCGCCCACACCGGCATGATCTTCCAGGACCCGTCGACCGCCCTGAACCGCCGCCTGACGGTACGGCAGATCCTGCGCGACCCGCTCGATGTGCACAGGCGGGGCACGGGCGGGCAACGGGAGGAATGTGTACGGGAGTTGATGTCCCTGGTCGGACTCCCGCGCGTACTGGCCGAAGGACTCCCCGGACAGCTCTCCGGCGGCCAGCGTCAGCGCGTGGCGATCGCACGTGCGTTGGCGCTCGAACCGGACCTGGTCGTGGCGGACGAACCGACAAGCGCGCTGGACGTGTCGGTACGCGCCCAGATCCTCAACCTGCTCCTGGACCTGAAGGAACGCCTCGGACTCGCCCTCGTCTTCGTCTCGCACGACATCCAGACCGTGCGGCGGATGAGCGACCGCGTCATCACGATGTATCTGGGGCGGATCGTCGAGGAGTCACCCGCCGACGAGGTGACGGATCGGGCCCGGCATCCGTACACCCGCGCGCTGTTCTCCGCGACCCCCGGCCTGCTGGACCCGATCGACCCGATTCCACTGGTGGGACCCGTCCCGTCGGCGACCCGTCCCCCGAGCGGCTGCCCCTTCCGTACGCGCTGCTGGAAGGCCGACTCCCGGTGCGCCGAGATCATGCCCGGCTTCGCGGACGCGTCGAGTCCCGGGCATCGCTTCCGCTGCCATCATCCTGTGGAGGAGGAGCAGTCGACACGTGAGCTGGTGGCGCAGGCCGCCACCGCGGTTCCGGAGGCCACCGCCATGGCCGATGGCCCCGTCGAGAAGTCATAAAGCAGCAGTACAGGGAGCCCTTGATGACCCTTTCCGCCCCGCTGACCGGTGTCGTTCCACCCGTCTGCACGCCCCTGACACCGGACCGCGAGGTGGACGTACCCTCGCTTCTCAGGCTTGTCGATCACCTGGTGGAGGGCGGGGTGCACGGGCTCTTCGTCCTCGGCTCTTCGTCCGAAGCCGCGTACCTGACCGACCGTCATCGGCGTCTTGTCGTCGAAACGGTCGTCGCCCACGTGGGTGGTCAGCTGCCCATTCTCGCGGGTGCCATCGACATGACGACTCCCCGGGTTCTCGATCACGTCCGGTACGTCACGGATGCGGGTGCCGATGCGGTGGTCGTCACGGCGCCGTTCTACACGCGGACGCATCCGGCGGAGGTCTCCCGCCACTACCGCCTCATCGCTTCGCGGTCTTCGGTGCCGGTCTTCGCGTACGACCTTCCGGCGTCCGTCCATACCAAGCTGAGTGCGGAGTCGGTGCTGGAGCTGGCAGCGGACGGGGTGCTGGCCGGTTTGAAGGATTCCAGCGGGGACGAGGGCGGGTTCCGGGCCGTTGTGATGGGGGCGCGAATGGATCCCGCTGTGGCCGGGTTCAGTGTGCTGACCGGGTCCGAGCGTGTCGTCGACACAGCGCTGGCGATGGGCGCGGATGGGGCGGTGCCGGGGTTGGCGAACGTGGATCCTCAGGGGTACGTACGCCTCTACCGGCTCTGCCGGGAGGGGGACTGGGAGAGGGCCAGGGCCGAGCAAGAGCGGTTGTGTGCGTTGTTCGGGATGGTGCGGGTGGGGGATTCCGCTCGGATGGGCGGCAGTTCGTCGGGCCTCGGGGCGTTCAAGGCGGCGCTGCATTTGCGGGGGGTTATTGAGTGTCCGGTTACGGCGGAGCCGCAGGTTGCGTTGTCAGCGGGGGAGGTTGAGCGGGTGGGGAAGTTTTTGGCCGGGGCGGGGTTGCTGTAGGGAGTTTTTCTTCCCAAGCCCGCCCCCTTCCCGAAGCCATGGGCTCCGCCCCTGGGCCCCCGGCTGGGGCTCCGCAGTCCCGAGGACACAACCGCTCCCAGCGGCACCGGACTTCCAGCGACCGGCCCCGTACGCCCACGCCGGGTGCACTGACGCCGCATCAGCCGGTGCGGGTGCGCTGGGCGCGGATCGCCATGTGGACACCCAGCAAGACCACCACGATACCGACGACGACGGCCGGTGACGGGGTCTGGCCGAGCCATACGGCGGCCAGGAGCGCGGCGCCGGGGACCTCGAGAAGGGTGATCGTGGCGACGGTGTGCCCGTTGAGGAGCTTCAGGGACCGGTTGAAGAGCGTATGACCGATGAGCTGGCCGCACACCGTGAGCGCGGCCAGCAGCAGCCAGGTGTGCGCGGAGTAGCCGAACAGGGCACTGCCGGAAAGCAGACACGTCACCAGCAGGAGCACGGCTGCGGCGGCGTAACTGGTCCTCGCGTACGTCGCCGTGTCCACCACCCTGCGCGCGGACTCCCCGACCGTCAGATAAGCGGCCATGCACAACGCCCCGGTCAGGGCGAGCAGATCACCGGCCAGCGCGGTGGATGAGGTCTGGAAGTCGGCTCCACCGATGAGGAGGACGCCGACCAGCGCCAGCGCCATCCCGGCCCACACACGACCGCCAAGCCGCGCCCCGCGCATGCGCGCGATGAGGCCGGACCACAGGGGCGCCGCACACACCAGGGCGGTCGAGGCGGCCACCGACGTCATGGTGAGACTGGGAATCCAGGTCGCGAAATGCCCGGCGAGGAACACCCCGGAGAGCAGGGACAGCCGCATCGCGCTCCGGTCCGCCCCGTCCGGCCTGCGTTCCCTGCGGCGAAAGGCCAGGCCACCCAATAGGACGGTGCTCGCGGCGGCGTTCCGCCAGAAGGCGATTGCCAGTGCCGGGGCCTGCGCGGCGGCTGCGAGTGGTCCGGTGGCCGAGACGCCCAACACGGCCAGCCCGAGCAGCACGCTCTCCCGCACCGGGAGAGGACCGTGTGAGAGGGAGACCGCCCGGCCCGTCGAGGAGGTGTCGGGTGTCTCGGAGATCTCGGCACCAGTCATGCCTCCGAAACTAGTGACCATGTGCTCGGGTGGGAAATGCCTTCGGCCTCTGGCTCATGCACCACGCGTTCCGCCGCGCCGTCACACCTCGCCCGGAATCACCAGCCCCGACTCATACGCCACCATCACCAACTGCGCCCGATCCCGCGCCCCCAACTTCCCCATGATCCGGCTGACATGGGTCTTCGCGGTCAGCGGACTGAGCCCCAACGCCTCAGCGATCTCGGTGTTGTTGAGCCCGCGCGCGACAAGGGCCAGCACCTGCCGCTCCCGCTCGGAGAGCTCCTCGGGACCGCCCGCCGCGGGAGCCACGGCATGCGGCGACCGCAGGAAACGGGCGATCAGCCGCGAGGTCGGCCCGGGCGACAGGAGCGACTCGCCCGCGGCCACCGTACGGATCGCGTCGAGGAGTTCGGCAGGCTTCGTGTCCTTCACAAGAAACCCGGAGGCTCCGGCCCGCAGCGCCTCGACGATGTGCTCGTCGGTGTCGTACGTCGTCAGGACGAGGACCTTGACCCCGGCAAGATCCTCGTCGGCGGCGATGACCCGGGTCGCCTCGATCCCGTCGAGGTCCGGCATGCGGATGTCCATCACCACCAGATCCGCCCGCTCCGACCGAGCCAGCTCCACAGCCTCCCGCCCAGTACCCGCCTGCCCCACGACCTCCATGTCCCCGGCCGACTTGACGAGCATCGCGAAGGCGGACCGTACGAGGGTCTGATCGTCGGCGAGCAGAACACGAATCAGGGTCATCGGGCCTCTTCTCGGCGCATGGACGGGGCGGATGACGCGGGCGGCGGGGGCGGCTGGGGCGGTACAGGCAGCTCAGGCAGTACGGCACTCACCTCGAACCCCCCGCCGGTCCCCGGCCCGGCGTCCAGTGTGCCGCCCACACTCCGCGCCCGCTCCCGCATCCCGACGAGACCGAACCCTGGGGTGTCCGTGGAGCACGGCCCGGTGCCGTCGTCGGCGACCGAGACGTGCAGGGCGCCGTCCTTCTCGTACACGTGCACCTGGATCGAGAGCCCCGGCCCCCCGTGCCGTACCGAGTTGGTCAGCGCCTCCTGCACGATGCGGTACGCGGCGGCGCCCACGGCGGGCGGCGCGCGGTCGGCCCGTACGGTCACATCGACCCGTGCCCCGGCGGTGCGGGCGGTCTCCGCCAGGTGGGCGATGCCGTCGAGGCCGGGCAGCGGTCCGCGGCCGTCGCCGTGCTCGGAGGCGCGCAGCACCTCGAGGGTGGTGCGGAGTTCGCCGCGGGCGGTGCGGCAGGTGTCGGCGATGTCGTCGAGCGCCTTCGCGACGGCCTGGCGGTCGAGGCGGTCCGGGTCGGCGGCCAGTACGTGGGCGGCTACGGAGGTCTGCACGCCGATGAGCGTGATGCTGTGCGCGAGCAGGTCGTGCAGGTCGCGTGCGATGCGCAGCCGCTCCTCGGCGACCCGGCGGCGGGCCTCCTCCTCGCGGGTGCGTTCGGCGCGTTCGGCGCGTTCCAGGGCGGAGGCGAGGTACTGGCGGTGGACGCGGATGTAGCCGCCGAGGAGCAGTACGGAGATGAGCCAGCCGGTGATGCGGATGATCTCGGCGAGTCCGTCCGGATTGGTGACCGCGTTGACGGTGAGGGTCATGCCGATGAGGACGGTCCCGATGAGCAGGGTGCGGCGGGCGCTGCCGGTGACGGCGACGGTGTAGAGCGCGAGCAGGGTCGCCGGGACGGGGGCGCTGTGGGTGTAGTCGAGCGCGTGGTACGGGGCGATGCAGGCCACCACGGCCAGCATCGCGGTCATGGGGTGGCGCCGGCGCCAGATCAGCGGGACGTTCGCGCCGAGCAGCAGCGTCCACCCGAGGAGGTCGGGGTCGCGCCCGTCCTTGAGGAAGAGGGCCATGACGGTGGCGAGGGCGGCCACTGCGGCGGCGAGGTGTGCGTCGTTGCGCAGGGAGGGGACCGCCGGAGGGTGGTTGACGGCGGTCAGGGCGCGCTCGATGAGGGATTGGGGACGCGGCACTGCTCCATCTTCCGTCAGGCGGGCGTCCCTCCGGCAGTGGCAGGGAGTGGAAGGGACGCCCGCGGGTGTCTACGGAACTGCGACGGGCTCCTGCTGTCGCGGCGGCTCCTGTGTGTCAGTGTCCGGCTCCGGTTCGCGCGACAGTCGGCCCGGCCACCACACCTTCCGCCGCAGGGCGACACTGGCGCTGGTCACCAGGTACGTCCGTACGAGGAAGGTGTCCAGCAGCACCCCGACCGAGATCACGAAGCCCAGCTCGACCAGCTGCACCAGGCCCATGTTCAGCAGTACCGCGAAGGTCGCGGCGAGGACGAGGCCCGCGGAGGCGATGACGCCCCCCGTCGTCCGCAGCGCGGTGAGCGCGGCGGCCACGGGTTCCTTGCCGGACAGGGATTCCTCGCGCATCCGGTGCATGAGGAAGATGCCGTAGTCGACGCCGAGGGCGACGAGGAACACGAAGGAGAGCAGTCCGAGTCCGGGATCGGTTCCCTCGAAGCCGAAGACCGGGCCGAAGACCAGTCCGCCGATGCCGAGCGCCGCGCCCCACACGGCGGCCACGGCGGCCACCAGCAGCAGCGGGGCGACCACGCTGCGCAGCAACGCGATCAGGATCAGCAGCACGGAGCCGAGGACGAGCGGCACGACGACCTTGGTGTCGCTGGCGTTGGTGTCCTTCAGGTCGAGTTGCTCGGCGCTCGGGCCTCCGAGGTAGGACCCGTCGAGCTGCGAGCGCAGGGACTCGATCGTCGCGGTCTCGCCCGCCGACTGGGGCGGGTCCTCGGCGATCACGGAGATCTCCGTCCAGCCGTCCCCGCTGCGTCCGCGCTCGGCGCTTGCGACGCCGTCATGCTCTCGCACCGCCGCCAACGTCTCGTCGGCCTGCCCGCTGGGAGTGATCACGTTGATCGGCTGGGTGCTCTGCTCGGGATAGGCGGCGGCGAGCGTCTCCATCGCGACGACCGCTTCCGGCTTGTCGACGAAGGAGTCCTCCTGCTTGACCGCTCCGGGCAGGTTCAGCATGCCCGTCGCGAGCGCGCCGAGCAGGACCACACCGCCCGCGAGCACGGCCAGCGGCCGACGCCCGGCCGAGCTGCCCATCGCGGTGAACAGCGACCTGCGCTCCTTCGGCCGGCTCCCGAACGCGGGCACCATCGGCCAGAACACGCGACGGCCCAGCAGTACGAGGAGCGCGGGCAACAGCGTCAGCATGGCGAGGAGCGCGCACAGGACGCCGACGGTGCCCAGCGGCCCCATACCGCGGCTGCTGTTGAGGTCGGCGGCCAGCAGGCACAGCAGTCCCGCGGCGACCGTGCCGGACGAGGCGAGAACGGCGGGGCCGCAGCCGCGCAGGGCGGCCCGCATGGCGTCGTACGGCCGCTCGATGCGCCGCAGTTCCTCCCGGTAGCGGGCGATCAGCAGCAGCGCGTAGTCGGTGCCCGCGCCGAACACGAGGATCGTCATGATGCCGGTGCTCTGGCCGGAAATGGTCGTGCCGAAGGCCGAGTTGAGGCCGTAGGCGACACCCGTCGAGAGGTAGTTGGCGACGCCCGCGACGGTGAGCGGAACGAGCCACAGCAGCGGGCTGCGGTAGATGAGGATCAGCAGGAGCGCGACCACGCCGACGGTGGTGTAGAGCAGCGGCCCGTCGAGCGATTCGTACACCTCGCTCGCGTCGGTGGCCAGCGCCCCCTGGCCGCCCACCTCGACGCTCAGCCCGCCGTCCCCCTGGGCGACATCGCGTACGTCGTTGACGAACTCGTCCCGGAGCTTCTCGTCGATTCCCGGTTCGTTGCTGGCGACCGGGTACATCAAGGTGGTCCCGTCCTCGGACGGTACGCCCCTGGGGGTTCCGGTCAGCCGGCCCGCGCCCGCGATCTCCTCGACCTGCTGGGCCGCCGTCTCACGGTCGGCGGTGGTCAGCCCGCCGTCCCGGTGGTAGACGAGCACCAGCTCGGTGGTCTCGCCGCCGGGCAACTGCTCCTGGATCTTGGCGACTTGGGTGGAGTCCGCGCTCGCCGGCAGATAGTCGACGGCTCGGTCGTGCTGCACATCGGACAGCTTGGACGCGAACGGCGAGGTCAAGGCGAGCACGGCCACCCAGAGCCCGAGCAGCACCCAGGGCACGGCTCGTCGCCGCGTACGCGTGGTTGTCTTTGCGGGTTTCCCGTGGTTCTCGGGCCCCATGGCGGGATCCCCCTCCCTTGGACGGGCGTCTGGACATCCACCAGACTCCCGGCGCGAAGGGCCGGAATCGTCGCGCGTCAGGGCGACTTCGGGGGTACTGCCGGGGGTGACTGAGGGGGCGGATTACTCCCCGGGGAGTAGCGCCGTCGGCGGTAGTAGGGCGTCTGTGCCACCGGTCCTGCGCCCGCACCCGTACGGCTCTTGCCCCTTACGACGGCGTACGTGCCGCAGCCAGCAGCCTCGTCACATCGTCCGAGCAGATCGTCAGCGCCGCGCCCACGGTCGCGAGGGCGTCGCGTTCGGCGGGGGTGTACGGGCCGTCGGCGAGGGCGATGCGGGCGCCCTGGAGGAGGATCGACTCACGGCCGGTGGGGGCGAGGTGCGGGGCCAGCGGGTCCAGCGCCTCGTGGAGTTCTATGGCCAGGCCCGGTCCGCAGGGTCCGCCGTGGACGCGGCCGGTGTCGGCGGCGAGGGCCTCGACGAGCGCGGCGAGCTGGTCCTCGGTGCAGTCCTCGAAGCCGGCCGCGCGTACGGCGTCGGCGGCTGTCTCCAGGGACGTACGGGAGCAGGTGCCGCCCGCGGCCAGGATCGCGAGCGCGACGGTGTGGACGGCGTCGCGCAGCATCGCGGAGAAGCGGATGGTGGTGGGGTGGTCGAGGACGTCCGCGCCGAAGTGGTGTCGGCAGGCGGCGCACTCCACGACGGGTCCGGTGGCGCCGCGCGGCAGGACCGGCATGCCGAGCAGGGTGAAGCGGCGGCGGCCTGCGAGGCGCTGGTAGTTGCGGTCGCCTCCGCAGCCGGGGCAGAAGAACTCGCCGTCACCGACCGTGGTCCACGCGGTACGGGTCCCCAGGACGCGGGAAACGCCGAGCGCGCGAGCGCGGACAAACCGGCTGTTTCGTCCCCATCCTGGCAGCACGTCGCACCTCCCTGACCCCGCGGCACCATCGCCGCGCTGGCGTGATGTTAGCCACATTGTCGACGTGGAGTCAGTACCCCGTACGAGGCCACTCGGCGACATGGCCGGTTATCGCGCCGCGGCCCCGCCCGCCGAGGTGGCGGACGGGGCCGGAGAAAAGCAGGTGAACGGGCTTATCGCGTCGCGCGGTTGACCGCGGAGACGACCGCCTTCAGCGAGGCGCGTGTCGTATTCGCGTCGATGCCGATCCCCCACAGGACCTTGTCGCCGATCGCGACCTCGATGTACGAGGCTGCCTGCGCGGAGGCGCCCTCGCTCATCGTGTGCTCCTGGTAGTCGAGCAGCCGGGCGTCGACGCCGATGCCCTGCAGCGCGTGGAAGAACGCGGAGATCGGGCCGTTGCCCGTACCCACCAGGGTGGTCTCGGCGCCGTCCACCTCGGCCTCGACGGTCAGCGTGTCCACACCGTCCCTGTCGGTGGTGGACTGGCCGTTCTTCAGCTGGATACGGCCCCAGGCGTTCGCGGGGTTCGGCAGGTACTCGTCCTGGAAGATCGCCCAGATGTCCTTCGGCGTGACCTCGCCGCCCTCGGCGTCCGTCTTCGCCTGGATGATCTTCGAGAACTCGATCTGCATCCGGCGCGGCAGGTCCATCTTGTGGTCGTTCTTCAGGACGTAGGCGATACCACCCTTGCCGGACTGCGAGTTGACGCGGATGACCGCCTCGTACGAGCGGCCGACATCCTTGGGGTCGATGGGCAGATACGGAACCGCCCACTCGATGTCGTCGACCGTCTTGCCCTGCTCCTTCGCGGACGCCTCCATCGCGTCGAAGCCCTTCTTGATGGCGTCCTGGTGGGAGCCGGAGAAGGAGGTGTAGACGAGGTCGCCGACGTACGGGTGGCGGGCGTGGACCTCCATCTGGTTGCAGTACTCGGCGGTGCGCCGGACCTCGTCGATGTTCGAGAAATCGATCTGCGGGTCGACGCCCTGCGAGAACAGGTTCATGCCCAGGGTGACCAGGTCGACGTTGCCGGTGCGCTCGCCCTGCCCGAACAGGCAGCCCTCGATGCGGTCGGCGCCGGCCATCAGCGCCAGCTCGGCCGCCGCGACCGCCGTACCGCGGTCGTTGTGCGGGTGGACGGACAGACAGACGTACTCGCGGCGCGACAGGTTGCGCGACATCCACTCGAAGCGGTCCGCGTGCGTGGAGGGGGTCGAACGCTCCACGGTGGCGGGCAGGTTGAGGATGATCTCGCGGTCCGGGCCGGGCTGCCAGACGTCCATGACGGCCTCGCAGACTTCCAGGGCGAAGTCCAGCTCGGTGTCGGTGAAGATCTCGGGGCTGTACTGGTAGCCGAAGGTCGTCCGCTCGTCCAGCAGCTTCTCGGCGTACTCCATGACCAGCCGCGTACCGTCGACCGCGATCTGCTTGATCTGGTCCTTCGAGCCGCGGAAGACGACGCGGCGGAACACAGGCGCCGTGGCGTTGTACAGGTGCACGGTGGCGCGCTTCGCACCGACCAGCGACTCCACGGTCCGCTCGATCAGGTCCTCGCGGGCCTGGGTCAGTACGGAGATCGTGACGTCATCGGGGATCGCGCCCTCTTCCTCGATGATCGAGCGTACGAAGTCGAAGTCGGTCTGCCCGGAAGCGGGGAACCCGACCTCGATCTCCTTGTAGCCCATCCTCACCAGCAGATCGAACATCTCACGCTTGCGGGCGGGCGACATGGGGTCGATCAGGGCCTGGTTGCCGTCGCGCAGGTCCGTGGAGAGCCAGCGGGGGGCGACGGTGATCCGGTTGTCGGGCCACGTGCGGTCGGGGATGTCGACCTGGTCGTACGGGCGGTACTTGTGGATCGGCATGGACGTGGGCTGCTGGCGGTTCGCCATGATGCGTGGGCTCCTCGTGGTGTCCGGAAGGACGGCCGACGGCGCAACGCCAGACTCCGCGGGGAGGGGGTCGGCCTCGACTACAGGCCCTCGCCGCGGCAGCTAAGGAGAAGCAGCCCGAAACGCATGATGCGAAGAATGCTAGCGGAGCCTGCCTCCGGACGGGGGTTCGTATCAGTATGCGGGACCGGGGAGACGTACTGCACAAAAGGTGCACAAGGTCACATAGGCCCACCGAAGGCGCCCCCTAGGGGCGCGGGGCCGTACCAATGTGCGGCTCCGCCGCGATGGGGGTCCCCCCGGTCATGGGGGTCCCCCCGGTCATGGGGGTCCCCCCGGTCGAGCGAAGGGAACACAGTCAGAAGGGGACCTCTCTGTCATGCTGTGACGCATGACGACAACACAGCAGCTCAGCGGCAGGGAATACCTCCGAGTCAGCAAGAAGAAGGGGCAGTCCTGCGAGGAGCAGCACGCCGACAACATCCGCAGCGCTGAGACGCACCGCATCATGATCAGTGCCGCCCCGTACATCGATGACGGCATATCGGCCAGCAAGTACGGCCGGAAGAAGCGCGGCGACTTCGCGCGACTGGTCACGGACCTGACTTCCGGCGCGTTCACCGACGACGTTCTGATCATCTGGGAGTCCAGCCGTGGCAGCCGCAAGGTCTCAGAATGGGCGCACCTCATCGAGCTGTGCGAGGAACAGGGCAAACTCATCCATGTGACCAGCCATGGACGCACCTACGACCCGCGCAACGGCCGCGATGTCCGCAGCTTGCAGGAAGACGCCGTGGACTCTCAGTACGAGTCGTACAAGGTCCACACTCGCACCGCGCGTAATGCCGCCTCGAATGCCGCGGACGGCCGTCCGACCGGCCGCGCCCCCTACGGCTACGTGCCCGTGCACGACACGCGCACAGGCAAGCTCACGGACTGGATAGCCGACACGACCGAAGCCATTCCGGGCCTGAGCCGGGCCGACGTAGTCCGTGAACTGTTCCGGCGGATCAAAGCCGGGCACGCCATGGGCGCCATCGCGCGTGACTTCGCCGAGCGGGGCATCCGCAACGCTTCGGGGCGCCCGTTCGTGCCGCAGCACCTGCGGAGTATGGCCGTCAAGACTGCGTATGCCGGTATCCGCTCGCACCATGGCACAGAGCGGCCCGGAACGTGGAAGGGGCTTGTCTCTGAGGCGGATTACCGGGCAGTGGTGCGCATGCTCAACACCAGGACGCAGAGCCAGAAGCGGCGTCCGGACGGCCGCGCTCAGCATGAGCTGACCCGGATCATCCGGTGCGGGAAGTGCGGCGGCCCCATGCGCGCCGTACAGGTCAAGGGCACACCGTGCTACGACTGCCGCGAACACGGATGTATCCGCATCCCCCGTGCGCGCATTGATGAGTTCCTGATCGGCACCGAGGAGCAGCCGGGCGTGATCCTCGCGTTCCTCGCCGACGAGAGCCGGGTCTACGCGGCGTTCACCGCGGCCCCGGAGGATGAGGCGCGCGCCGAGGAGATCCGCGCCGAGATAGAGCAATTGAAGGGCGAGCGGAGCGAGGCGGAGCGCACCAAGACGGCCACGGTGGGCGAGGCGCTCGCCATGGGCCGCCTGGTCGATTCCCTCACCGAGGACATTGCGCGTCTTCAGTCCGAGGAACAGAAGCTGAGAGCGCCCGCGCAACTCGCCGACATGATCACGCCCGGTAAGGATGTTGCACGGCGCTGGTTCGCCGCTCCTGTGGCGGCACGGCGTGCCGTAGCGCGCATGGTGCTGGCCCCCTCGGTGCTGGGCGAGGTACGCCTCATGCCGGTCGGTGCGGGCAGGCGTGTTGACCCGGTCGACCGTATCGAGTGGCACCGCGAGACGGCCCAACCGGCCGCGTAACGCAGGACAGCAGCGCCCCCGCCCCTTTCCTGGGCGGGGGCGCTTTCGTGCGCCTGGTGGCCGTGCAGGGCCGCGCGCATGCGTGCTCAAATCCGGTGTGGAGTGGGCCGACTCTGCAATTCCAAGCTTTTTCTTGCCTTTCCCAGCTATATGCGTAGGCTGGGTTTTTGCTGCACACCGCAGCCGGACTCACTCCCCTAGTCCCGACGGGACATATTCCGGAGTCTCCAGTGCCTATCTCTCCCGAGACGGCGAAACTCCGTGCCCGCATCGCTGGGCGCAGGCGTCAAGATCCGAACGCCGATATCACCGAAGAACAGCGGGAGTTGAAGACACTCACGCTGGAAGAGCGCATCAGGCGCGTTGTCGAAAGCGCCCCGCCCCTCACCGCCGATCAAATCGAGCGACTGCGCGCCCTACTGCCTCCAGTCGAGTAATCACCCCTGCCCAACAACCGCATATCTAGGCCGAAGCGAATGCACCTTGACAACTGCACAGAGGGCGCACCGCAGCCTGTACACGGGCAGAGCGGCCGTCAGCCGGTTGGAAGAACAACAACTGAATACGTAGCGCCTATTGAACCTGACTATTTTGGAGTGCTGAAACATGCCCAAGAAAAAGAAGCCCAGGAAGCCGTTGCCGGCGCCAAAAGGGCCACCCAAAGCAATCAAGGATTACGCGAGGAACTACAAATGCAGCCATTGCAACTCACGCGTTAACGGCGTCACGCGCGATCCGTCCGGCATTTATCACATGAATGTTGGCCACGACGACACTTGCCCCGTATTGCGGGGCGCCCTTACAGACGTGCCCGACGCGATACGGGCAGCTCTAGCCGCTGGGCGACTCCCGACGGTCCTAGAGGACCGGATTAGCGGGGGCGAGGAGTGACACAGCCAATCGAACAGTGCCAACACGGGCAGGTCAAAGGAGTCTGCAACTTCCCAGGCTGCCCGGACGGCATCAGGCCGAATCGGGCGCCGGATGCAGGGCCGCCGGAAATAACACAGCTAGGGATAGATGCGCGAATAGCGCTGGCGTACTGGCTAGACCCGAATAACTCGGCTTACCACTCATTCAGCGATGACATAAAGCAGCTAATCCTGCGCATCGGCCATCATCTGCCAGAAGAGATGAAAGGACTTGATGCCGAGATTGTAAGGCTCGTAGATGCGAGTAAGCGCGAGTTTGTCCTTGAAGAGAAAGCGGCAGAGCTAGCCGACTATTACGAGTGTCAGGAACGGGCCCGTAAGAAGCATGCCGCCAAAAAGTCGGCGGAAATCGTGGCAACCCTTAGAGGCAGCCTTTTCGATGCAGGCGATATAAATGACATAAAGGTTGAGTACCTCGTTCACTCTCTATTGGCGAAAGACTCGCTTGCATGGATGTACGGCGACCCCGGCTGTTACAAGTCATTCGTTGCGCTCGACATAGCGGCATCCGTTGCCCTGGGCGCAGGCGTTGACTGGGCAGGAGCGCCAACGAAACAGGGCCCTGTCCTTTACATCGCCGCTGAAGGATCGGCGGGCATGGCGAAGCGTAAACGCGCCTGGGAGGCAATGACGGGTAAGTCTCTCGACGGCCAATTGAAGTTCCTCACCATGGCGATACGCATAACGGAGGAAGGGTTTCTAGATGAGCTAATAGCCATCTGCCAGGAGATCCGCCCAGCTCTCATTGTGATTGACACTCAGTCCCGAGTTACGCCCGGACTGGAAGAGAACGGGTCAGTCATGAGCACATACGTTGAAGCGGTTACCGCGCTGCGCCTGGCAACCGGCGCATGCGTGCTCACCCTGCACCACACCACAAAAGGAACGGACGTATTGCGGGGGCACGGCTCACTGTACGGCGCTGCGGACACGGTCCTTTACGTGGCTAAAGCGGCAGGCGCAGAAACGGAGCGCTTTGCAAAGGTCTCGATTAAGAAGCAGAAAGACGACAGGGATGATCTTTTCTGGAACATCCGCATGCAGGTGCAGCACTTTTGCGGGCTGCCCGCCGACCAGGAACACGACTCGGCGCAGTGCAGTTCGCTGGTCGTCCGTTCCGCTAACTGGTCGGAAGTGATCAACGCCCAGGCGACCGCGCTTGACCGCGTTCTGCTAGTAGTCCGCCAGCTCGAACCGCTGCAATCGATCACAACGGCGCAAATGGCGGAGCTGACAGGCTTGCCCCCATCGACGACCAGGAATGCACTAGGCACCCTTTGCGACCAGGGAGAACTAGAGAAATCAGGCAGCGGAAAGAACACTGCCTATCTCCGGCCAGCCGTAAAGATCACTGATGATTCCGCTAGTTCCGCTAGCTTCCGCCAGCCTGGCTAGCACTACCGGCATTGCTTCCGCTAGCCGCTAGTAGGACTCCGTTAGGTCTTTCCGTTGGTTCTGATCAGGAGCATGTTGGGTGTGTGGACGCACATGAAGTGAACCGTATGCGGGCGACGTTGGCGTT